>JAJAYJ010000020.1 GCA_026786275.1 Nocardioides sp. | reverse complement strand
GCGTAGGTCTGGTCGGTGGAGGTGACCAGCACCCGCAGCGAGCTGCCCGCCTCGACCCGCCAGCTGGCCCCCGGCAGGGCGACCTCGACCTGCGTCGGCTCACCGGGGGTGGTCGCGACGCTCACGGGCGCCACGACCTGCCGGGTCAGGGTGGCCTTGCCCCCGGTCACCTGCCACAGGCTGAGGAACAGGGTCGAGGACGTGCCACTCGACGTGACCTCCAGGCTCACCCGGGGGGTGCCGACGACGGTGCGGGTCTCCTCGAAGGTCGGGGTGTCGAAGGCAGCGGACTGGCCTGGGAGCGCGGCCAGGGCGTACGTCGAGACGCCGACGTCGAAGGCGTCCGTCACGGCCGCGGCCGCCCCCGGCACCAGGCTCAGCGAGGACGGCTCGCCGCCGGGCGGGTTCAGGACGGGCTGCGGCACCTCGCTGACACCGACCGGCGCCCAGGTGGCGGCGGGGCGGGTGTGCGGGCCCCGGGGGCGCGGGGCCCCGCGCCCGCCCCCCCGGCGCCGCGCGGGGGGGCCCGCCCCCCCCCCGGGGTGAGCCTGGAGGTCACGTCGAGGGGCACGGCCTCGACCCTGTCCCTCCGCCTGTGGCCGGTGACCGGGGGCAAGCCCACCCTGACCCGGCAGGGCGTGGCGCCCGTGAGCGGCGCGACCACCCCCGGTGAGCCGACGCAGGTCGAGGTCGCCCTGCCGGGGGCCAGCTGGCGGGTCGAGGCGGGCAGCTCGCTGCGGGTGCTGGTCACCTCCACCGACCAGACCTACGCCGGCCCCCGCGCGGCGCGCGCCGACCTGGTGCGGCTCGCCGACCTGCGGCTGCCCGGGGTCGAGGCCAGCGCGCTGCCCGGCTCGGGGGGTGGCTCGCTCGACGCCGAGAGCCTCGGCGTCCTGGCCGGGATCGGGGTGCTGGCGCTGGTGCTGCCCGGCTCCGCCCTGCTGCGCCGCCGACGCCGCCAGCAGACGCCGGTCCGCGACGACCTGAGCACGGTGCCGCTGGTGGTGGACCACCTGGTGAAGACCTACAGCGACGGCCACCGGGCCGTGGACGACGTGTCCTGGCGGGCCGGGCGGGGCCAGGTGGTCGGGTTGCTGGGCCCCAACGGGGCCGGCAAGACGACCACGCTGCGGATGGTGATGGGCCTCATCAGTCCCGACTCCGGCACCGTGCACGTGCTCGGCCAGCAGGTGTCGGCGGGCTCCCCGGTGCTGGCCCGGGTGGGCGCCCTGATCGAGGGACCCGGCTTCCTGCCGCACCTGACCGGCCGGCAGAACCTGGAGGCCTACTGGGCCGCGACCGGCCGCGACGACGACGAGGCGGGTTACGACGACGTGCTGCAGGTCGCCGCGCTCGGGGGGGCCGTCGACCGGCCGGTGCGGACCTACAGCCAGGGCATGCGCCAGCGTCTCGGCATCGCCCAGGCCATGCTCGGGCTGCCCGAGGTGCTGGTCCTCGACGAGCCCACCAACGGCCTCGACCCGCCCCAGATCGCCGGCCTGCGCCCGATCCTGGACCGCTACGCCGCCGCCGGTCGCACCGTGGTCGTGTCCAGCCACCTGCTGTCCGAGGTCGAGCTGACCTGCTCCCACGTCGTGGTCATGCACGCCGGGCGGGTGATCACCACCGGCACCGTCGCCGAGCTGGTCGACAGCGCCGACACGACCGTGGTCGCCCTGGCTCCCGGCACCACGGGGGTGCCGGCGCTGGCCGCGGCGTTGCGTGCCGTGCCCGGGATCACCCAGGTCGAGGTCGACGAGGACCCCGGCGGTCCGCGGTTGGTGCTCACCGCGCAGGTGGCGCGCGCCGACGTGGTACGGGCGGTGGCCGAGACCGGTGCCGACATCGTCGGCGTCAGCAGCCGCCGCCAGCTCGAGGAGGTCTTCCTCGGCGTGATCGCGGCGGCCTCGGGCGGCACGAGCGACGGCGACCCGACGTCCCTGACCGAACGCCTCAGGCAGGTGCGCTCCCGATGACCCCCCACCCCCGGACCACCGCGCCGCTGTCCTGGCGCGCCGAGCTCGGCCGACAGCTGCGCCGGCGCCGCACCCTGTGGTCCTTCGTCCTGCTGGCCGCGCTGCCACTGATCATCGTGGGCGCCTTCTCGATCGGCGGCGGCGAGCCCCAGTCCGGCACCCTGGTCGACCTGGCCACCCTGGGCTCGGCCAACTTCGCGGTCTTCACCACGGCGGTGTCGGCGTCGTTCCTGCTGATGGTGCTGGCCGCCCTCTTCGTCGGCGACTCGCTGCCGTCCGAGGCGTCCTGGTCGACGCTGCGCTACCTCCTGGTCGCGCCCGTGCCGCGCACCCGGCTGCTCACCAGCAAGCTCGTCGTCGGCATGGCCACCGTGGCCGTGGCCGTCTCCTCGCTGGTGACCTGGTCGCTGCTCGTGGGGGGTGTGTTCTACGGCTGGGACGCCTTCACCAACCCGCTCGGTGGCACCCTCGGCTGGGCCGAGCTCGGGCCACGGCTCCTCGGCGTCGTGGCCTACCTGGTGGTCTCGCTGCTGCAGGTCGGGGCGATCGCGTTCTGCCTCGGGGTGCGCACGGACGCCCCCCTGGCGGCCGTCGGCGGTGCGGTGATGGTCACGATCGTGGCCGCCATCCTGGGCCAGATCGACAACCTGGGCACCCTGCGCAACGGGCTGCCGATGCACTACGACACCGCCTGGCTGGACCTGCTCAACCCGGCGATCGACTGGACCGCACTGCGCCACGGCACCCTGTGGTCGGTCTTCTACACGGTCCTGTTCGTGGGCCTGGGCTACGCGCTGTTCCGCCGCAAGGACGTGCTCAGCTGAGCGGTGCGCGCGGGCGCTCGGAGCCGGGGGCCGGTCCGACGGGCCGGATCCTGTGCTACTTGAACTCGATCCGCAGCAGCCGCATCGTGCCGAGCACCAGCGGGATCACCATCCAGATCACGCCCGCGGTGGCGATTTGGGCCCATTCCTCGCCGCTCGGCGTGTAGTCGCCGGTGAACAGCGGCACCTGGGCGGTGTTGAACTCGATCCAGGGCGCGACCTTCTCGAAGGCACTGCTCAGGGCGGACAGGATGCCGACCGCGATCGGCAGGATCAGGCTGTAGGCGAAGTAGGCGACGATCGCCGCCGGGGTGTTCATCAGCAGTGTCCCGATCGCGAACCCGATGAACACGCCCACCACGTTGGCCAGCACGAAGCCGTTGAACAGCAGGTTGGCGTCCACCGACCACACCGGGGACCCGCCGGTCAGCGAGCCCAGCAGGGTGCCGACGACGGCCACCGCAGCAGCCAGCACCATCACCCCGGCCGCCAGCAGCAGGCCGGCCGCGAGCTTGGCCACCAGCGCGCGCGCGCGCCGCGGCTCGAGGGTGAAGGTGACCAGGCCGTTGCGCTGGCTGGCCTCGCTGGTGACCAGCATGATGATCAGGATCGGCATGAAGTAGCCCAGCACGAAGCCCGCGATGCCCAGGAAGTCGCCGTAGTCCTTGGCGTTGTCGGGGGCCGTGACGGCGTAGATGACCTCGACGAGCAGGACCAAGCCGACGATCGCGATCGCGAACCAGCGCCCGGCCCGGGTGTCGAGGGCCTTGCGCAGCTCGACCCGGGAGAGCTGCAGCATCGAGACCTGGGTCGTGCCGGAGAGGTCGATGGTGCCGGGGGTGACGGGGGTGACGGTGGTGCTCATGGCTGGGCTCCTGCGGGGGTGTCGTCGCGCTGGGTGTCGGAGGTGAGGGCGAGGAAGAGGTCCTCGAGGCCGCCGTCGGCGGAGCGCAGGTCGCTCAGCACGATGGTGTTGTCCGCCGCGACCCGACCGACGTCGACCGGGGCCGCCTCGACCCGCAGGCCGCCGCCGGCGGCCGTGACGGCGTACCCCTGGGCGTCGAGCGCCTTGGCGAGCAGGGTGTTGTCGAGCGAGGTCACGTTGGTGACCTTGTGCTGCTCCCCGGCGCGCAGCGACTCCTTGTCGCCGCGGGCCACGATCGCGCCGCGCCCGATCAGGATCATCTCGTCGGCGATCAGCTCGACCTCGTTGAGCAGGTGGCTGGAGAGCAGCACCGTGCCACCACGGTCGGCGTAGCCCTTGAGCAGGCCACGCATCCACCGGATGCCGGCCGGGTCGAGGCCGTTGGCCGGCTCGTCGAGGATCAGCACGGACGGGTCGCCGAGCAGGGCGTGCGCGATGCCGAGGCGCTGTTTCATGCCGAGGGAGTAGTTGCGCAGCCGGCGCTTGGCCTCCTCGTCGCTGAGCGAGACCAGGGCCAGCATCTCGTCGACCCGCGAGGTGGGCAGACCCATCGTGCTGGCACCGATCCCCAGGATCTCGCGGCCGGTGCGGCCCGCGTGCTGTGCCGAGGCGTCGAGGAGCACCCCGACGTGGCGTCCGGGGTTGGGGATGTCGCGGTAGAGGTGACCGCCGATGGTCACCCGGCCGTGGGTGGGGTTGGTCAGGCCCACCATGATCCGCATCGTCGTCGTCTTGCCGGCGCCGTTGGGCCCGAGGAAGCCGGTGACCCGGCCGGGCTGGCAGACGAAGCTCACGTCGTCCACGGCGGTGAACGAGGCGTAGGTCTTAGTCAGGCTTTCCACGGTGATCATGGCGACCATCCTGTTCGTCCACGAGCCGCGGTGCATCCGACCTCAGACGTGGACGCGGCCCCGACCTAAGTAGGGGTGGGTTGGGACCTGCAGCCGCTGCGGCGACCCGGCCTCGCACCCTAGGGTGCTCGGGTGGACCGTCCTACGCCTGCGGAGTACCAGCCGCAGCTGCGGCCGTGGGGCCACACCTGGCGCCTGGTGCTCTGCCTCGGGATCAGTGCCACGGTCTGGCTGCCCGTCGTCGAGGGCCAGGTGGACCGCTCCTGGTGGTGGGTGGCGCTCGACGTCGGCCTCGGCCTGGTCGCGTTCGTGCTGGTCTGTAAGCGTCGTCGACATCCGGTCCCGGTCGCGGTCGCGCTGGCGGTCCTCGCCGGCGTGTCCGGTGGCGCCGCCGGACCGGCTGTGCTCGCCGCGGTGTCCCTGGCCACCCGGAGGCGCTGGCGTGAGATCGTGCCGGTCGGGGTGCTCAGCTACGGCACCGCGCTCCTCTTCAGCGTGGTCAACCCCGGGGTCGACCGGGACCCGTTCTGGCTCACCCTCAGCGCCAACCTCGTCGCGACCGTGGGGATCTTCGGGTGGGGCATGTACCTCGGCTCACGCCGTGAGCTGATCTGGACCCTGCAGTCGCGCGCTGAGCGGGCCGAGGCCGAGCAGGAGCTGCGCACCTCGCAGGCCCGCAGCACCGAGCGCTCCCGGATCGCCCGCGAGATGCACGACGTCCTCGCGCACCGGATCTCGCAGATCTCCCTGCACGCCGGTGCGCTGGCCTTCCGTGACGGCCTCAGCGCCGGAGAGGTCCGCGAGAACGCCGCGGTCATCCAGCAGAAGGCACACGAGGCCCTCAACGACCTGCGTGACGTGCTGGGGGTGCTGCGCGAGCCCGCCGGGGGTGACACCTTCTCGCCGCAGCCGACGTACGCCGACCTGCCGCAGCTGGTCGCCGACGCGCGCGAGAACGGCCTCAACGTCGAGCTCCGTGACGACCTGCGAGGTCATCACCGCGACCTGCCGGACCCGGTCGGCCGCGCGGTCTACCGGATCGTGCAGGAGGGGCTGACCAATGCGCACAAGCACGCGCCCGGTGCGGCCGTCCACATCCGGCTCTCCGGCGGGCCCGACGAGGGCTTGCGCCTGCACCTCGACAACCCGCTCGGCTTCGGCAGCGGCACCCCGGGTGCCGGCCTCGGGCTGGTCGGGCTCAGCGAACGGGCGGCCCTGCTCGGGGGCCGTCTGGAGCACCGTCGCGAGCGTGACTCGTTCGTGCTCGACACCTGGATCCCGTGGGCGGCATGAGCGTGCGGATCCTGGTCTTCGACGACGACCCGCTGGTCCGCTCGGCCCTCGCGCTGATGCTCGGCGGCCAACCCGACCACGAGGTGGTGGGTGAGGCCGCCGACGGTCGGGCCGGCGTCGAGCAGGTCGACCGGCTGCGCCCCGACGTGGTGCTGATGGACATCCGGATGCCCCGCCTCGACGGCCTCGAGGCGACCCGGATGCTGCACGCCCGGTCCGACCCGCCCCGGGTGATCGTGCTGACCACGTTCGACGCCGATGCCTACGTGCTGCAGGCCGTGGCCGCGGGCGCCGACGGGTTCCTGCTCAAGGACACGCCCCCGGCCGACATCGTGGCCGCGATCCGCCGGGTCGCCGAAGGCGAGCCGATGCTCTCGCCCGCGGTGACCCGGGTGCTGATCGAGCGCCTGCGCACGACGTCGGGTGATGACCGTGCGGAGAGCGCGGACCGTCGGCTGGCGGTCCTGACCGACCGCGAGCGCGACGTCGCCCTGGCCGTCGGCCGGGGCCTCAGCAACGCCGAGATCGCGCGGGAGCTCTTCGTCTCGGTGCCGACCGTCAAGGCGCACGTGTCGCGACTCTTCGACAAGCTCGGCACCACCAACCGGGTCCAGATCGCGATCTGCGTGCACGACGCCGGCCTGCTCTAGGCCCCGGCCGGGCTCAGCGCGCCAGGTCGTCGTTCGGGTCGCCGGTCAGCTCGTAGACGGCACCGACGAAGGCCAGCTCGAGCGGGCCGTCGTACACCTCGGCCGCCTCGTCCAACATGCCCTGGCGCTCGTGCCAGGGCGGCACGTGCGTCAGCACCAGGCGCCGGGAGCGGGCCCGGGTGGCCAGATGGCCGCACTCGGCACCGGTCAGGTGCACGCCCTCGGGGTTGTCGTCGACCTCGCGGAAGGACGCCTCGGCCAGCAGCAGGTCGGCGTCGGCGGCGACGTCGTCGAGGCTGTCGCAGGGCCCGCTGTCCCCGGTGTAGGCCAGCGTGGCCCCGTCGGCGGTGACGCGCAGCCCGAAGGCCTCCACCGGGTGGTGGACACCGATCGCCTCGACGCCGAACGGTCCGACCCGCAGGCCGCTCTCGTAGGTCCGGAAGTCGAACTCCTCGTGCATGCCGGTGTCCTCGGGCAGGTCGTAGCCGCGGGCCAGCCGGTTCGGGGTGTCGCGGGGGCCCCACACCGGGATCCGGGGCGCGGGACCCTCCGGGTGGTACTTGCGCATCACGTAGTAGCCGGACATGTCCAGGCAGTGGTCGGCGTGCAGGTGGCTGAGCAGCACGGCGTCGATCGCCAGCGGGTCGGCGTAGCGGTGCAGCACGCCCAACGCCCCGCTGCCCAGATCCATCAGCACCCGCCAGGTGCGGCGGCCCGACCCGTCGTCGTGCTCGGCCTCGAGCAGGTAGCAGCTGGCGGGCGAGTCCGGGCCCGGGTAGGACCCCGAGCAGCCGATGACCGTGAGCCTCACGCCAACCCCCCGGCGAACTGGCTCGCCACCACCATCTCCGGTCCCAGGAACCGGCGGCCGATCGTCTCGAACTCCTCGGGTGACCCCGTCGTCACGAACGCGTACGACGGGTCGCCGTCGGGCCGCATCAGCTCCGAGCGCACCAGCATCTTGAACACGTCCTTGGCGCACTCCTCCGCGCTGCTGACCAGGGTCACGTCGTCGCCCATCACGTAGGAGATCACGCCGGTGAGCAGCGGGTAGTGCGTGCAACCGAGGATCAGGGTGTCCACCCCGGCCGCAGTCAGCGGGTCGAGGTAGGAGTGGGCGACGTCGAGCAGCTCCTGGCCCCCGGTCACCCCGGCCTCGACGAAGTCCACGAAGCGCGGGCAGGCCCGGGTGGTGAGCTCGACGTGCGGGGCGGCCGCGAACGCGTCGTCGTAGGCCAGCGAGTCGGCGGTGGCCCGGGTGCAGATGACCCCGATCCGACCGGTCCGGCTCGCTGCGACAGCTCGGCGGGTGGCGGGGTAGATCACCTCCACCACCGGCACGTCGTAGCGTTCGCGAGCATCGCGGAGCATCGCGGCGCTGGCGGAGTTGCAGGCGATCACCAGGGCCTTCACGCCCTGGGCCACCAGGTGGTCGAGGCACTCGAGGGCGTACTCGCGGACCTCGCTGATCGGCTTGGGGCCGTAGGGCTGACGAGCCGTGTCGCCGACGTAGCGGATCGACTCGTGCGGCAGCTGGTCGATCACCGAGCGGGCGACCGTGAGCCCACCGAACCCCGAGTCGAAGATCCCGATGGGAGCATCAGTGGCTGGCCTCACTGGTGCAGGCTAAGCGGTCCGGGGTGTTCGCGCACGGTCGCTTGACGCAGGTCACGTCGGTGTCTCACCGAGAGCGACACGCGGTCGTCACCCGGGCCACGTACCGTGCCCGGCATGCGCACCGTTCTCGTGGCTCCCGTGCTGGCCCTGCTGCTCACCCCCGCTCTCGCCTCGCCGGTGGCGACCGGGGCGCCCACGGCCCACGTCAGCGCGTCAGCCCCGGCTCCCCGGGCCGCGGCCGTCTCCGGCACCCGGGTGCTCGCCATCTCGGTCGACGGTCTCAACCCCCGCGCCATCACCCGGCTCGGTCGCGATGCGGCACCCACCTTCTACCGGCTCCTCGACGAGGGTGCGTCCACCTTCAACGCCCGCACGCAGTACGAGCAGACGCGGACCCTGCCCAACCACGCCAGCATGCTGACCGGGCGCCGGATCAAGGCCCGCCGGGGTGGCCACGGCGTGACCTGGAACGGCGACCGCAAGGGCAGCACGGTGCAGAAGGCCGCCGGCCGGCCGGTGGAGTCGATCTTCACCACGGTCCGGACGGCCGGCGGGTCGTCGGCCCTGTTCGCCGGCTCGAGCACGTTCTCGTTGTTCCGCCGCTCGTGGCGTGGCGGCATCGACCGGTTCGTGGTCGACCCCCGCGCACCCCGGTTGATCACGGCCGTGCAGACGGACCTCACGACCGCCGAGCGGGACTTCACCTTCCTGCACGTGGCACTGCCCGACCTCGTCGGTCACGCCGACGGCTTCATGTCCCCCGAGTACGTCGATGCCGTCGCCCGCACCGACCGGCTTCTCGGGCGGCTGCTGGAGACCATCGAGAGCACCCCGGCGCTGAGCAAGGACATGCTCGTGCTGCTGACCGCCGACCACGGCGGCATCGGCGCCACCCACACCGACCGGACCCGGTTGGAGAACGTCCGGGTGCCGTTCTTCGCCTGGGGCAGGGGCATCGAGCGCGCCGACCTCTACGACCTCAACCCCTCGTTCACCGATCCGGGCACCAGGCGGCCGGGATACGCCACCGCGCAGCCGATCCGCAACGGCATGCTCGCCGACCTCGCCGCCGGCCTGATGGGGCTGCCGTCGGTGCCGGGCAGCACCCAGGACGCCGACCAGGCGCTGAGGGTCACCGCCGCAGGAGTCCCCGGCTGACCGGAGGCTGCCTCAGGCCCCGCGCACCTCAGTCGAAGAGCCGCGGCTGGGGCGGCCCGTGGGCCGGGTCGACGCCGTCGAAGAGGCTGCTGACCGACTCCCCGGCGTGGATCCGCTCGATGGCGCTCGCGAACAGGCCGGCCACCGAGCGGGTCTTCAGCTCGGGCCAGGTGGTGGGCGCGGGCACCGTGTCGGTGGCGACCACCTCGCTGATCATCGGGTGCCCGCGCAGCCGCTCGATCGCCTTGCCGACGAACAGGCCGTGGGTGCAGGCTACGGAGGCCTCGGTGCAGCCGTGCTCGGCCAGCCGGTCCAACAGCTCGATGATGGAGCCGCCGGTGGCGATCTCGTCGTCGAGCACGATCGCACGCCGGCCCTCCACGTCACCGACGATGGCGTCGATGACCACCCGGTCGTCGGCCAGCCGCTTCTTACTGCCGGCCGCGACGGGCAGGCCGAGCAGACGGGCGAACTGGGTGGCGGTCTTGGCGTTGCCGAAGTCCGGGGAGACCACCACCGCATCGGAGAGGTCCTGCTCCTGGTAGTGCCCGGCCAGCACGCCGATGCCGGTCAGGTGGTCGACCGGCACCGAGAAGAACCCGTGCACCTGGGGCGCGTGCAGCGTCATCGTCAGCACCCGGTGCACCCCGGCCGCGCTCAGCATGTCGGCCACCAGCCGGCCGCCGATGGAGAGCCGGGAGGCGTCCTTCTTGTCCGAGCGGGCGTAGGCGTAGTAAGGGATCACGGCGGTGATCTGGTCGGCCGAGGCACCCCGGGCCGCGTCGATCATCAGCAGGAGCTCCATCAGGTGCTCCTGCGTCGGGGGTGCCAGCGGCTGCACGATGTAGACGTCACGCTGGCGGCAGTTGGCCTGCAGCTGGGCCTGCAGGCAGTCGTTGCTGAACCGGGTCAGCTCGACCGAGCTGAGCTCGACCCCGAGCCCGTCGCAGATGGAGCGGGCGAGGGTGCGGTGGGCGCTGCCGCTGAAGACGACGATCTCGCGCATGCGGGCTCCGCTGGACGGTGGTGCGGGGCGGGACGCAGGCGAGCCTACGGCATCGCGGACCGCTCACCTCGGGCTGCGCGAGGCCGCCTCACCGAGGGTGGGCCAGGGGTTGAACCGGCAGCCGCCGAGACCCTTCGACTGCGGCATCATCACCGGCGCGAGCGCACCTGCTCGGGAGCAACCGGCGTGGTCGAGACCCAGCCAGTGACCGGTCTCGTGGTTGAGGACCAGGTGGCGGTAGTCGCGCAACGAGCCGCCGGCGGCGTTCCAGGGCGGCGTCGCCTGCAGCCACCGGGTCTGGTTGATGATCACGAACCGGCCGACCCGGCAGCTGTAGGTGCTCGAGCAGGCGCTGGAGAACCGGGGCACCTGCCCAGCGGCCGCCAGCACCAGGGTGAAGCTGCCGCCCCGGGCGACCCGCTCGAAGGCGATGCCCGAGGAGCGCCAGCCGCGCGCGTCGGCGTACGTCTGCTGGGCGAGGGTGGCGAACTCCCGCACGCTCGTGGTGATCCGCCCCCGGGTCTCGACGCTGTAGGTCACCGTGCGGCGCACGTCGCGGCGGTGCCTGACCACGGCCTTGCCGCTCGAGGTGGCCACGGCGTCGAGGAGCCCGGGCTCGGTGCCGGTGGCCCGCACGCGCAGCCGGGTGCCGACGTCGACGGGCTGCAGGGCGTACGTCGTGCCGGTGGCGCCGGGGATCGCGGTCCCCCCTCGCAGCCACTGCCAGCGCAGCCTGGACGGCGGGGTCGCGAACCGCGCAGGCGTGGCCTCGAGCGTGCGGCCGAAGCGCAGCGTGCCCCGGATCCCCGGCTCACGCCGCACCGGGTTGGTGGCCGGGGCCACCGGCTCGGTCGGCGCCGACGTCGCGGTGCCGCTGCCCCCGGTGTCGTCGGCGACGTCGGCGCCGTCGCCGCGCACCGACAGACGTCGGCCGAGGTCGTCGGCACCCAGCACGTGGGTCGGACCGGTCGCCCCGGCGACCGCGACGCCGTCGCGCAGCCACTGGTAGGTGACGGTGGTCGGCGTGGTCGACCAGGTGCCGGCCGTCGCACTGAGCACCGCGGCGTACGTCGGGGCGCCGGTGACGACGGGCGGGCTCAGGGGGCTGAGGGGGCTGAGGGGGCTCAGCGTGCCGGCCGCGAGGGCCGGGCCAGGCACGCACAGGAGCAGCAGGAGCAGCGGCAGCAGGGCCAAGAGCCTGGGCCTCAGGCCCACAGCTGGCCTTCGAGCCGGTCCTCGGCCTCCTCGACGGTGCCTTCGTAGGCGCCGGTGGAGAGGTACTTCCACCCGCCGTCGCAGACGATGAAGGCGATGTCGGCGCTCTCGCCGGCCTTGACCGCCTTGGCCGCCTGGCCCAGTGCGGCGTGCAGGATCGCGCCGGTGGAGATGCCGGCGAAGATGCCCTCGAGCTCGAGCAGCTCGCGCACCCGGCGGACCGCGTCACGGGGGCCGACCGAGAAGCGGGAGTCGATCAGGTCGGCGTCGTACAGCTCGGGCACGAAGCCCTCGTCCATGTTGCGCAGACCGTAGACCAGCTCGCCGTAGCGGGGCTCCGCGGCGACGATGCGGACGTCGGGCTTGGCCTCGCGGAAGAAGCGGCTGACCCCCATCAGGGTGCCCGTGGTGCCCAGGCCCGCGATGAAGTGGGTGATCGACGGCAGGTCGGCCAGCAGCTCGGGGCCGGTGCCCTCCTGGTGCGAGAGCGCGTTGGCCGCGTTGCCGTACTGGTAGAGCATCACCCAGTCGGGGTGCTCCTCGGCGGTCCGCTTGGCGACCCGGACGGCCTCGTTGGACCCGCCCGCCGCGGGCGAGAAGATGATCTCCGCGCCCCACATGCGCAGCAGCTGGCGGCGCTCCACCGAGGTGTTCTCCGGCATCACGCACACGATCCGGTAGCCCTTGAGCTTGGCCGCCATCGCCAACGAGATGCCGGTGTTGCCCGACGTCGGCTCGAGGATCGTGCAGCCGGGGCGGAGCAGCCCGTCCTTCTCCGCCTCCTCGATCATCTTCAGGGCCGGGCGGTCCTTGATGGAGCCGGTCGGGTTGCGGTCCTCGAGCTTGGCCCACAACCGGACGTCAGGGCTCGGCGAGAGTCGCGGCAGCCCCACGAGCGGGGTGTTGCCGACGGAGGCGAGCAGGTTGTCGTACCGCATGGGATCAGGGTGCCCTTCCTTGGTCGGGGTGTGAGGCAGGTCGTGGGCCAGATCGGGCGCTCAGCGCAGGAAGCGCTCGGGGTCGAACTCGGAGAGCGGGATGATCCGCACCCGGGGCAGCGGCAGGTTGAACGCGCCGACGTCGTCCTCGAGGTCGAACAACGGGACACCCAGAGCGCTCAGGTGGGTGCTCGTGTACTCACGCAGGCCGAGCAGACCGACCTGACGCTCCCCGCCGATCAGCGCACCGAGCTGGCGGGCGAAGTCGGCGTCGTGGCTGGCCAGCATCACGTCGGCCTCGTCGTGGCCGAGCAGCGCCTCGAGGGTGCGCTGGATCCCGACGTCGACCACCTTCTGGTCCGGGGAGCCGGCCAGCGGGATCGGCCGGTAGCCCATCGCCAGCAGGGCCTGCACGAACGAGTGGGGCAGGTTGCCGTTGGTCGCGTTCAGGAAAAACAGCCCCGTGACCGGCTGGCCCCAGGTGCGCTCCGCGAACTCCGTGATGCGCTCCCAACGGGGCCGCTCGTCCGGGGTGGGACGACGCCCGAGCAGGGAGTTGCCGAGCGTGGCGTCGATGTTCTCGCCGTCGACGAGGACGAACGTGCGTCGGTTCGGCACCGTCACCTCCTCCTGTCCGGTCACCGGGTCGCGACCCGCGGGTCGGCTGGCGTGTCCCGGCTCAGCAACCGCCGGCGACAGCCGGCAGCACGACGACCTGGTCGCCGTCCTTGAGCTCGGCCCCGAGCCCACCGATGAAGCGGACGTCCTCGTCGTTGATGTAGACGTTCACGAAGCGGCGCAGGTCGTCCTTGCCGTCCTTGACGTCGACGAGACGCTCCTTGAGCCCGGGGTGGCTGGCCTCCAGGTCGGCGATCAGCGCGCTCAGGTTGGACCCCTCACCGGACACGGCCTTCTCGCCGTCGGTGTAGGTGCGCAGGATGGTCGGGATACGGACCTCGATGGCCATGCTTCTCCTCAGTTGTGCTCGGTGTGCTGCGGGCTGCCGATCAGCCCGGGGACGACGGAGACCTCTTCCTCGGTCACCTCGCCGTCGACGATCCTGTAGGACCTAAACTCCGCGGAGCCCTCGCTATTCCCGTGCTCGCGCGTGCTGACGAGCACGTAGTGGGCGTTCGGCTCGCTCGCGAGACCGATGTCGGTGCGGCTGGGGTAGGCCTCGGTGGCCGTGTGGGAGTGGTAGACGACCACCGGCTCCTCGTCCTGGGCGTCCATCTCCCGGTAGAGGTGCAGGAGGTCGGTGGAGTCGAACTCGTAGAAGGTGGGGCTGCCGGCGGCGTTGACCATCTCGATGAAGCGCTCGGGTCGGTCACTGCCTTCCGGGCCCGCCACGACGCCGCAGGCCTCGTCGGGGTGGTCTCGCTTGGCGTGCGACACGATCGCGTCGTACGTCGCCTGGTCGATGGTCAGCACACCCCCTAGGGTAGGGGCTGTCGATCACCTCGCCGCTGCTGCCCGGCCTGCGGACCTGCGGGCCGCTCGCCCAGCCGTCGCCTCAGCCGGGCGGGGAGGTGGGACTCGGCCGGGTCGGTGAGACCTCGGCCAGCGCGTGGGCGGCCGGCCCGGGGTCGTTCGCGCCCGGCCCGACCCCGTTGGCCACCGCGCTCAGTTGCGGCTCGAGGCGCACCACGCTGATGGCCGCCACCGTGAGGCAGCCGACGACCAGGCCGACGACGTAGACCAGCTCCAGGTCGTGGCCGATCAGCCAGCCCGCGACGGGCGGGGCCACCACCATCGGCAGCTGGAAGGCGACCGAGGCCAGGGCGTTGGTGCGACCACGCAGGCGGTCGGTGGCCAGGTCGTTGGTGATCGCCGGCAGCGTCGGCTGCAGCAGCGTCTCGCCCAGGGCGAAGACCGAGGCGCAGGCCGCGACGAGCACGGTGGCGCCCAGCGTGCCCGGCGCCAGCCCGGCGGCGCCCAGCAGGACCCAGGCCACCGCCCAGACGAGCGCCATCACCACGATCACGCGGGTCCGGCGGCGACCCTCGATGCGTTGCAGCACGACCAGCTGCAGCAGCACGATCACCAGCGTGTTGCACGCGAAGGCGATGCCGAGGCCCTGGGTGGACACCTGCGCCACGGCGCGGGCGAAGGCCGGCATGCCGGAGTTGAGCTGGGCGTAGGCCACGAACGACGCCACGAAGGTCAGCAGGACGAGCGTCGGCATCGCCGGCAGCCGCAGCACCTCGCGGTAGCTCGGGGGCACGACGTCGGCGTGCTCGTCGTGCACCGGACGGCCGGCGACGTGGCGCAGGGGCCCCAGGAGCAGGACGATGCTGGGCAGGAAGGTCAGCGCGTCGCCGAGGTAGAGCGCCTGGAAGGTCCACAGGCGCTCGACGTCGACGAAGGCACCCCCCAGCAGCCCGCCGAGGCCGATGCCCAGGTTGAGGAGGCTGAAGTTGACGCCGAAGTAGCGCTGCCGGATCGCCGAGGGCACCACCGTGGCGATCATGCTCTGCGAGGCCGGGAACGAGAGCCCGAAGGCCAGGCCCGACAGCGCCAGGGCGAGGGCCGCGAGCGCGACGCTGGAGGCGAACGCCATCACGACCTGCCCGGCCACCACCGAGCAGAGCGAGAAGATCAGCACCACGCGGGCGCCGTACCGGTCGATGACCGCTCCCCCGGGGCCGGCGGCCAGCAACCCGAAAAGGGGCTGGAGGCCGAGCAGCAGGCCGGCGGTGCCGAGCGAGAAACCGCGCACCTCGTGCAGGTAAACGACCCAGAACGGGAGCACCAGGCCGGTGCCGACGAACTCGAAGACGACCACGGACAGCAACAGCTTGCCCTCGCGGGGCAGGTCGTGCCAGAAAGCCCCCAGGGAGGGGCGAGCAGGGTCCCGAGTGCTCACCCCCCGAGGATGTCAGCCGGCGCCGACAGCCTCCAACTCCTGTGTGGGCGGACGGAACCCCCGGCACCGGCTCAGTCGGTCAGGGCCGCGACCAGGGTCTCCTGCAGGTAGCCGACCCACTGGTAGATGTCGTGCGCCTGGCCCCGCGGATCGTCGTCGGGCAGGGTGGACCAGTAGTCCTCGTCACCGTCCTCGACCCCGAGACGGGTGGCCAGCGCGAGCCGCAGGTCGGTGAAGGAGCGCATCCAGGTCTCGGCGGCCGGCTCGTCGAGCTCGACGTCGATGACCAGGCCGTCCTCCTGCAGCTCGAAGGGCAGGCCCGCCTCCTCCAGGGTGTCGATGATGCTCACCGCGGCCGCGGCCTTGCCGTCGCGCAGCCCGCCCTCGGTGTAGCGCCGGAACTCCGAGGCCGCCTCCTCGTCGTGCTGGTAGGCGGTCGGGAACAGCCGCGCGAGCACCGGGTCCTCGGGCTCGGACTCCGGCCCGGAGAAGTCGAGCATCGCCTCCAGCGGGTCGAGGTCGTCGCGGGGCACGGCGGCCTCGTTGCGCAGCAGCTCGACCAGCTGGGCCGCCAGCGAGCGCAGCAGGTCGGCCTCGAACCCGGCGAAGTGGGCGATGATCCGGCGGCTGCGGCGGTGCCGGGTGAACGCACTCACCTGTCGTGCTCCATGGTGGCCCACAGTCCGTACTCGTGCATGGCCTGCACGTCGCGCTCCATCTCCTCGCGGCTTCCGTTGCTGACCACGGAGCGACCGTCGCGGTGCACCTCCATCATCAGCTTCTCGGCCTTGGCCTTGTCGTAGCCGAAGTACTTCTGGAAGACGAAGGTGACGTAGGACATCAGGTTGACGGGGTCGTTCCACACGATCGTCACCCACGGCTTCGCGGGACGGGTGACCTCGTCGGGTGTGGTGGTCGGCTCGACCTCGACCGGGCTGGGCGCGGACACGAACCTATCGTGGCACACGCCTCGACCCGGAGATCGTGGCCCTACCCTGACCCGGTGACCCCGTCCGGCACCTCCACCGCACTGATGACCGACCACTACGAGCTGACCATGCTCCAGGCGGCCCTCGCGGCCGGGACGGCCGGGCGCCGATCCGTCTTCGAGCTGTTCGGGCGACGGTTGCCGCCGGGCCGCCGCTACGGCGTGGTCGCGGGCGTCGGTCGGGCCCTCGACGCGATCGAGGCCTTCCGGTTCGGACCGGGTGAGCTCGCGGCGCTCGACGGCGTCGTCGACGCCCCCACGCTGGAGTGGCTGGCGTCGTACCGCTTCGGGGGTGACGTGTGGGGATACGCCGAGGGCGAGGTCTACCTGCCCTACTCCCCGGTGCTGGTCGTGGAGTCGACGTTCGCGGAGGCGGTGCTGCTCGAGACCCTGCTGCTCTCCATCTACAACCACGACTCCGCGATCGCCTCCGCGGCGTCGCGGATGACGGCGGCCGCGGGTCGGCGGCCCTGCATCGAGATGGGGTCGCGGCGCACCCACGAGGAGGCCGCGGTCGCCGCGGCGCGGGCGGCGTACGTCGCGGGGTTCGCCAGCTCCTCCAACCTCGCGGCCCGGCACCGGTACGGCGTGCCGACGACCGGCACCAGCGCGCACTCCTTCACGCTGCTGCACGACACCGAGACCCAGGCGTTCCGGGCCCAGGTCGACTCGCTCGGGGTAGGCACCACGCTGCTGGTCGACACCTACGACGTCCGCGAGGCCGTGCGTCTGGCCGTGCAGACTGCGGGTCCCGGGCTGGGCGCGGTCCGCCTCGACTCGGGCGACCTCGGGGTGCTGGCCCAGCAGGTGCGCGACCAGCTCGACGAGCTCGGCGCCACCCGGACCCGGATCGTGGTGACCAGCGACCTGGACGAGTTCGCGATCGCCTCGCTGGCCTCGGCCCCGGTGGACGGGTACGGCGTGGGCACCCAGCTGGTGACCGGCTCCGGCCACCCCACCTCCGGCTTCGTCTACAAGCTCGTCTCCCGGGAGGGCTCGGACGGCGAGATGGTCCCGGTGTCCAAGCGGTCCACCGACAAGGTCTCGCTGGGTGGCCGCAAGTACGCGCTGCGACGCCTCGACGCCGCCGGGGTCGCGCAGGCCGAAGTCGTTGGCATCGGCACCCCGCCCGAGGACGACGGCAACGACCGGGTGCTGCTGGTGCCGCTGGTGCGCGACGGTGTCGTGGTTGGCCGCGAGGACCTCGCCACCGCGCGGGAGCGGCACCGGGCCGCGCGGGCCGAGCTGCCGCTCGCCGCGCAGCAGCTGTCGAGGGGCGAGCCGGTGATCGCGACCCGGCACGTCCAGGCGCACCACTAGGCTCGGTTCCATGACCTCCGCCCTGATCGTGGTCGACGTCCAGAACGACTTCTGCGAGGGCGGTGCGCTGCCCGTCACCGGCGGCAACCGGGTCGCCGAGCAGGTGGCCGAGCTGCTGCGGGGCGATCCCGGCTACACCCACGTCGTGGCCACCCGGGACCACCACGTCGATCCCGGTCCGCACTGGTCCTCGGAGCCCGACTACGTCGACTCCTGGCCGGTGCACTGCGAGGTCGGCACCGAGGGGGAGCACTTCCACCCGGCGCTGGACCCGGACCGGTTCGAGGCGGTGTTCCTCAAGGGCGAGCACGCCGCGGCGTACTCCGGTTTCGAGGGCAGCGCGGCGGGTGAGACGCTCACGGGCTGGCTGCGCGCCCGGGGCGTCGACCGGGTCGACGTGTGCGGCCTGGCCACCGACCACTGTGTGCGGGCCACTGCCCTCGACGCGGTCGCGGCCGGG
>JAJAYJ010000019.1 GCA_026786275.1 Nocardioides sp. | reverse complement strand
GCTGGGCGGGGGCGAGACCGTGGGGGAGATCCGGTCGGCGTTCTGAGTGGCCACCGGTGTGTGCCCGGTGTGTCCCCGTGGTGCCCCTTCGGCGATTCCGGTCCCCTCCGGGGCCCTCACCCGCCATGATGAGGACGTGACGATGATCGCCTTCGCGCTGGTGGCCTGGTTCGTGCTGTCGCTGCCCCTGGGACTGGTGCTGGGTCGAGTGCTGTCGGACCCGTCTCGCCACCACGCGCCGTGGGCGGTCACGGCGGAGCTGCTCGAGTCGTCCTCGGAGCCAGGCTCAGGCCAAGCTCGACGCGCTGCCAGCTAGCACGATCCTGCTCCGTTACTGCCGCGCTGGGCGGGGGTGGAGCGCGGGTGTGAGCCGACGCACACCCCGATCTGCTTGCAATTTGCTAACAACTGTTAGCACTATGGAGGCATGGCACACAGCACGGTAGGCGGACGAGTCGGCGACGCGGTCAACAAGACCGTCGAGTCGCTCGGCGACTACCTCAAGGAGCAGCGCAAGGGCGCGCGGCTCTCGCTGCGCCAGCTCGCGGAGCTCACCGGGGTCTCCAACCCCTACCTGAGCCAGATCGAGCGTGGGCTGCGTCGTCCCTCCGCGGAGGTGCTGCAGCAGCTCGCCAAGGCCCTGCGGATCTCGGCCGAGCAGCTCTACGTCCGGGCCGGCATCGTCAGCCCGGAGGACGGCGTCGGCGGATCCGTGGAGTTGGCGATCCTGGGCGACCCGGCCCTGACCGAGCGCCAGAAGCAGTCCCTGGTCGACGTCTACGCCTCGTTCCTGGCTGTGAACAGCACGAGTACCCGAGCCGAGCACGACGCCGGCTGACCCCAGCCGGACCATCCAGCCTCACGGCCGCGGCGCACGCCGCAGCCGACCCACCAGAAGGAGATTCACCATGGCCAAGTTCGACATCAAGTCCGAGGCGACCCGCGGCCTGTACGCCGGCGCCGGCGTTGCCGACCTCGCCGTCGTCGCCGTCAAGGAGTACGTCGCCGACGTGCAGAAGACCGTCCTCAACCTCACCCCCACCGCCCTGCGCGACCAGGCCGTCACCGTCGTGAACACCCGCGTCGAGGCCATCACCGAGGACGCCAAGGCCCGGCGCGCCGCCGTCGAGGCCCGGGTCGCCGAGTTGCAGGCCCTGCCGACCACCGTGCAGGCGCGGGTCAGCGAGAACGTCTCGACCGCCAACGAGGCGTACCTCGACCTGGCCAAGCGAGGCGAGAGCGTCGTCAACAGGCTCCGCAACACCCCCGAGGTGAAGGAGACGGTCAAGGACGCCAAGACCACCGTCGCCAAGGCGAAGTCGACCAGCACCCAGACCCGCAAGGCTGCCACCACCGCCCGGACCACGGCCAAGAAGACGGCGAGCGACGTCAAGAAGTCGACGACCTCCGCCCAGAAGACGGTCGCCAAGAAGGCCGCCCCGGCCCGCAGCAGCGCGAAGGCGACCGGCACCGCGGCCAAGAAGACCGCCGCCGCCGCCGTCACGGCCACCGAGAAGGCCGTCGACACCGCCGGCAGCACCAGCACCCCGGGCTCCAGCACGGGCTCCAGCACGGGCTCCAGCACCGGCTCGAGCACCACCGCGTGAGACCGGTCTGACCCAGACGTCAGGCAGCACCGCGATCGAGGCCCCCGGAGGTATCAGCTCCGGGGGCCTCGTCGCGTCTCTCGTCGTGTCCCGGGCCGGCCGGTCGCTCTGGCACGATGAGCCGGTGCGAGAACCCCTGCCCGTCCACGGCCTGCTCGTGACCGTCGCGCCCACCGGCGCCGAGACGACCAAGGCCGACTGCCCGCAGCTGCCGACCACCCTGGCGGAGCTGGCGCGTACGGCCCAGGAGTGCGAGGCCGCCGGGGCCGGGATGATCCACGTCCACGTGCGCGACGACGACCACCAGCCCACCCTGGACCTGGCCCGGCTGCGCGACACCGTCCTCGCCCTGCACGAGAGCACCGAGCTGGTGGTGCAGCTCTCCACGGGTGGCTCGGTGCACGACCCGCTCGAGCAGCGGCTGCGGGTCCTCGACGCCGCCCCCGACTCCTGCAGCCTGACCATGGGCACCACCAACTTCGGCGACGACGTGTTCTCGAACCCCTGGCCCTTCGTGCGCGAGCTCTACCAGCTGACCCAGGAGCGCGAGGTGGTGCCGGAGTTCGAGCTGTTCGACCTGGGCCAGGTCACCGCGCTCGCCCGGCTGCTCGACCTGCACGGCCTGCCGTACGGCGACCGGGTGCACGTCGACTTCGTGATGGGTGTGCCCGGGGGCATGCCGGGCACCACCGCCGCCCTGGTGGCCGGCGTCGCGGCGCTGCCGCCGCAGGTGACCAGCTGGTCGGCGACCGGGGTCGGTCGCAGCACGATCCCGGTGATGCTGGCCTCCCTGTCCCAGGGAGGACACCTCCGGGTCGGCATGGAGGACGTGCTCACCCTGAGCCGCGGCGTACCGGTCGAGGCCAACGCCCAGCTGGTGGCCCGAGCGGTGCAGGCCGGTCGGCTCGCGCAACGCGAGCCGCTCTCCGGTGCCCAGGCCCGTGCACTGCTGGGGGTGCGCTCGGTACGCTGAGGTCGTGCCCAGCGTCTTCCAGTTCGAGTCCACCGTGATGCTAGTCCTGGAGCTGGTGCTCCTGGCGGTGAAGATCTTCGCGTTCGTCAGCAGCGTGACGTTCTCGAGCGAGTCCTACCGGGCCGCGAGCAAGGCGAACAAGGCCGGCTGGTCGATCGGCCTCGGGGTGGGGGTCGCGATCCAGCTCCTCCTGGGCAACCCGATCAGCATCTTCAACCTCGCGTTCACCGTGGCCGCGCTCGTCTTCCTGGCCGACGTGCGGCCCGCACTCAGCTCGCTGCGCCGCCGCTGATGCCGCTGACCCCAGGTCGGGAGCGGGGTGAGGTGCCCCGTCGCGTGCGGCACGCCGGCGCATCTCGGATACGGTGGGCCGTCGTGACCAACTGGGGTGGGGAGCAGAGATGACCGGCGAGTTCGAGAACCGGCCGTGGGGCGCGTGGTTCGTCCTGGACGAGGGCGAGGGCTACAAGGTCAAGCGCATCGAGGTGCTGCCCGGCCAGCGGCTCTCCTACCAGACCCACGAGCACCGCGCCGAGCACTGGGTCGTCGTCTCCGGCACCGCCACCTGCGTCGTGGACGGCGAGGAGGTGGTAGCCGGCGTGAACGACAACGTGTACGTCGAGGTCGGGCAGGCCCACCGGATCACCAACCAGCACGACGAGAAGCTGGTCATCATCGAGATCCAGAGCGGTTCCTACACCGGTGAGGACGACATCCACCGGCTCGAGGACGACTACGGGCGCCAGGCGGCTGTGCGCGACTGAGCGCCGGCTGGGGGCCTGGTGCTCGAGCATTTGGTGCAGCGTCGGTTCGCTGATCAGCGAGTGGACTCGCAGTAGCGGCGCAGCGCGGTCATCGCGTCCTCGGGCTCGAAGCCGGTGGCCCGGATCTTGGCGAGGTCCAGCACGCTGCGCAGCGGGCGCGGGGCCATCTCCTTGCCGGCCGAGTAGGTCGCGGTGTCGACCGGGCTGACGTCGACCTCGTCGCGGCCCGAGCGGCCGTAGACGGCCCGGGCGAGCTCCCACCAGGACGTCGGCTCGCCGCCGTTGCTGATGTTGTAGGTGCCGTGCGCCGCACCGGAGTCGACCAGGTGCCGGGTCGCCCGGGACAACTCGCCGGCGAACGTCAACCGGCCGACCTGGTCGTCGACGACGCTGGGGCAGACGCCGTTGGCCGCCAGGTGCTGCATGGTGCGCACGAAGTTCGTGCCGTCGCCGATCACCCACGAGGTACGCAGCAGGTAGTGCCGCGGCGCCGCGACCACCGCGAGGTCACCGGCAGCCTTGGACTGCGCGTAGACGCCCAGCGGTGAGACCGGCTCGCCCTCGAGGTGCGGGTCCTGGGTGCCGTCGAAGACGTACTCGGAGGAGTAGTGCACGAGCGTGAGGTGGTGCTGGGTCGCCACCCGGGCCAGCGCGGACGGGGCGGCGGCGTTGGCGGCCCACGCCGTACGTCGGCCTTCCGGGGTCTCCGCCGCGTCCACGGCGGTGTAGGCGGCCGCGTTGAGCACGACGGCGTACTCGTGCCAGGGCCAGGCGGCGAGCGCCGCCGGGTCGGACACGTCGAGGGCCTGCACACCGAGCGCCTCGTCGGCGGCCAGGTCCACCAGGTCCGAGCCCGGGAAGTCGGCCCGCAGCGCGCGGCCGAGCTGACCCAGCGCGCCGATGACCAGCGTCTTCTTGGGCGCCATCCGCTCGGCGGCGTCGAGGGTCGGGTTGGTCCGGTCCCGCTCCGAGATCTCGGCCTGGGCCAGCGGGATCGGCCAGTCGATCCCGGCGGTGGGGTCGGCCAGGTCCAGCGCGGGGTACGGCGTCGCCGGGCGCCAGTGCTCGTTGACGAGATAGCAGTAGGTGACCGCGTCGTCCAGGGTCTGGTAGCTGTTGCCGACGCCGCGGGGCACGAAGACCGCGGTGGCCGCGTCGAGCTCCACGGTGAAGACGGCACCGAAGCTCGGCCCCTCCCGCATGTCCACCCAGGCGCCGAACGCCCGGCCGCCGGCCACGGAGACGAACTTGTCCCACGGCTCGGTGTGGATGCCGCGCGTGGTGCCCCGGGTGGCGTTGAAGGACATGTTGTTCTGCACCGGACCGAAGTCGGGCAGCCCGAGCGCGACCATCTTCTCGCGCTGCCAGTTCTCCTTGAACCAGCCGCGGGAGTCCTCGCGCAGGTCGAGCCGGAGCACCACCAGCCCGGGGATCGGGGTCGTCTCGAGGGCGGGCCGCGACGCCTCGGCCATCACTGGCCCTTGGTGGCGTAGAACGCCTCGGTCGCGGCCTTGGCCGGGCGCCCCCAGTCCTCGTGCGCGACGTACCACGCAATGGTGTCGGCCAGGCCCGACTCGAAGTCGTGGAAGCGCGGCGCCCAGCCCAGCTCGGCGCGGAGCTTGCCGGACTCGATCGCGTAGCGACGGTCGTGACCGGCCCGGTCGCGCACGAAGTCGATCTCGTCGGCACCGCGCCCGAAGTGCTCGAGGATCGCCGTCACGACCTGTCGGTTGTTGCGCTCGCCGTCAGCACCGATCAGGTACGTCTCACCGATCCGTCCCCGCTGCAGGATCCGCAGCACGGCCGAGGAGTGGTCGTCGGCGTGGATCCAGTCCCGGACGTTCAGGCCGTCGCCGTACAGCTTGGGTCGGCCGCCGTCGATGACGTTGGTGATCTGGCGCGGGATGAACTTCTCGACGTGCTGCCAGGGGCCGTAGTTGTTGGAGCAGTTCGAGATCGTCGCGCGCACCCCGAAGCTGCGGACCCAGGCCCGGACCAGGTGGTCGGAGCCCGCCTTGGAGGCGGAGTACGGGCTGCTGGGGTTGTAGGGCGTGTCCTCGGTGAACCGCTTCGGGTCGTCGAGCTCCAGGTCGCCGTAGACCTCGTCGGTCGAGACGTGGTGCAGCCGGGTGTCGCTCTTGCGGGCCGCCTCCAGGATCGTGAAGGTGCCGATGATGTTGGTGCGGATGAACGGGCTGGGGTCGTCGAGGGAGTTGTCGTTGTGCGACTCGGCCGCGAAGTGCACCACCGCGTCGTGCTCGGCGACGAGCGGCTCGACGACGTCGGCCTCCGCGATGTCGCCCACCACCAGGTCGACCCGGTCCTGCGGCAGCTCGGTGAGGGACGCCTCGCTCGCCGCGTAGGTCAACAGGTCGAGCACGGTGAGGTGGGCGTCGGTGTGGCGGACCAGGTGGTGCACGAAGTTGGAGCCGATGAAGCCGGCGCCACCCGTGACGAGGATGCGGTTCACCGGCGCCACTCTAGGGAAACGCCCGGGGCCGTGTCGCATCCGTAGGATGCTGCACCATGCGCGGAATCATCTTGGCCGGCGGCACGGGCTCGCGGTTGCACCCGATCACCCTGGGCATCAGCAAGCAGCTGATGCCGGTCTACGACAAGCCGATGATCTACTACCCGCTCTCGACGCTGATGCTGGCCGGGATCCGCGAGGTCCTGGTGATCACCACCCCGCACGAGTCCGAGCAGTTCCGACGACTGCTGGGTGACGGGTCGCAGTGGGGCATGACGATCACCTACGCCGTGCAGCCCAGCCCCGACGGCCTGGCCCAGGCCTTCGTGATCGGCGCCGACCACCTGGGCGACAAACCGGTCGGTCTGATCCTGGGCGACAACATCTTCTACGGCGACGGGCTCGGCACCCGGCTGCGTCGCTTCTCCGACATCGACGGCGCGGCGGTCTTCGGCTACCGCGTCTCGGACCCCTCGGCGTACGGCGTGGTGGAGTTCGACGACGATTTCCGGGCGGTCTCGCTCGAGGAGAAGCCGGCCGAGCCGCGCAGCAGCTATGCCGTGCCCGGTCTGTACTTCTACGGCCCCGACGTTGTGCAGTACGCCGCCGAGCTGCGGCCGTCCGCGCGGGGCGAGCTGGAGATCACCGACCTGAACCGGATCTATCTCGAGCAGGGTCGGCTGCAGGTGGAGGTGCTGCCCCGCGGCGCCGCTTGGCTCGACACCGGGACGTTCGACGACCTCAACGACGCCAGCAACTTCGTGCGCGCGATCGAGCACCGTCAGGGCCTGAAGATCGGGGCGCCGGAGGAGGTGGCCTGGCGGCTGGGGTTCATCGACGACGAGCAGCTGCTGCGCTTGGCCGAGGGCCTGCGCAAGAGCGGCTACGGCACCTACCTGACCACCCTGGTCGAGCACGACCGGACCGAGCGGGCCCGGCGGCCGTAGTCGTGTCGGCCCGGCTACCCTGACGCACATGAAGGTCCTGGTCACCGGCGGTGCCGGCTACATCGGTTCGACGACCGCGAAAGCGCTGGAGGCGGCCGGGCACACCCCGATCGTCCTGGACAGCCTGCTCAGCGGTCCGCGCGCCTTCGTCCGGGACCGGATCTTCTACGAGGGCGACGTCGCCGACCGGGCCCTGCTGGCCCGGGTCGTCGAGGAGCACCCCGACCTCGACGCCACCATCCACATGGCGGCTCGGATCGTGGTGCCGGAGTCGGTGCAGCTGCCCTACGAGTACTACCGCGACAACGTCGCGAAGTCCCTCGAGCTGTTCGACCAGCTGCACCGGCTGGGCAAGCCGCGG
>JAJAYJ010000018.1 GCA_026786275.1 Nocardioides sp. | reverse complement strand
GCTCGACGCCCCGGCCGGGGTGCAGGCGGACCTGGCGCGGCTGGTCCGCCTCGCCGGCCTGACGCCGGCCCCCGGCGTGGCCGAGGCGACAGTCGTGCTACTGGTGAGCGACGGCCAGCCGTCGCGTGCCCGCCTCGACGGCTGGGTGCGCGACGGACTGCCCCACCTGTGCGTCCGGGCCCACGACGGGGTCCTCACCCTCGGCCCCTACGTCGTGCCCGGGGTGACCGCCTGCCTGCGGTGCGTGGACGCCCACCTCGGGGAGAGCGATCCCCGTCGCCCGGTGATCGTCGAGCAGCTGGCCGCCGCCTCGGCCCACGAGCCGGTCGACGACCAGCTGCGTGCGCTGGCCCTGGCCTGGGCCGTGCAGGACCTGGCCACCGCAGCGGAGGGCCACCGCCCCAGCAGCTGGTCGGCGACGGTCGAGATCGGGCCCGACCTGGCCACCACGAGACGAGTCTGGACGCGGCACCCGCACTGCGGCTGCGTGTGGGATCAGTGGCCGCTGTGAGCACCTGCGACCTGTGCGGGGTGTCCAGCGACGACGCGTCGGTCCTGCTGACCTGGGTCAGCGCGCTCGAGCGGGGCGCCCGCAAGACCTACTGCGACGCGTGCTCGCGTGCGCACCTCCGGGCGATGGAGGGCAAGCTCGACAGCGAGTGGTGGTAGGCGTCGGCGGCGCCGGAGTGCGCCGGGAGCCGGCCCGGCCCGGGTGGGTCGGTCCGGCCCCCGTCGTCACCCCGGCGACCCGGGATCCGCACGTCGACGTACGGCGTGGTGCGGGTCCTACAGGACGCGGGCGAGGGCGAGACGCGCCTGCTGCGCCGCCTGCTCGGCCTTGCGGCTGAGCCGGCGGGCACGGGCCAGGTGGTGGCCACGTCGCAACTGCTGCGCCTCTCCCAGGCGCTCGGACATTTGTACTCGCGCCAGATTCTCATTCATCAGATTCATCTCGGTGCTCCGGTTCGTGTGTCGGTGGGTCATCAGGTGTCGTCTCTCTGCGGGGAGGTGGGCTAGGCGGCCGACTCGTTCTTGCGGGGTCGGCCGCGGGGACGCTTGCGGGGGATCACCACCCCCTGGAGGAACAGCTCGCCCCCCCAGACTCCCCAGGGCTCGCGGCGGTCGAGGGCTCCGACGAGGCACAGCGAGCGGGCGGGGCAGTCCACACACAGGGCCTTGGCGAACTCCACGTCGGACGGCAGCTCGGCGAACCACAGCTCCGGGTTGTTCACCCGGCACGGCAGTCGCTCGGCCTCGACGACGCCGGCCCGGTCGTGCAGGGCACCCAGACCCGGGGCCTGCTCGGCGGCGTGCGGGTCGAGAACGCTGATGGTCATTTTCTTCACCTCCTTCCTTCACCTGGTCGCGGTCGGTGGGTTCCTCGGTCGGTGCGCGCGGCCTGCGAGAAACACGAAGGCCGCGGATCCCTTGCGGGGTCCGCGGCCTGGAGGTGCCGATCAGCTGATCTGTCAGCTGGTCGGTGGTCTCCAGGCGGCGGTGCCCCAGATGGACGTCGCGGCGTACACCGGGAGTCCCGTGACGACGCCCTGGCGATCGCGCAGGACGGAGCCGAAGGCACCCGTGGCCGCGATCAGACCGGTGGTCACGGACGAGGCGTGGCCGCACGCGGGCATGCCGAAGCCGGACGGGGTCTGGGCCGTCATCGAGGTCTTGATGTTGGTCATGTGTGCCACCTCCTCCGGTGCGTGGTGCGCGGGCGCTGTCAGGGCCTGGATGCGCTGCTGGTCTGGTAGGGGGAACGCTACCGGCTCGCTCGTGTCATGGGCAAACCATTTAATGACCATTTCGCGAACTTTCTTTACCTGCCGCCGCTCGGCCCCTCTCCGGTCCCGATCCGGCCTCGTCAGCGATCGGCGCTCAGGCGGTCAGGAGCTCCAGGACGTCCTCGCCGTAGCGGTCCAGCTTGGCCCGGCCGATGCCGTTGATCGTGAGCAGCGCCTCCGGCGTGCGGGGCTGGAGCTCCGCGATCAGCTGCAGGGTGGCGTCGGTGAAGACGACGTACGCCGGGACGGACTCGGTGCCGGCCCGCTCGCGGCGCCATTCACGCAGTCGCTCGAACAGCGCCTCGTCGTAGGAGGCGGGGCAGTCCACGCAGCGGCTGCGCTTCTTCTCGGCGCCCGTGGTGAGCGGGCGACCGCACTCACGACACGTCATCGCCTTGCCCGATCGCAGGCTGCGTGAGCCGGCCGCGGGGGTGGTGTCGACCGGCAGCAGCGGCACGATGAATCGCGACGGCTGCCGCGACGCCCGGCCGCCGGGGTTGCGGGCCTGTGACCATGACAGCGACAGGTCCAGGCGCGCACGGGTCATGCCGACGTACAGCAACCGCCGCTCCTCCTCGACCGCCACCGGGGTCTCGGCGTAGGTGATCGGCAGGGTGCCGTCCTGCAGGCCGCACAGGAACACCGTGTCCCACTCCAGGCCCTTGGCGGCGTGGAAGGTGGCCAGGGTGACGCCCTCGGCGACCGGGGCGTGCTGCTCGGACGCGCGGCGGTCCAGGTCGGTCACGAAGGCCGCGAGATCTCCCCCGCCACGGGCGAACTCCTCGGCCTGGTCCATCAGGGCCTGCCAGGACTCCCAGCGGTCCCGCGTCTGGCCCCGCGCCGTCGGCGCCTCCGCGGACCAGCCCATGCCGGCCAGGGTGCCCTTGACCACCTCGACGAGGCCGCCCTCGGTCTGCCCGGAGCGGGCCGCACCGCGGATCCGGGTGACGGCCTCGCGGACCTCGGCCCGGTCGAAGAACCGGGAGGCGCCACGGATGACGTAGGGCACACCGCGCGCGGAGAGGGCGTCCTCGAAGGTCTCGGACTGCGCGTTGATCCGGAACAGCACCGCCATCTCGCCCCAGCCGCGGCCGGCGGCGTGCAGCTCGGTGGCCCGCACCGCCACGGCCTCCGCCTCGGCGACCTCGTCGGGGCGCTGCTGGTAGGTCACCGCCGGCCCGGCCGGCCGCTGGGCCCGCAACCTGACGCCCTCGCTCCCGGAGCCGGCCAGCAGGGTGTTGGCCGCGGTGACGATCTCGGGGGTGGAGCGGTAGTTGCGGACCAGCTCGACGCTCGTGGTGCCGGCGTGCTTGGCCGGGAACTCGCGGAGGTAGGCCGCGTCCGCCCCGGCGAAGGAGTAGATCGTCTGGGCCGGGTCACCGACCACGCAGATCTCGTGACGACCGCCCAGCCACAGGTCGAGCAGCGCGGACTGCAGCGGAGAGACGTCCTGGAACTCGTCGACCACGAACCACTTGTACTGGGAGCGGACCTGGGCCGCGACCCGCTCGTCGTCGGCGAGCATGCCGGCGGTCAGCAGCAGGGCGTCCTCCATGTCCATCCGGCCCTGGCCCCGCTTGACCTCCTCGTAGCTCTCGAAGAGCCGCGACACCGTCTCGTGGTCCTGGCCGGTGACGCTGCGCCCGCGCTCGACCGCGATCCGGGGGTAGTCCTCGGGTCGCACGTTGCTGACCTTGGCCCACTCCACCTCGGAGGCGAGGTCGCGCAGCAGGGCCTGGTCGGCGTGCATCCGCTGGCGCCGGCACGCCGCCGCCATCAGGGCGAGCTTGCTCTCGATCAGCGTGGGCAGCTCGGTGCCGTGCACGTGGGGCCAGAAGTAGCGCAGCTGGCGCAGCGCCGCGGAGTGGAAGGTCCGGGCCTGGACGCCCTGGGCCCCCAGCGCGCGCAACCGGGTCCGCATCTCACCCGCAGCGCGGGTCGTGAACGTGACGGCCAGGATCTCGGTCGGCGCGTAGACCCCGCTGGCCACCCCGTGCGCGATCCGGTGCGTGATCGCGCGGGTCTTGCCGGTGCCGGCTCCGGCCAGCACCCGGACCGGGCCGCGCAGCGTCTCGGCAACCTCGCGCTGCTCCGGGTCGAGGGCGTCCAGCAGGTCGTCGGAGCGGGTCATGGACGGGAACAACTCCTGGTCGGGGGTGGTTGGCTCGGGTGGATGCCCCAAACCCTAGATGCCGGAGGCGACAGCCCGAGATGAGCGCACAGTTCACGATGTACAGCACCCCGTGGTGTGGCTACTGCCACCGCCTCAAAGGCCAGCTCGACCGTGAGGGCATCGTCTTCGACCTGGTCGACATCGAGCAGCAGCCCGAGGCCGCGCAGATCGTCGAGACCGCGAACAACGGCAACCAGACGGTCCCGACCCTGGTCTACACCGACGGCTCCTCGCAGACCAACCCGTCGCTGATCCAGGTCAAGCAGAAGCTGGCCGCGCTGGCCTGAGGCCGCCCGGCGCCGTGTCCGGCACCGCGTCCCGCCCCCGGATCACCCGCGTCCCGCCCCCGGATCACCAGGGGGTCACCACTGACCCGGCAGCGAGTCGCCGTACCAGTGCTCGATCAGCGACCGGCTGATCGAGATACCACCGGGCAGCACCACCTGGCCGCTCTCGGCCTGCTGCCTCATCTGCGCCCGCGTGAACCAGCGGGCCTCCTCGATCTCGTCCCGGTCGACGTCGATCTGCGTCGACGTGGCCTGCGCGACCATGCCGATCATCAGGCTGGCCGGCAGCGGCCAGGGCTGGTTGCCGAAGTAGGACACCTGCCCCACCTCGATCCCGACCTCCTCGCGGACCTCCCGACGTACCGCGTCCTCGAGGGTCTCCCCCGGCTCGTAGAAGCCCGCCAGGGTCGAGAACCGACCCTCGGGCCACACCGCCTGCCGACCGAGCAGGCAGCGTTCGTCCTCGGACCCCGGCACGCCGTGCAGAACGAGCATGATGACGGCCGCGTCGGTGCGCGGGAACTGGGTATGTCCCTGCGCGCACGCCAGCTCGTGACCGGCAGCCCGCGGCGTCAGCGGCTCGGCGCAGCGCGGACAGAACCTGGTCACGGCCAGCCACTCCGCCAGCCCGAGGGCGTGCAGCACCAGGGCCGGCTCGTGGCTGGTGGGGCCGGCCGCCAACCCGGCGAGCAGGCCACGCAGCGGCACCCACTCCTGCGTGGCCGCGCGAGCGGTCTCCGGCCCGGTCACCAGCGCGAACCACGTGCGGCCGGCGACCCGACCCAGCAGGACCCGCAGCCCCTGCGGTGCCTGAGTCGGGGAGACCCACGCGACCCGGCCCTCATGGGGCCGGATCCGGGTGCCGGAGACGACCAGCACCCGGGTCTGCGGGTCGGCCCACCGCTCCTCGAGCCACGCGTCTTCCTTGCGGCGCTCGTGCAGGCGATCGTGCGGGTGGGCGTTCAGGTGCTCGTGCGGGTGGGCCACGACAGCGACATTAACGCCGGGTCCACAGCCTCCGGCAGGGCCTCCTAGGCTGACCGGGTGAGCACCCACATCAGCGCTGCGCCCGGCGACGTCGCGCCCCTCGTCCTGATGCCCGGGGACCCACTGCGGGCCCGCTGGATCGCCGAGACGTTCCTCGACGACGCCCGCTGCTACAGCGAGGTCCGGGGCATGCACGGTTTCACCGGCACGTGGCGGGGCCACCCGGTCTCGGTCCAGGGCTCGGGCATGGGTCAGCCGTCGATGGCGATCTACGCCACCGAGCTCTTCGCCGAGTACGACGTCGCCACGGTGGTCCGGGTGGGCTCCTGCGGTGCCCTGACCGAGCAGGTGGGGGTGCGGGACGTCGTGATCGCATCCGGCGCGTGCACGGACTCGGCGATGAACCGGGTCCGCTTCGAGGGCCTCGACTACGCCCCGGTGGCCGACTTCGGGCTGCTCCGCGCCGCGGTCGAGGTCGCCGAGCAGCGGCCCGCCGCCCATGCGGTGCACGTCGGACTGGTCTTCAGCGGCGACTCCTTCTACGCCGCCAGGGGCGAGCTGGTCACCCGGATGGTCGAGCACGGCGTGCTGGCCATCGAGATGGAGGCGAGCGCGCTCTACACCACTGCGGCGCGGCACCGCCGCCGGGCGCTGGCGATCTGCACGGTCTCCGACCACATCCTCACCGGCGAGGAGACCAGCGCCCGCGAACGGGAGCAGACGTTCGGCGAGATGGTCGAGATCGCGTTGCGCGCCGCTCTGGGCCCCGACCCCGGCTAGGTCGTGCCTAGCCGTCCGATCCCGGCACCTTGAACAGGGCGGTGAGCCCGTCGCGGTCGGGAAGGTCGCCCGGCTCCACGACGGCGCCGGTCCGGACGTAGGCAAACACCGCCCGGACGCGCTCGAGCGCGACGCCGTGCAGCTCGGCCCAGGCCAACCGGTAGACGGCCAGCTGGAGCGGGTCGGCCGTGGCCTGACGGCTGGTCTTCCAGTCCACGACCAGGAAGCCGCCGTCGGGCTCGTCGTACACGGCGTCGATCCGCCCACGCACCACCTGGCCCCCGAGGACGAGGGCGAACGGAGCCTCGACGTGGCGTGGCAACCGGTCACCGAACGGGCCCTTCTCGAACTGGGCCGTCAGCTCATCGAGGTCGCTCTCATCGTCGATGCCGACGTCGAGACGGCCGGGCAGTTCGTCGGGGTCGAGGAGCGGCTGCTGGCCGAAGCGAGCCTCCACCCAGGCGTGGAACAGCGTGCCGAGCTGGGCCGACGAGCTCGGTCGACGAGGCATCGGGCGCACCATCTGCCGGGCGAATGCGTCGGGGTCCTCACGCAGGCGCGCCAGGGAGGTCGCGGCCAGGCTGGACGGCAGGGGTACGGCGACCTGCGCCGTCCGGTCCCGCCGGGCCTCGGCCAGCAGGTGCTCGAGCTCGGTGTCCCACTCGGAGACCTGGGCGAGGTCGACGAGATCCATGTCGGGATCCACGTCGGGGTCGTGGTCCAGGTCGACCGCCCGCACCATCTCGGCGGCGACCAGACGCCGACGCGTCTCGGCGGTGTGCTCGGTGACCGGCCAGGCGAACTCCTCGGTGACCCCCAGCAACGGGTTGGGCGTGCCCTTGGCCGGCGTGTCGACCCAGCCCAGGGGCTGCGCGCCCCAGCGGGCCATGGTGGCGCGCACCGTGTGCTGGTAGGGCGAGGCGCCCAGCGGGGTCTTGCGGGTGTCGTTCCACACGTAGGACGACACCACCAACCGGTGTCGAGCCCGGGTGAAGGCGACGTAGCCCAACCGGAGCTCCTCAGCGCCCTCGTGGTCCTTGGTCGCGGCCGCGAAGGCCGCGAACGCCGACTTGTCCCGGGTCGCACCGAGCGCGGGCAGGTCGCGGGCGTCACCACGCAGCGGGGTCGGCAGCATCTCGACCCGGGTCGGCCACTGGCCCCGGCTCGTGGTGTGCGGGAAGCGCTCGGAGCAGGCGCCGACCAGGAAGACCACGTCCCACTCCAGGCCCTTGGCGCGGTGCACGGTCAGCAGCTTGACCGAGTCGGCCTCGCTCGGGGTGGCGACGTCGAGCCCGTTGCCCAGGTCGTCCTCGGCCTCGAGCCAGGCCAGCAGGGAGGCCAGGGTGACCGTGCCGTCGATCGCCTGGAAGTCGGCGACGGCCTTGACGAAGAGGTCGAGGTTCTCGCGGCGTGCCCGAGCGGCCTCGCTGACCGAGGCGGCGAGCTCGACGTCGATGCCGCAGGCCTCGATGATCCGGCGGACCAGCTCCAGCAGGGGCTCGCCCGCGTGGGCCCGGAGCTGGCGCAGCTCGAGGGACAGCAACCCGAACCGGTCCCGGGCCTGCGGCGAGTAGGGCAGGTCACCCGGGTCGTCGAGGGCATCCGAGAGGGCCGCGACCTCGGTGGGGTCGGCACCGGCCACCGCGCGCCCGAGCTCGTCCTGGATCGAGGTGCCGGGCTCGACCCGGCCCCGGGGCGCGCCGGCAAGCTCGGCCGCGCGACGTCCCAGCAGGGCCAGGTCGCGCGGGCCGAGCGCCCATCTGGGTCCGGTGAGTAGCGTGAGCATCTCGGCGTTGGCGCTCAGGTCGTCGAGCAGGGTGAGGGTGGCCAGCACCTCGGCGACCTCGGGCAGCCGGAGCAGACCCTTCAGACCCACGATCTCGACCGGCACCTCGGCCGCGGTGAGCGCGTCGAAGACGTCGGCGGCGTGCCCGTTGTCACGCACCAGGACCCCGATCTCGCGCCACGCCGGCTCGGCCATCGCCGTGTGGGCGGCCCGCACCTCCTGCGCCAGCCAGGCCAGCTCGCCGGCGTACGCCTCGTGCACGATCGTCTGCACCTCGCCGGGTGCGGAGTTGCCGGCGCGGAGCGGGCTGACCTGAGGGAACAGGGTCTGGAGGGGCGCGGCCAGCTCGTTGGCCACCTCGAGGATGCGGGCGTCGGAGCGGCGGTTGACGGTCAGGGAGTAGGACGCGACCTGCCGGCCGTCGCGTCGGGGGAAGTCGTCGCCGAAACGCAGGATGTTGGAGACCGAGGCGCCCCGCCAGCCGTAGATGGCCTGGTTGGGGTCGCCGACCGCGGTCACCGCGTGTCCATCGCCGAAGATCCGGCGCAGCATCAGCGCCTGGCCCACCGAGGTGTCCTGGTACTCGTCGAGCAGGACCACGGGGAACTTCACCCGCTCCTGCTGCCCCACGACGTCGTGGGCGTCCGCGAGCCGAGCAGCGAGAGCGATCTGGTCGGAGAAGTCCATCAGGCCCATGGCGGCCTTGAGACGGCGGTAGTCCTCGACCAGCGCGAGGGCCTCCGCGCGACGCGCGAACGCGCTCTCCACCCGGCCGAGGGTCGACATCGGTCCGGTCGCCAGACCGGTCCGCATCAGCGGCAGCTCCCGGGCGTCGAAGGCCCGCAGGTTCTCGGCGCTCACGAGGTGCTCGCTGAGTGCGGCCTCCAGCTTGAGGATGTAGTCGATCACGTGCTGGGGGCTGTCGGAGAGCAGCCGCACCGGGAGGGTGTGCCGGTCGATGACGCGGGCCGCGAGCTGGTAGCGGGACGCGTCGGCCATCACCCGGGTGTCGGGCTCGTGCCCGATCCGCAATCCGTGCTCGGCCAGCAGGGACGAGGCGTAGGCGTTGTAGGTGGCCACGGTGGACTCCAGCACTTCCGCCGCGTCCTCCGGGACGGCACCGGCGGGACCGCCCGGACGACCGTGACCGGCGGCCTCGAGCGCCGTGCGGATCCGGGTCCGCAGCTCGCTGGCCGCCTTGGTGGTGAAGGTCAGGCCGAGCACCTGGTCGGGGGTGACCTGGCCGGTCGCCACGAGGTAGACGACCCGGGCCGCCATCAACGAGGTCTTGCCGGAGCCCGCGCCGGCGATCACGACGGCCGGCTCGAGCGGGGCCGAGACCGCGGCCCACTGCTCCTGGCTGACCTCGTAGGAGGCGCCCATGACGCGCTGCAGCTCGCCCGGGGAGTCGATCCTCACGACAGCACCGTCCCGGAGTTCTTGGCGGGACAGAGCACGGTGAACGCGCAGTGGTCGCAGTGCTTGCCGGGCCGTGCGGGCAGCACCTCGTCACGCACCGCGGTGGCCGCGGCCATCAGCTGCAGCTCGATGGGGCGGACGCCGGCATCGTCGGCCTCCTGCGGCTCCTGACGCTGCACCTTGAGGGTGCCGCGGACGTCGTGGCGCAGCTGCCACAGCTCGGCGCCGCCGGGCTCGGCGCCGGGCACGACGTCCTCGAGCGCGCCGTTCTCCACGGCCAGCTGGTAGAGCCCGAGCTGCGGATGGTGCCCGATCTCGTCGGCGCCCGGAGGGTACTTGGTGGTCTTCAGGTCGATCACGACCACGCGGCCGTCGGAATCGACCTCGAGGCGGTCGGCGTAGCCGTGCAGGGCCACGTGCTGGCCGTCGGGCAGCGTGACCTGGGCCCGGACCGGGTGCTCGGTGGCCACCACCGTGCGCGCCCCGGCCCGGGCCCGGAAGTCCAGGAAGCGGACCAGCGCCTTGCGGACCTCGTCGCGCTCCCTGCCACCCGACCAGGGCGTGCGGAACGGCAGCTGGGCCCAGACCTCGTCGACGTGGGCCATCAGCTCCTCGACCAGGGCGGCGTCGTCGGGCGGTGGGTCGGCCGTCGGCCCTGGCGCCTCGGGGTCGAGCTCGGTCCGGCTCACCCGGTCGGCGAGCGCGTGCACCACGTTGCCGAAACCCTGGGCCTGGGTCGAGGCCTGCTCACCGCCGGCCTCGCTCTCCAGGAACCACTTGGCCGGGCACTGGGCGAGGCTGGTGAGTGCGCTCGCCGACAGGGCCACGGGCACCCCCGGGGCCCGCAGGGGCTCCTCGGACCGGCTGGCGGCGCGGGTGCCCCACCAGGAGGCCGGGTCGGCGGCGGGCACCCACGCGGC
>JAJAYJ010000017.1 GCA_026786275.1 Nocardioides sp. | reverse complement strand
GCTGTCTTCACGGGCTCGCCCGAGGGCGCGGGCATCCTCGCCGCTCAGCAGGGCGCCGACCCCCTCGACGTCTCCACGGTGATGCGCCGGACCTGGTCGTGCGGGCCGCGGCCGCGGGGTGGGGGCGAGCGGCGGGGACGAGCTGCGGGGCCGCAGCGGCGGGTGGGACCCGGCCACCCGGGCTCGGCGACCCCCGAGGGCGGCCTCGAGGCGACAGCCGGGACGCGCTCACCAGTCAGGACGCCAGGACGACCGGGCCGGGCACGGCCTAGGCTCGCACCCATGACTGACGAGACCACCCGACAGCTCGGCACCGAGCTGCTCCGCCTGCACCAGGACCCCACGCTCCTCACCGTCGTCAACGTCTGGGACGCGATCACGGCCCGCACGGTCGGCGCCGTCCAGGGCACTCGGGCGCTCGCGACCGCGAGCCACTCCATCGCCGCGAGCCTGGGCTACGAGGACGGCGAGAACATCCCGGTCGCCCTGATGCTCGAGCACGTCGGCCGGATCGTGGCCGCGACCGACCTGCCGGTCACCGCCGACCTCGAGGCAGGGTACGGCGACGCCCCCGAGACGGTCCGTCGAGCGATCGGGGTGGGCGTGGTCGGGGCCAACCTGGAGGACCAGCTCAAGCCGCTGGCCGAGGCCGTCGCGCAGGTCGAGGCGGTCATGCGGGTCGCCTCCGACGAGGGCGTCGACTTCGTGCTGAACGCCCGCACGGACGCCTTCGTCAAGGCCGGCGACCGTGACCCCGCCGAGGTCTTGGCCGACGCCGTCGAGCGTGGCCGGGCCTACCTCGACGCCGGAGCCCCCGTGGTCTTCGTGCCCGGCAGGCTCACCGAGGACCAGATCACCACGCTCGTCGACGCCTTCGGCCCGCAGCGGCTGACCACGATCGCGGTCCCGGGCACGCCGTCCCTGGCCTGGCAGCAGCAGGCGGGCGTGGCCCGGGTCTCCTTCGGTCCGCTCTCGCAGAACGTCGCGCTCACCGCGCTGCAGGAGCTCGTCGAGGAGGTGCACCGCGGCGGCGGCGTACCGAGCAGCATGCGCCTCCTGAACTGACCCCTCGCGGGCGCCCGGCGGACCTGGGGCGCTTGCTGGGGAGCTCTCAGCGTCGCGGCGAGGGCTCGTCGGACCTGGTCTGGAGCCGGCTGGTGCCGGGACGGACCCGCCGCGAGCCGGTCGTGGTGACCCAGCTGTTCGCGTACTGCGGCAGCACGCCCGGCACGATCCGCGGGTCGGGCTGGGCCGTGGTCGGCGTGGGGGTGAGGTGGAAGTCGGCCTGCACCCGCTCGGGGGTCACGTCGAGGACGACGTAGCCGTGACCAACGCCGTCGAGGTACTGGATCCACGGGTTGGTGGCGCGCACGGCCGCGGTGGCGCCCTGCACCGTGGCCACCACCGCCTCGGGTGCCTGACCGGCCAGCGCGGTCGCGAAGCCCTCGTAGAAGCCGTCGCTGTTCACCGAGGGGCAGACGAACTCCACGCCGGCCGAGACGTAGGCCGGGCCCACGGCGCGGTCGACGGGCAGGTCCATCGCCCAGGACGAGTGGATGTCGCCGGTCAGGACGACGGCGTCGCCGGCGCCCGACGGCTGCGACCCGAGGTGGCGCAGCAGCTCGCCCTGGTCGGCCTGGTAGCCGTCCCACTGGTCGGAGTTGAGCAGCGTCGGCACGGCGGGCACACCGAGGGCGGCACCGGGGAACCGCACCGGGGTCAGGACCACCTGGTTGCCGACCAGGTGCCAACGTCGAGGGCCGGCCAGGCCCTCCTTGAGCCAGGCGAGCTGCTCGGGTTCGGTCAGGTGCCGGCCCGGGTCGGCGAGCTGTGCCTCCACCGCGGGGTCGCCGGTGGGGATGAACCCGCCTCCGGTGGTGGTGAAAGGGGCCACGTCGACCTGCCGGCTGCGGTGCTGCCGGGTCTCCAGGACCGACAGGTCGGCCAGGTCGCCGTAGGTGAAGCGTTTGAAGAACCGGGTGCCGCGGTGCGGCACCACCCGTTGCTCGGGCAGCCGGAACGGCATCCACTCCAGGTAGGCCTCGTACGCCTCGCGGCGGCGACGGGCGAAGCGGCCTTCGGTGTCGGGGTCGTGGTTCTCGGCACCGGTGTCCCAGGCGTTGTTGGCGACCTCGTGGTCGTCGAAGATGGTGATCCACGGGTGGGCGCGGTGCGCGGCCTGCAGGTCGGGGTCGGCCTTGTGCAGGGCGTGGCGCAACCGGTAGCCGCGCAGGTCGACCGTCTCCGTCGCCGGCTCGGAGTCACGGACCCCGATCAGCGCGGCCGGGCCGTAGCGGTCGGCGCCGTTGCCGTACTCGTAGATGTAGTCGCCGACGTGCAGCACCATGTCGAGGTCGGTGCGTTGCGCCAGGTCGGCGTACGCCGCGAAGTAGCCGCCGGTGTAGTTGCTGCACGAGACCAGCGCCAGCCGCAGGGCGTGGGTGGTGCCGGGCTCGTCCGGCGCGGTCCGGGTGGCCCCGATCTGGCTGTCCTGGCCTCGGGCGCTGAACCGGTACCAGTACCGGGTGTAGACCGATAGGCCCTGCACGTCGACCTTGACCGTGTGGTCGCTCTCGGCGCTCGTGCGCACGACACCGCGGCGCACGATCCTGCGGAAGCGGGGGTCGGCGGCGACCTCCCAGCGCACGCTCAACGGGCGGCCGCGACCGCTGCCCGGGGTGGCCACCGGCTCGCCCCGACGCGTCGGTGGGGTGGCCCGGGTCCAGATCACCACGGCGTCGGCGGTCGGGTCGCCGCTGGCGATGCCGTAGCCGAAGATGCCGAGCGCCGCGGGGGCGCTGGCCACCGCCTCGTCGAACGGGCGGATCGAGATCGCGGCCACCGCGGTGGCGCCCAGGGCGGCCCCCTGCAGGACGCGTCGGCGGGACAGGCCCCTGTCGGGCGAGGCGTCGGGTGGGGCGTCGGGCTGGGCGTCGGACCGAACGACGGGTGGGGGGTTCACCTCTCGGATGCTCCTCCGCCGAGGTCGTACGCCGCCCGAACCCCGGTTGAACGCTGCGGCCACCGGCGATGAACGTTGGAGGCGCCCTCACGATCGCCGCGCACTCGGACCTGTGCCGCCCTGTCACACGCACGAAACAGTCCCGACACGCAGCGTGCCTAGATTCGCGGGCACCAGCGAACGCAGCGACGAGGGAGCCCCACATCCATGAGCAACCAGTCCCGCCTGAGCGCGATCATTGCGGTCGAGGCCTACCTGCCGCCGCCGATCAGCTTCGACCCGGGTGAGGAGCCCGGCGAGATCTTCGGGTCCAACGTCTTCAGCCTCGCCGCCATGCAGAAGCGGCTCCCGAAGAACGTCTACCGGTCCGTGCTGGGCACGATCGAGCACTCGCTGCCGCTGGACCCGGACGTCGCGGACGCCGTGGCCTCGGCGATGAAGGACTGGGCCCTGGAGAAGGGCGCGACCCACTACGCCCACGTGTTCTACCCGCTGACCGGCCTGACCGCCGAGAAGCACGACAGCTTCCTGGACCCCGTGGGCGACGGCAGTGCCTTCGCGTCGTTCTCCGGCAAGACCCTGGTGCAGGGCGAGCCCGACGCCTCCAGCTTCCCCCACGGTGGTCTGCGCAACACCTTCGAGGCCCGCGGCTACACCGGCTGGGATGTGATGAGCCCGGCGTACGTGCTGGAGAACCCGAACGGCAACACGCTGTGCATCCCGACCGTCTTCATCTCGATGACCGGCGAGGCGCTCGACCACAAGACGCCGGTGCTGCGCTCGCAGCAGGCGATGTCGGCGCAGGCCAAGCGGGTGCTGACCCTGTTCGGCCACGAGGACCCGGAGAACGTGGTGGCCTACTGCGGCCCCGAGCAGGAGTACTTCCTCATCGACAGCCACTTCTTCCTGGCCCGACCGGACCTGATCAACGCCGGGCGCACCCTCTTCGGGGCGCGGCCGCCCAAGGGCCAGGAGTTCGACGACCACTACTTCGGGGCCATCCCCGAGCGGGTGCTCGCGTTCATGATGGACACCGAGCGGGAGCTGTTCAAGCTCGGTATCCCGGCCAAGACCCGGCACAACGAGGTCGCGCCCGGGCAGTTCGAGGTCGCGCCGATGTTCGAGCGCGCCAACGAGGCCTCCGACCACCAGCAGCTGACGATGACCACCTTCAAGGCGGTGGCCAAGAAGCACGGGATGGAGTGCCTGTTCCACGAGAAGCCGTTCGACGGCGTCAACGGCTCCGGCAAGCACGTCAACTTCTCGCTCGGCAACAGCCAGCTGGGGAGCCTGCTCGTGCCGGGCGACAACCCGCACGACAACGCCCAGTTCCTGGTCTTCTGCGGAGCCGTGATCCGCGCCGTCGACCTGTACGGCGGACTGCTGCGGGCCTCGGTCGCCTCGGCCAGCAACGACCACCGCCTCGGCGCCAACGAGGCCCCGCCGGCGATCATCTCGATCTTCCTCGGCGACCAGCTCGCCGACGTCTTCGACCAGATCGCCAAGGGCGGCGCGACCCACTCCAAGGAGAAGGGCACGCTGAGGATAGGCGTCGACACCCTGCCGAACCTGACCCAGGACCCGGGCGACCGCAACCGGACCAGCCCGTTCGCCTTCACCGGCAACCGCTTCGAGTTCCGGGCCCCGGGCTCGAACCAGACCGTGGCCGGCCCGATGGTCGTGCTGAACACGATCATGGCCGAGGCGCTCGACCACTGCGCGACCGCGCTCGAGACGGCGCTTGCCGCCGGCACCGACTTCAACGAGGCCGTGCAGTCGCTGCTGACCGAGATCATCTCGAACCACGGCAAGGTCATCTTCCACGGCAACGGCTACTCCGAGCAGTGGCCGGTCGAGGCCGAGCAGCGGGGTCTGAAGAACCTGCGTACGACGGTCGACGCCCTGCCCGAGCTGATCACGCCCGAGGCGCTCGAGCTGTTCGCGACCTACGAGGTCTTCAACGACCGCGAGATGCACAGCCGCTACGAGGTCGGTCTCGAGCAGTACGTCCTCAGCGTCACGGTCGAGGCCAACCTGACGCTGGAGATCGGCAGCACGACGATCCTGCCGTCCGCGATCCGCTACCAGACCGAGCTGGCCGCCAACGTCGCGGCGCTCAGGGCCGCCGGGGTGGAGGCCGACACCGGTGACCTGCAGACGGTCTCGGTGCCACTGGCCGCGCTGCGGGCCGGGCTCAAGGCCCTCGGGGCCGCGATCGCGCACGAGCACGACGACGACCCCCTCGAGGCCGCGACGTTCATCCGCGACACCGTGCTGGTCGCGATGGCCGACGTGCGGGCCGCCGCCGACACCCTGGAGGGCGTCGTGGCCGACGACCTGTGGGCGCTGCCGACGTACCAGGAGATGCTCTACATCCTTTGAGCGCTGCGCCGACCGGGTCGCCGTAGGCTCCGGGCATGGCCCGAGCACCCCGCAGCGTCCTCGTGGTGGACGGCGCCAACGTCGTGGGCAGCACCCCCGACGGCTGGTGGAACGACCGGCCCGGTGCGGCCCGCAGGCTGCACGAGTCCCTGCTGGTGGGCGACGCCGACCACGACCTCGTGGTGCTCGTCCTCGAGGGAGGCGCCAAGGCCGGCGTACGACCCGGGCGGGACGCGCACGTCCGCGTCGTGCACGCGCCACGCGACGGTGACGCCGCGATCCTGGCCGAGACCCGCTCCGCGGTCGCGACGGGCGGGCGCGTCACCGTGGTCACGGCCGATCGCGCGCTGCGGGCCAACGTGACCGGTGCCGGCGCGGTCGCGGTCGGACCCGCGTGGCTGCTCGACCGGATCTGAGCCCGGCAGCGGTAACGTCCGGGACATGTCCGCGCTCACGTTCACCGGCCCGGTCCTGCCCGACGGCGAGCGCCGCGCGCTCACCGTGGTCGGCGGCCACGTCACGCTCGAGACGGTGCCCGGCGCCGAGACCGGGGCCACGGGCTGGATCGTGCCCGGCCTGGTCGACGCGCACTGCCACCTCGGGCTCGACGACGACGGAGCGGTCTCCGACGCGGCCACCGAGCAGCAGGCCCTCGAGGACCGGGACGGCGGTGTCCTGCTGATCCGGGACTGCGGCTCGGCCGCCGACACCGCCTGGGTCCAGGATCGCGAGGACCTGCCCCGGCTGGTCCGGGCCGGGCGCCACATCGCCCGCACCAGGCGCTACATCCGCAACTACGCGCACGAGGTCGAGCCCGAGGAGCTGGCGTCGTACGTCGCCCGTGAGGCGCAGCGCGGCGACGGCTGGGTGAAGCTGGTCGGCGACTGGATCTCCCGGGAGGAGGGTGACCTGGCGCCGTCCTTTCCGCCCGAGGTGTTCGCCGAGGCGATCGCGGTGGCCCACGAGCACGGGGCCCGGGTGACCGCGCACTGCTTCGGCTCCCGGGTGCTGCCCGGTCTGATCGAGGCCGGCATCGACTGCATCGAGCACGGCACCGGGCTGAGCCCCGACCTGGTCGAGGAGATGGCTCGCCGCGGCACCGCCCTGGTGCCGACCGTCATGCAGCTGGAGAAGTTCCCGCAGTACGCCGAGGCCGGTGCCGAGAAGTTCCCCGGCTACGCCTCGACCATGACCGACCTGTTCGCCCGCCGCCGCGAGACGATCATGAGCGCCGTCGAGGCCGGCGTGCGGGTCTACGCCGGCTCCGACGGCGGTGGCCTGTCGCGGCACGGCAACCTGGCCGGCGAGGTGCACGCGATGGTGGCCCTGGGGATGAGGCCCCACGACGCCCTCGGTGCGGCCTCCTGGAGGGCCCGGGAGTGGCTGGGCTTCGCCCCCGGACTCGGCGAGGGTGACCCAGCCGACTTCGTCGTCTACGACGCGGACCCCCGCACCGACCTCGAGACGCTGCGGCGCCCCGCCGCCGTGGTGCTGCGGGGCCGGGTGGTCGCCCCCACTGGTGGTTGAGGTGTGAGCGCCGCGAGTCCCCCGGGTGGTGGAGGTGCGAGGGCAGCGAGCCTCGAGACCGGCAACTCGTCGGGCGTTTCGCTCGCCTGTAGGGGGGTGGACTCAAGGGATGGATGCAACATCTTGACGAGTCAGGGGTTGCGTAGATGCATGTTCGTGGTCGGCCGAAGTTGACCAGGCAGCATGCCCTGATTCGGTCCGGTGGCGCAGGCTCTGGCACACTGGGTCGCTGAGTCCTGCGCGTCCGGACCCTCTCATCCGGAGGCCCACAGGCCCCTCGACCCTCCGACCTGGTCCCCACCCGGTTCCCGGAGCGTCACCACACACGAGTTCCAAGGAGACACCACAGACGTGGCCGTCAAGATCCGTTTGAAGCGCCTCGGCAAGATCCGGGTGCCGCAGTACCGCATCGTCATCGTCGACTCCCGCAAGAAGCGCGATGGTCGCGTGATCGAGGAGATCGGCAAGTACCACCCGAAGGAGGACCCGTCCTACATCGACGTCGTCTCCGACCGGGCGCTGTACTGGCTGGGGGTCGGCGCGCAGCCGACCGAGGCCGTCGAGGTCATCCTCAAAATCACCGGTGACTGGCAGAAGCACCACGGGCTCGAGGGCACCGAGGGCACGCTGAGGGTTGCCGAGGCCAAGCCGGCCAAGATCGACATCTTCAACGAGGCGCTCAAGGCCGCCCAGAGCGAGCCCAAGGCCGGTGCCACGACCAAGAAGGCCGCCGCCAAGAAGACCAAGGACGAGGCCCCCGCCGAGGAGAACTCGGACGACAAGGCTGAGGCGAAGGCCACCGACAAGGCCACCGACAAGGCCAGCGACAAGGCCAAGGCCGAGCCGAAGGCCGACGAGAAGCCCCAGGCCGACGCGACGCCCGCGGCTCCCGCTGCTGCCACGGAGCCCGAGGTGATCGCGGGTGAGTCGCCCGAGGCCGCCACGGAGGCAGCCGAGACCGCCGAGACCGCCCAGGTCGACGCCGAGCAGGCGGCCGACAAGGGTGACCAGAAGGCCGAGGCCTGAGCACGATGCTCATCGACGCCCTCGAGCACCTGGTCCGCGGCGTGGTCGACCACCCCGACGACGTGTCGGTGCGTGACAAGCGGCTGCGCAACGGCTCGCTCCTCGAGGTCCGGGTCCACCCCGACGACCTCGGCAAGGTGATCGGGCGCGGCGGCCGCACGGCCACGGCGTTCCGCACCGTGGTCTCCGCGCTCGCGGGCCGCGACGGGGCCCGGGTCGACTTCGTGGACGTCGACCGGCGGCGCTGAGCGGTCGGCTCGACTGCGTTCGACAGGATGGGTGTCGCCCCCGCGGGGGAGGCACCCGTCCTGCGTGTTCGACCCAGAGAGGCACCTGTGGACACCATCGAGGTCGTTGTCGGCCGGATCGGCCGGGCGCACGGGATCCGTGGCGACGTGACGATCGACGTCCGTACCGACGAGCCCGACCGGCGCTTCGCCGACGGGTCCGTGCTGCGGGTCGAGGCCCCGCGCGGGTCGACCAGCACCCTGCGCACCCTGACCGTGGCCGGGTCGCGGTGGCACTCCTCGCGGCTGCTGGTCGACTTCGAGGAGATCCCCGACCGGACCGCAGCCGAAGCGGCCCGCGGTCTGCTCCTGCACGTGCAGATCGGGGCCGACGAGGTGCCGGAGGACCCCGACGAGTACTACGACCACCAGCTGGTCGGGCTGGCCGCCCACGACGTGGACGGCCGGGCGCTGGGTGAGGTCACCGGGCTGGTGCACGGGGGCGCCCAGGACCTGCTGACGATCCGCACGCCCGAGGGCCGCGAGGCGCTGGTGCCGTTCGTGAAGGCGCTGGTGCCCGAGGTCGACCTGCCCGGCGGACGGGTCGTGGTGGCCGACCGGCCCGGTCTGGTCACCCCCCTGCCCGACGACGACTGAGCCGAGCCAGCATGCGTCTGGACTACGTCACCATCTTCCCCGACTACCTGGCCCCGCTGTCGCTCTCGCTGCCGGGCAAGGCGGCAGCACGCGGGCTGATCGACGTGCACGTTCACGACCTGCGAGACTGGGCGACGGATCGGCACCGCACCGTCGACGACACGCCGTACGGCGGCGGCGCCGGCATGGTGATGAAGCCGCAGCCGTGGGGCGAGGCCCTCGACGAGGTGGTGAGGCCGGGTGCCGTCGTGGTCGTGCCCACCCCCTCGGGCGTCCGATTCACGCAGGCGCACGCCCGTGAGCTGGCCACCCACGAGCACCTGGTCTTCCTCTGCGGACGCTACGAGGGCATCGACCAGCGAGTGCTGGAGCACGCCGGGACTCTGGCCGAGGTGCGGGAGATCTCGCTGGGTGACTACGTGCTCAACGGTGGCGAGGTCGCGGCGCTGGCGCTCACCGAGGCCGTGGTGCGGCTGATCCCGGGCTTCATGGGCAACGCGGGGTCGCTGGTGGAGGAGTCCCACGAGGACGGCCTGCTGGAGTGCCCCGTGTACACCAAGCCCGCCAGCTGGCGGGGCCGGGACGTGCCGGACGTGCTGCTCGGGGGCAACCACGCGGCCGTCGCCGCCTGGCGCCACGACGAGTCCGTACGCCGCACCCTCACCCGCCGACCCGACCTGCTGGCCCCGTCCGCGCTCACCGGGGAGTGGGAGATCCAGAGCGCCACCCGGGCCGACGCCCCCGAGATCCTCACTCTCCAGCTCGCGTGCTGGGTCTCCGAGGCGATCGCGAACGACGACCTGGGCATCCCGACGCTGCACGAGGGGCTCGAGGACGTGCAGGCCTCCGTGGAGGCCTGGGCCACCTACGTGGTCCGGGTTGCGGGCCGGCTCGTGGGCTCGGTCCGGGGACGGCTCGACGGCTCGGAGTGGGACATCGGCCGGTTGATGGTGGCCCCCGACCTGCGGGGCCGCGGCCTCGGACGGGTGCTGCTGGAGCACATCGAGGCCACCGCCCCACCGGACGCCACGACGTACCGGTTGGTCACGGGCCGCAGCAGCCTGGACAACCTGCGGATGTACCGCAAGGCCGGCTTCCGGGTGCGTGAGGTCCTCGAGGGTCGCTCGGGGCCCGCGGTGCTGGTCAAGGTGGTCCGGCGGAGCTGACGCGCACCCCCGACCACGGCCGGTGGCCCGCCCGGCGACGATGAGGCGCCCGCTGATCTGCTGTGGCAGAATCGGTATCCGGCCCAGTCGGCCGAAGGGTCGCCCCGGGAGTCGCGCGGGGGACCTGCGTCGGGCCTCCTGCCACAGGGGGAGCCTCACGCCGCCGGCCACCCGTGCTGGGCCGTGCGCCACCACACCTGAACACCATCCGATACCGCGGCTGACCTGTGGCACTCGCGAGGAGCATCATGACGAACGTCATTGCCGACCTCGGCAACGCCCACAAGCGCGACGACGTCCCGGCCTTCCGCGCCGGCGACAACATCAAGGTCCACGTCAAGGTCATCGAGGGCAGCCGCTCCCGTGTCCAGATCTTCCAGGGCGTGGTCATCCGCATCCACGGTGCCGGCATCGGGCGCACCTTCACGGTCCGCAAGGTCTCCTTCGGCGTCGGCGTGGAGCGCACCTTCCCCCTGAACTCCCCGATCTTCGAGCAGATCGAGGTCGTCTCCCGCGGCGACGTGCGCCGCGCCAAGCTCTACTACCTGCGCAACCTGCGCGGCAAGGCCGCCAAGATAAAGGAGCGCCGCGAGTTCTGAGACCGCCGCCTGCGCCGAACCTCACCGACGCCTTCCTAGACTCTGCGCGTGGCTGCTGACGACGTCGAGCGCGACCGGGTCGACCCCAGCGAGGGCGACCCGGGCGCCGTGGCAGCGCCCCCCGGAGGAGACAACGTGCCGGTCCCGGACACCCCGGACGGTGAGCCGGGCAGGGGCCGGGCGAGGTCCAGCCTCCCCGTGTGGCAGGAGAGCATCCTGCTGCTCGGGCTGGCACTGGTCTTCGCGGTCGTCATCAAGGCGGTCCTGGCCCAGGCGTTCTACATCCCGTCGGAGTCCATGGAGCCGGGCCTGGTCAAGAACGACCGGATCCTGGTGCAGAAGGTCTCCTACTGGTTCGGCGGCGAGCCGCAGCGCGGGGACGTCGTGGTCTTCGAGGACCCGGGCGGCTGGCTCGGCCCCGGCGAGGACGGTGACCCTCAGGGTGGTGTCGCCCAGGTCCTGTCCGCCGTCGGCCTCTACCCCTCCGGTGGCCACCTGGTGAAGCGGGTGGTGGGCGTCGAGGGTGACGTCATCACCTGCTGCGACGAGCGCGGCCGGATCCTGGTCAACGGGGTGCCCCTCGACGAGGCGGGGTACGCGAAGCTCGACCAGGCCCAGTGCTACGGCCCGATGACCGGCACCTGCAGCTGGACCGCCGGCCCGGTGCCGGCCGACAAGGTCTTCGTGATGGGCGACAACCGCTCCCACTCCGGCGACTCCACCGAGCAGATGTGCACCGAGGTCGAGACCGAGTGCGTCCCGGGTCGCGAGTTCGTCTCCGACGAGCTGGTCGTGGGCAAGGTCGCCGGGGTGCTGTGGCCGTTCTCCCACGCCCGTCGCCTGACCCGCCCCGACTCGTTCGCGGACGTGCCGAGCGCGGAGTAGGTGGCTGTGTCCGTGCTTCCCCGCGGGTCCACCGTGCGTCGCGACGCCGGTCTGTACGGCTACGAGCGAGCGCTGCGGCGCCACGGGATCGAGACGATCGCGGGCGTCGACGAGGCCGGCCGCGGCGCCTGCGCCGGGCCCCTCGTCGCCGGCGCCGCCATCCTGGCGCCCGGCCGGGCCGGGAT
>JAJAYJ010000016.1 GCA_026786275.1 Nocardioides sp. | reverse complement strand
CTGAGCGAGGACCCCGACGCCTTCCCCTGCTCCAGCTTCGCCGTCGCCGCGGCGATCGACCGCGCCTACTGCGGGAGCGCGTTCGGAGAGATCGAGGAGCGCGACCTGCGGACCGGCCAGCTCACCGCCGTCCGGCTGGACCCGCAGCTGGGTGAGGTGGGTGACCTCGCCGTCGCCGAGGACCGCGAGCTGGTCGCCTTCGCTCGCGGCTACTACCGCTGGCGCCTGGACGGATCGGGCCTCGTCTCGCGGCTGGTGGCCCCCGGGGCGATGACCACGGCAGGCTACGACGACGCCGGTCGCTACCTCGCGGTCTCGCCGCGCGGCGCGTGGCGCGAGCACCTGGTGCTGGATCTGGAGAACGGCACCGACCGGGCCGTCGAGGACGGTGACTCCGACGTCATGTGGTTGGGCGGCCAACGCCTGATGGTGCTCGACGACTCGGGCAGCCGGATCGTGGACGTCGCCTCGGGAGACTCCGTGGTCGCCGCGGACGCGCGGTTGGCGAGAGCCGAGATGCTGCTACCGGGCGGTGACGGCGAGCACGCGTGGTTCGTGCCCACCCCCCGTGGTGACGCGCCCTGGACGCTCGAGGAGTTCGACGTGGCCACCGCGGAGCCGACCGGTCTCCGGCTCGAGGTGCCTGGGTTTCCCTACCGCATGCGCGCGTCCCCGGACGGCTCGTCGGCCTGGGTCAGCTACCAGGTCGAGGAGGGCAGCCACCTGAACTGGGAGGACGAGGACAGGGGGCGAGCCGCGCTGTTCGACCTGGAGTCCGGCGCGGCGGGGCCCGAGGCCACGATGGTGGTCACCGCGGCCTGGTGGGACCACGACCGTCTCCGGGTCGTGGGATCTGACTACGCCGGCCTCGTCCAGGAGTACGACGCCGAAACGGCCGCCTCGGTCGCCACCCTGCCCGGCTCCCGCGGCGCCCTGCAGGACCTGACCGTGAGCGACGACGGACGGCGCCTGCTCAGTGCCGGTCAGGACGGCAACGTGCAGGTCTTCGACACCCGCTCCTGGACCCGGCTGGGCGCCATCCCCAGCTTCGCCCCCGAGGAGGTCACTCAGGGTTACCTGCGCCCGGACGGCCTGGCGGTCGCCGTCAACGGCCGGCTCGGCGTCACCGAGTGGACCCTTCACCCCGAGGACCTGGCCGCCGCTGCGTGCACCCTGGCCGGCCGCAACCTCAGCCACACCGAGTGGGCGACGTACTTCGGAGACGAGGGGTACCGACGCACCTGCCCGGACTATCCCTCGGGCGAGGGATCCATCAGTCCTGGTGCGTGATGACCTGCTCGACTCGGTAACATCGCTGCATGATCGACCTGGGGGCCCTGGTCTCGCTGCGGGCCGTGTCCACGCATGGGTCCGTGGTTGCTGCCGCTGAGGCCCTGGGGTTCTCGCCCAGTGCAGTCTCACAGCAGGTCAAACGTCTGGAGCGGCAGACCGGCGTCCCCCTCCTCGAGCGGGTCGGTCGGGGCGTGATGCTGACCCGGCGCGGCCGGCACCTGGTCGACGTCGGCTCCCGGCTGCTGAGCGACCTGGAGGAGATCGAGGCGGGGCTGCACGCCCAGGCGGACGCCGTCGCGGGCCACCTGCGGATCGCGGCCTTCTCGACCGCGATGCGTGGCCTGGTCGCCCCCGTGGTGCGTGACCTGGTCCGGGCCCACCCGGACCTCACCCTCAGCCTCGCCGAGCGCGAGCCCTGGGACACGATCGAGCTGGTCGCCACCGGTCAGCACGAGCTCGGCCTCGTGCACCGGTGGGGCGATGTGCCGCTCGCGGTGCCCGCACACCTGGACACCCTGCTGGTAGCCCGCGACCTGGCCGAGGTGATCGTGCACCGCGACCACCGGTTGGCCGACCGGGCCGGCGTCACGCCGCACGACCTGGTGTCCGAGAGCTGGATCGCGACGCCCGAGGGCACCATCTGCCGGCAGTGGCTGCGCCGCATGTACGACGGCACCGGTCGCCCGCCCCGGATCGCGCACGAGGCGATCGACTTCGACTCCCACCTGGCCCTGGTGCGAGCCGGGCTCGGGATCGCCTTGGTGCCCCGGCTCGGCCGCAGCCCCCTCGGCGACGACCTGGTCGCCCTGTCCGCGACCGACCCGGCCCCGACCCGGGACGTGATCGCGGTGCACCGACGCAGCCTGGCCGCGTCCCCCGCCGTCAGCGCGGTGCTGCAGGCTCTCGTCGGCGCCGGTGGGGGCGCCCAGACCTGAGCCGCCACGGCCCCCGCGCCCAGGCCCGCTGCCGCTGCCGGGCGAGACGACCGAGCCGCGGGGTCCGGGGTCGGCTCAGTACAGCGCGGACGCCAGGTTCTGACGACCCTTGAGCACGCGCGGGTCGTCGTTGCCGACCGCACCGAAGAGCCCGATCAGGTGCTCACGAGCCCGGTCCCGGTCGGCTCCGGAGCTGCGGCGTACCAGCTCGGTGAGCCGCGCGAAGGAGTCCTCGACCCGCCCGGCCAGCATGTCGAGGTCGGCCACGAGCGTCTGGGCGTCCACGTCGTCGGGTGCGCCCTCGGCCGCTGCTCGCGCGGTGGCCTCCTCGACGCCCTGGGTGCGCTGCAGCAGGGTGGCCATGGCCAAGCCGGCGGTCGCCTCGGGGTCCGCCGGGTCGTGGTTGAGCAGGGACTGGTACTCGGTGACGGCCCGGCCGTAGTCGCCGGCGCCCATGGCGTCCTCGGCCGGGGCGTAGCGCGGGTCCACCGCGTCCTCGTCGACCGGTGCCGTGGCCTCGACCGGCCCACCGACGCGCGGCGCGTGCCGTCCGGTCATGCCCTGGGTGGCGAGCTGCTGCAGGACCTGGGTGAGGGCGGTCCGGAGCTCCTCGAGGCCCAGGACGTCCTGGATCAGCGGGGCCGGCCGGCCGTCGAGCACGGCGAACACGAACGGGATCGACTCCAGCTGCACGGCCTGCGCAATCGAGGGCTGCGCGTCGACGTCGACCAGCGCGGCCAGGAAGCGGCCCTCCTGCTCACCGGCCAGCGTCGCGAGGTCGCGGGCCATCTGGACGCTCTCGGCCAGCCGGGTCGGCGAGTAGAACACCAGGAGCACGGGCGCGGTCATCGAGGCCTCGATGGTGGCCTGGAAGTTCTGCTCCGTCACGTCCACGACGTACGCCGCGGCGCCGGCCGCAGCACCGCCCGCGGCCGGGGCGCCGG
>JAJAYJ010000015.1 GCA_026786275.1 Nocardioides sp. | reverse complement strand
CGTCTCAGCGAAGCAGGTCACCGGCGTGCGGAGTATCGGGAACGACCCCGAGGAAACTCGGATCTCCGCATCAGCGGTCGCGTCGGCGTCAGTCTCCGATGCTGTGGAAGCCTCGATCGTGGGGTGAAGGGTCGCGGCTCCCTGGCGCGCGGGCCGTCCTTCGCTCAGAGGCTCGGACGGCGCGCACGGCATCGGCCACGTCGGGCAGCCCCTCCTCGGGGAAGGTCATCGCGCCGTCGTCGAACGAGATCAGGTACGTCGTCATGCCCTGACTCCTTGGCCCCCCGACCCGCGCCCTACCAGCAGTCCGTCACCCTGGAGGCGTGACCGCACGCATCCTCGCCGCCGCCGCCGCCGCCGCAACGCCCGAGCTCGACGGCCTCGCCGGCCTCGCCGTCGACCTGATGCAGGCACTCGGCCTGGTCGGGGTCGCGATCGCGGTGGGTGCGGACAACCTGTTCCCGCCGATCCCCAGCGAGCTGATCCTGCCGCTGGCCGGGTTCGCCGCGGCCCAGGGCACCTTCGGGCTGTTGGCCGCGATCGTGGCGGCCACCCTCGGCTCGGTGCTCGGCGCCTTCGTGCTCTACGGCGTGGGAGCGCGGATCGGGCGGGCACGGGTGCTGCGGGTCTTCGAGGTGGTCCCGCTCATCAAGCCCGAGGACTTCGAGCGGACCGAGGCGTGGTTCGCCAAGCACGGCACCAAGGCGGTCTTCTTCGGACGGATGGTGCCCCTGTTCCGCAGCCTGGTGTCGCTGCCCGCCGGCGTGGATCGGATGCGGCTGGGCACGTTCCTGCTGCTCACCACGGCCGGCAGCCTGCTCTGGAACTCGATCTTCATCGTCGCTGGCTACCAGCTGGGGGCGAACTGGCAGGCGGTCGAGCCCTGGACCGAACGGTTCCAGAGCGCCGTGCTCGCCGCCGTCGCCCTGGCGGTCGTCGGCTTCGTCGCGCTCCGCGCGGGCGGACCGGTGCTCGCCGCGAGACGCGGGCGCAGTCGCCCGGACGACGCCGACGGGTGACCCACCGGGCGACCGCAGCGCTGGTGCGCCCCCGGGACCAGACCTTGCACACTGCGGGGCAGGATGGGCGACGTGTCCGCCCACCGCCGTTCCGAGCAGCGCCCACGTACCGACCTCGTGAGCGGGCTGGCCAGCACGGTGAGCTGGCCCGCCCGCATCCTGGGTCCCCGGGCCCTGGCCGCCGTACGCCGATCCAAGGGTGCGCCCGCCGGCCTGAGCTACGACTCGCCGCAGTTCCGCGACGGCAGCTTCCGCAACCGGGAGCCGGCGCGGGTCCTCGAGGCCGGCGGTGGACGCTCGATCGCCGTCGAGATCGCGACCAAGGGCAACCGGGGCAAGCCCGCCGGTGAGGTCCCCCTGGTCCGACCCACCTGGCCGGAGCAGGCCGCCGACTGCGCTGCGACCTGGCTCGGCCACGCCACCGTGCTGCTCGAGATCGGTGGCCACTGGGTGCTGGCCGACCCGGTCTGGAGCGAGCGCTGCTCCCCGTCGTCGGGAGTCGGGCCCCGGCGGACCCACCCGGTGCCGGCTCGGATCGAGGACCTGCCCCGCCTCGACGCGGTGCTCATCTCCCACGACCACTACGACCACCTCGACACGGCGTCGATCGCCGCCCTGACCCGGACCCAGCAGGTGCCGTTCGTGGTGCCGCTCGGGGTCGGCGCCCACCTGCGCCGGTGGGCGGTGCCCGAGGACCGGGTCGTCGAGCTGGACTGGGGAGACACGTTCACGCTCGGCGAGCTCACCCTGACCTGCACCGAGGCGCGGCACTTCTCCGGCCGGTTCTTCGACGAGAACCCGACCCTGTGGTCCTCGTGGTTGGTCCAGGCCGGGGGTCGCACGGTGTTCTTCGGTGGTGACGGCGGCTACTGCACCGCCTTCGCCGACCTCGGGGCCGAGCACGACCGCATCGACCTGACGGTGATGCCGGTCGGGGCCTACGACACCCGCTGGCCCGACATCCACATGGACCCCGCCGAGGCCGTCCGGGCCCACCTCGACCTGCGTGGCGACGTGCTGCTGCCGATCCATTGGGGCACCTTCGACCTGGCCTTCCACCCGTGGGCGGAGCCGGCCGACCGGGTACGCCGGGAGGCCGCCGCGCACGACGTACGCCTGGCCCAGCCGCGGCCGGGGGAGCGCTGGGTGGCCGGCGAGGATCTGCCCACCGACGAGTGGTGGGCCGGGCTGCGCCGGTGAGCCGATGACGCACTACCTGCTCGCCGGCACCCGCCGGCGCCCCGGCGCCGAGGTGCGCTCGCACGGTCCGTACGCGACGGCCTCGCTGCCGACCGAGCGGGCCGGGGTGCTGGAGCAGGCCACGAGGGCAGCCCTGGCCGTCGAGCCGGCATCGGTGCGCTCACGGGACCGCTTCGTGCTGCACGTGTTCGACGGCCGCGAGGTGCACCGGCTGGTGCAGACGCCGCGTCAGGTGCAGGACGACGGGCCGGTGCCGGCGCTGTTGCGACTCGTCTGGCACCTGGACGCACCGGTGCTCAGCGCCGCCGTGTCCCTGGCCGTGCTGTGCGACCTGATCGCCGACGCGCAGCCCGCGCCGGACGGCCCTGGCCTGGTGGTCGCGCTCGCCCACCAGGCGGCGGGGATCAGACCGGGTCCTCCGGGGTGGCTCGACCTCGCGGCGGGCGGGCACGACGTGCTGCTCGGCGGCGGCTTCCGGCCGGAGCTCGACGACGGCACGCCTCGTCAGGTGCGCCACTTCGCCGGGACCGCGACGCTCGCGCAGCGCACGGGTGGGGCCACGACCCAGGTGCTCTCCCGGCTGCGGGGGGACCGCTCGGGCAGCGCCGACGACCGGCTCACTGCGATGGCGGTGACCTTCGCCCGGGACCTCGCCGAGGGCGACCTGGCCCCCGAGGAGGCCGGGGCGTGGGTCCGAGAGCACCTGGTCGCCGGGTAGTCGGGTGCCGGGCCGTCACCCCCGCAGCCCGTCGGTCGTGGCTAGATTGCGGTGCATGACGACCGAGGGCGTGCTGACTCCCGAGTTCGACCGCCAGATCGCGGTGTCCCCGGCGGGGCCGGGCCGCTGGAGCGCCGACCTGGCCGACGGTTGGACCGTCGGTGGCGGGGTCAACGGCGGGTACCTGCTCTCGGTGCTCGGGAACGCGGTCCGTGCGGCCCTGCCCGGCAAGCCCGACCCGATCGCCGTCAGTGCGCACTACCTGTCCGCGGCGGTGCCGGGCCCGGCGGGGATCGGCGTCGACGTACGCCGCGAGGGCAGCAGCCTGGCCACCGTCGCCGTCGAGCTCAGCCAGGGCGGCACCACCCGGATCACCGCGCTCGCGACGTACGGCGACCTGGGCCGGCTGCCCGACGACGTGGCGACCACCGCCGGCCCGCCGGCGATCCCGGCGCCGCAGGAGTGCGTGCCCAACACGCTGGCGCCGGCGGAGATCCGGGCGAACGCCAAGCTGATGGACCGCTTCGAGATGCGCTTCCACCCCGACCAGGTCGGCTGGGCGGTGGGCCGGCCGTCGGGCCTGGGCGTGCTGAGCGCGTGGTTCCGCCTGGCCGAGGGCCGGGAGCCCGACCCGATCTCCCTGCTGACGGTGGTCGACGCGCTGCCGCCGGTCACCTTCGACCTGGGCCTGATGGGCTGGGCGCCCACGATCGAGCTGACCGTGCACGTGCGGGCCCGCCCCGAGCCGGGCTGGCTGGTGGTGCGCCACGAGACCCGCAACGTCGCCGGCGGCATGTTCGAGGAGGACGCCGAGGTCTGGGACTCGGCCGGCCGGCTGGTCGCGCAGAGCCGTCAGCTCGCCCGGGTCCCGCGCCCGGCCTGAGCGGGTCTCAGGGCAGCAGCCGGTCGAATCGGGATCGCCTCATCGCCACGATCCAGCGCCGCCGGGGGTGCTCGGTCGCCGTGAACAGTTGGTCGCGCGCGGGCCAGAACGCGATGTCCTCCGGCCCCATCGGCACCGCCCACCGCAGCTCCCGGAACGCCCCCGGCGCCCCGACGTACACCGAGCCGGGGGTGCGTGTGCCGCGGGAGACCGTCACGTAGTGGTGGCCGGCCGCCACCGCGACGCCCTGGCTGTGGGTCACACCGCCGTCGTGGAGCGCGAGGGCGCTGGAGCGGCCGTCCTCGTCGGTGGCCAGCAGCCCGGACTCCTCGTCGAGGGGGAAGCGGGCCAGCCGGGTGGTCTGGCGGCGTCGTCCGTACTCACCGACCAGCAGCGCGGGCGGGTCGGCGGCCCGGTCGAGGGAGGCGAAGGAGTAGCGCAGTCCCTGGAGTCCGTCGTCGGTCACCGACCGGTAGGCGAACCGGACCGGCAGCACCCAGCGGTATCCGAAGGACGAGACCCGGTCGCCGTCGACCCCCAGCGTCCGGTCGTCGCCGAGCGCACTCGCCGGCACCTGCATCAGGTCCTCGAGACGACAGGTCATCAGCCCCCGGGTGGTCGCGGCGACGTGCAGGTGCGGGCCCGCCCAGACGATCCCGCCGGCGTGCACCCGCAGCGGCTCCACCCCGAGCTGACCGTCGCGCAGCCGGGGCACCACCAGGAGCACGTGGCGGTAGCGGCGCGAGTCCAGGTCGAAGAACGACACCCGCGAACCCTGGCCCGCCGCCTCTCCGGGCAGCTTCCGGGCGTACCACGCCACCGCGACCACGGACCGGCCCGCGACCTGTCCGTCGCCGGTGCTGCCGGCCGCGTCGGCCGACGTGGAGACGCCCTGGGGCCACCACCGGCGGTCGCGACGATCGGCCCGGTCCCACGTCCAGGCACGGTGCACCGCGAGCCCCGGGGCCAGGGCGCGCCGGCCCTGGCGGTCCAGGTCGTCGAGCATGGCGGCGAGGCCGGCCCGGCCGCCGACCAGGCCCGCGAGAGCCTCGATCTCTGCGACGTTCTCGGCGGTCCGCACCAGGTGGATGCCGGCAGAAGAGCTCACGGCGCCGAGCCTAGGCTCTGCGGCGTGGCTGACGAGGACCGAGTGGTGGTGGGTGCGGCGGTCGTGCACGGTGGTCGCGTCCTGGCGGCCCGTCGTACGGCGCCGCCGGAGGTCGCGGGCCGCTGGGAGCTGCCGGGCGGCAAGGTCGAGCCGGGGGAGACCCCCGAGCAGGCGCTGGTCCGCGAGGTCGAGGAGGAGCTGGGCTGCCGCGTCGAGGTCGTGGGCTGGCTCCCGGGTCGCAGCCGGGTCCGGCCCGGGCTCGTGCTCACGGTCGCTGTCGTGCGGCTGGTCGAGGGCGAGCCGACCCCCACCGAGCACGACCGGGTCCGCTGGCTGCGGCCCGATGAGCTGGAGACGGTGGTGTGGCTGGACTCGGACCGCCTGTTCCTGCCCGAGCTCGCCCGCATCCTGGGGGATCGGCGGTGAGAGGCGTGTTCTTCGACGAGGGCGACGCCCGCGCGGTGGTCGCGGCGCTGGAGCGGGCGGGCTGGAGTGCCGAGCTGACCCGGGAGCGGCTGGCCGGCGAGGACGACGACGAGGACCACCCCTGGGCGGTGCTCAGCGACGCCCCCGAGGTCGTGCTCGACGTGCTCGTCGACCGCCACGACGGCTGGTTGGACGACGAGGCGCCGCCCGAGGCGGCGCGCCCGCCCCTCGACCTGCCCCGCGCGCCGCGACGTACTCACGACGAGCGGGACTAATCCGGGCACCGACCGGGTTGCTCCGAAGATCTGTCCCCGCCAATCCCAAGGATCGTGCTCATGCCCGACGCCCCCGCCCAGCGGCTCCTGCTCGTCCACGCCCACCCCGACGACGAGGTGATCGGCCAGGGCGCGACGATGGCGAAGTACGCCGCCGAGGGCCGCGGCGTGACCCTGGTGACCTGCACGGCCGGCGAGATGGGCGAGATCCTGGTGCCCGACCTGGCCCACCTGGCCGCCGACCGGGACGACCGCCTCGGGGAGCACCGCAAGGGCGAGCTCGAGGCCTCGATGACGGCGTTGGGCGTCACCGACCACCGGTGGCTGGGCGGCTTCCAGCACTTCCGTGACTCGGGGATGAAGTGGCACGACGACGGCTACGCGGTCGCGGCCGACGACGTGCACGACAACGCCTTCGTCAAGGCCGACCTGACCCGGGCCGCCGACCTCCTCGTCGAGGTGATCCGTGACGTCCGCCCGCAGGTGCTGGTGACCTACGACCAGTTCGGCGGCTACGGCCACCCCGACCACATCCAGGCCCACCGGGCCGCGATGTACGCCGCCCAGCTCGCCGTCGTGCCGTCGTACCGCCCGGACCTGGGCCCGTCCTGGGAGGTCGCCAAGATCTACTGGGGCGCGATGTCCGAGAGCCGGATGCGAGCGGGCCTGCGCTCGCTACGCGACGCCGGTGACACCACGTCCTTCGAGGGCATGGACCCCGACGGGCCGCTGCCCCACTTCGTGACCGCCGACGAGAACCTCTCCGCGGCCGTCGACGCGATGGATTTCGTGGAGCGCAAGATGGACGCGATGCGGGCCTACCCGACCCAGATCACCCTCGACGGACCGTTCTTCGCGTTGTCCAACAACCTCGGCGCCACGGCCTGGGGCGTCGAGTTCTTCCGGATCGTCAAGGGTCAGCAGGGCGAGCTCGACGAGCGGGGTCTCGAGACCGACCTCTTCGCTGGGCTCTGAGGGGCCGGGCGGGCGCCGGGGTGCTGCGCGTTGCCGCGGGACTCGGTCTCGCGAGCGCCTGTGCACTGCTGGGCCTGGTGGTCGGCCTGGCCGCCGTGGCGCTCTACCAGTCGTGGGCGTTCCTGCTGCTGGCCGCGGTGAGCTGTGTCGCGGTCGTCGTGGCCCTGCCCCGCGCCTGGTGGTCACGCCTGCCGTTCGTGGCCGGCTTCGCGGTGCTCGTGCTGCGCGGGACCCTGCCCCGGGCCGAGGGTGACTACCTGGTCGCCGCCACCAGCCACGGTTACGCCCTGCTGGCCCTGACCCTGCTCCTGGTGGTGGCCGCCTTCGTGACGCTGCCACGACCGGCCCGGCGTCCGGCCCGGCGTGCGGGGCGCGACCCGGGTGGGTCCGACTCCTAGGATGAGCGGGTGAACGCAGCAGCACCGACGCCGAAGGGTGAGCGCGCCGGGGGGTGGCTCGTCCTGCTGGTGATGGGTGGCCTCGCGCTGCTCGTCGCCGGTGGCTACGGCGCGGCGTACGCCGTGGCCAGCGAGAAGGTGCCGGTCGGCACCAGCGTGGCCGGAGTCGACATCGGGGGCCGCACCGAAGCCGACGCGGCAGCCTCGCTGCGGGCCGGCCTGGCCGACCGCGTCGAGCGCCGCCTCGCGGTGAGCGCCGGCCCGTTGACCGAGCGGCTGCGCCCCACCGAGCTCGGTCTCGGCGTCGACTACGCCGCCTCGGTCTCCGAGGCCGGCGGTGGTCGCAGCTGGCGACCACGGCGGCTGTGGGACTACTTCACCGGGGGCCGCGAGCTGCCGGCGGTCCTGGCCGTCGACCAGGCCGTCCTGGCCCAGGCGCTGGCCACCGTCTCGCAGCAGCTCGGGGCCACGCCGATCGACGGTGCGGTCTCCTTCGTGGACGGTCGCGTCGAGATGGTCGCGCCCCAGCCCGGGCAGCAGATCGACGGCGCCCTGGCCGAGCAGGCCCTCACCGAGGCCCTGCTCGACGACGCCTCCGACAGCGGTCCGGTCGAGCTGCCGCTGACCACGGTCCAGCCCGCTATCGACACCTCGGACCTCGAGGAGGCGGTGACCTCGTTCGCCAACCCGGCGGTCAGCGGCCCGGTCACCCTGGTGTTCGGCACCACGTCCGTGCGCCTGCAGCCCCGCGACTTCGCCTCCGCCCTGGCCATGAGGCCCGAGGACGGCGAGCTGGTGCCCGACCTCGACACCGACCAGCTCGCCGCGCTGGTCGCGACCGCCACCGCCGGGGCCGGTGCGCCGGTGGACGCGACGGTGACCCTGGTCGACGGCAGGCCCCAGGTCACCAAGGCCCAGCCCGGCGTCAGCTACGCCCCCGAGAGCATCACCAACGCCTTCCTCGACACGCTGCGCGCCCCCGAGGGTCAGCGCGAGCTCACCGTCGAGGCGACCGTGGCCGAGCCCGCCGTCAGCACCAAGGAGGCCCGGGCGCTCAAGATCAAGGAGCGGGTCTCCAGCTTTACGACGGCCTTCCCCTACGCCGAGTACCGCAACACCAACATCGGCCGGGCCGCCGAGATCGTCAACGGCACCGTGCTCGCCCCCGGCGACACCTTCTCGATGAACGACGTCGTGGGGGAGCGGACCCGGGAGAACGGCTTCACCGAGGGCTTCGTGATCAGCGACGGCATCTTCAAGGAGGACCTGGGCGGCGGGGTCTCGCAGATGGCGACCACGCTGTTCAACGCCGGGTTCTTCGCCGGGCTCGAGGACGTCGAGCACAAGCCGCACTCGTTCTACATCGACCGCTATCCGGTGGGCCGGGAGGCGACCGTCGTGTTCGGTTCCGTCGACCTGCGCTTCCGCAACGACACTCCCTACGGCGTGCTGGTCCAGGCCGTCCTCGCCCCCTCCACCCCGTCCTCGCAGGGCGAGCTGACGGTGACGATGTGGTCCACCAAGACGTGGGACATCACGACCAGCACGGGCGAGCGCTACAACCCCACGCCGCCCAGGACCCGGACGTTGAGGACCGACGACTGCTACCCCAACACCGGGTATGCCGGGTTCGACATCGACGTGGTCCGCTTCTTCCGCGAGCCGGGTCAGAGTGCGCTGGCGCGGCAGGAGAACTTCACGACCACCTACACGCCCTCCGACACCGTGATCTGCCGGCCGCCGCCCCGTCGGTAGGACGATCCGGGGCCTCCGCGCTCAGGCGGGCCGCGGCGCGGCCAGGTAGCGGTAGCGGTGGTGCTCCGCGAACCCGATCCCTTCGTAGAGCCGCAGCGCGGGCTCGTTGTCGCCCAGCACCTGCAGGTAGGCCGTGGTCGCCCCCCGCTCGGCGCTCCACTCCATCAGGGCCGACATCACGGCGAGCGCCAATCCCTGGCGGCGGTGCTGCGGGTCGACCGCGATGGTGCGGTACCCGGCCCAGTCCCCGTCGACCACGGCCACCCCGCTGGCCCGACCGCCCAGCCGCACCGTGGCCAGGGCGCCGTCCTCGACCAGCTCGACGTCGTCGGGCGCGGCCGGCAGCATGCGCCGCACCGCCGATACGCCGGCGACCTCGAAGACGGTGTCGGCGTCCCTTGACTCCGGGCCCCACTCATGGTCGAGGAACACCTGCTCCTGCACCGTGTCGGGCAGCACGGCGGCCACGGCACGTCGACCGCGCTCGGCGTAGAAGGCGAGCACCCGGGCGTACGCCTGCTCCGGGTCGGTCCCGAGGTCGGCCATCGCCAGCACGGAGTTGGCGCGGCGGGCGGCGTGCGACGGCGAGTGCCGCAGCGTCCAGCCGCCGAGCGGCTCGGTCTCGAGGTCGGGGAAGAGGGACATGCCGCGCCGCTGCGCCTGCTCGGGGCTGACCCGTAGCCGGGGTGAGGGCCGCGGCGGCACCGGCTTGCCGCTGACGATGTCGGTGGTGGGGATCTCGACGGGGGGTCCGGTCTCGGGCCGGACCACGCACACGCCTTCGCCCCAGGAGAGGCACACGCCCAGCAGGTCGGTCATCGCCGGCCCCCCGCTGGGACCCGTCCGGCCCCGCAGCAGGCGGCGCACGACGACCCGTTTCCCGACTACGTGCGGGCCCAGTCCGTGGGCGGCATCCACATGGTGGTCCGGGTGGGGCTCCGGCTCGATCGACACCCCAGGATACTAGGCTGAGAGCGATCGTGCTCGACCCCGAGAGCCCCTTTCAGGAGGAACCTGATGACCTACGTCATCGCCCAGCCGTGTGTCGACCTCAAGGACCGGGCCTGCGTCGACGAGTGCCCCGTCGACTGCATCTACGAAGGCAAGCGGATGCTGTACATCCACCCCGACGAGTGCGTCGACTGTGGTGCCTGTGAGCCGGTCTGCCCCGTCGAGGCGATCTACTACGAGGACGACACGCCGGAGAAGTGGAAGGGTTACTACGACGCCAACGTGCACTTCTTCGACGACCTGGGCTCTCCCGGCGGCGCCGCGAAGATGGGCGAGATCGACCACGACCACGCCTTGATCGCCGAGCTCCCGCCGCAGGAGCAGGCCACCTGATCATCCAGGGCCCCGTCTCCGACCGGCTGCCCGACTTCCCGTGGGACCACCTGGCCGCCCAGGCGGAGCGGGCCCGGGCACACTCGGGAGGGATCGTCGACCTCTCCGTCGGCACCCCGGTCGACCCGACGCCGCAGGTGGTCCAGGACGCGCTGGCCGCGGCCGCGGACTCACCCGGCTACCCGCTCACCGTGGGCCGGGTCGAGACCCGCCAGGCGTGCCTCGACTGGCTGGCCGGCAGCCACGGCGTGAGCGTCCTGGGCCTGGATCAGGTGCTGCCGGTGATCGGCTCGAAGGAGCTGATCGCCTCGTTGCCGCTGCACCTGGGCATCGGCCCCGGAGACCTGGTCGTGCACCCCGCACTGGCCTACCCGACGTACGAGGTGGGCACGGCGTTGGCCGGGGCCCGCTCCCTGGCCGCCGACTCCCTGACCGCGATCGGGCCCGAGGTGCCGGCGCTGCTGTGGTTGAACTCGCCGTCCAACCCGACCGGGCGGGTGCTGGGCGTCGAGCACCTGCGCAAGGTCGTGGACTGGTGCCGGGACCGAGGCACGATCCTGGTCTCCGACGAGTGCTACCTGGAGTGCGCCTGGGAGGCCGATCCGGTCTCCGTGCTGCACCCGTCGGTCTGCGGTGGCTCGGCCGAAGGCATCCTCGCGGTGTACTCGCTGTCCAAGCGCAGCAACCTGGCCGGCTACCGCTGTGCGTTCGTCGCCGGCGACGCGGCCCTGGTCGGCGAGCTGCTCGCCGTCCGCAAGAACCTCGGCCTGCAGATGCCCGGCCCGCAGCAGCACGCGATGGTCGCCGCGCTCGGTGACACCGCCCACGTCGCCGAGCAGCACGCCCGGTACGCCGCCCGCCGGACCGTCCTGCGCGAGGGCCTGCTGGCGGCCGGGTTCCAGGTCGAGCACTCCGAGGCGTCGCTCTACCTGTGGGTCACCCGGGGTGAGGACTGCTGGGACACCGTGTCCTGGCTGGCCGAGCGGGGCATCCTGGCCGCCCCGGGTGTCTTCTACGGTGCCGCCGGGTCCCAGCACGTGCGGGTGGCGTTCACCGCGACCGACGAGCGGGTCGACGCCGCCGTGGCCCGTCTGACGACCGCCTGACGACCGCCCCGGGACTCGCCCAGGGAGGTCCGGAATCCATTGCTCATCGAACAAGTGTTCGATATGATGAGGCATGCTCCCGGCCACCGCCGATCTCGATGCCGGCGACACGCTGTCGCTGCTCGAGGCCGTGGTGCGCCGTCGTCGGCAGGCCGAGGTGGACGACCTGCTGCTGGTGCTGCACTACGCCGACCTGCACTCCGCGATCCCGGCCGACACCGGTCCGGGTGGTGAGACCCTGGGTGACCTCGGCGGTGACGGCAGCCCCGGTGTCCAGGAGCTCGCGGTGGTCGAGCTCGGCATCGCCCGTCAGGTGCACACCGTCTCGGCCCGCAGGGTGGTCGCCGACGCCCTCGACCTGCGCCACCGCCTCCCGCACACCTGGGACCTGGTCCGTGACCTGCAGGCGGAGGTCTGGGTCGCGCGCCGGGTCGCCGGCATGGCCCGACGGTTGTCCTACGAGGCCGTCGCCCTGGTCGACCGGGCAGTCGCGGACGCCATCACCGGCCAGTCACCTGGTCGGGTCCTCGACCTGGCCGCGGCCAAGATCATCGAGGCCGACCAGGCCGCGCACGACGCCCGCGTCGAGGCGGAGCGTCGCAGACGGTTCGTCGCCCTGACCCGGATCGACGCCACCGGGCTGAGGTCGGTGATCGCCCGGGTCGCGGCCGGTGACGCCGCCGGCGTCCACGCGACCCTGCAGCAGGTCGCCGACCTCCTGGCCACGCGTGAGGAGTACACCGCCATGGGCGCCGACGAGCTCCGCGCCGAAGCGTTCGCCTGGCTGGCCCGGCCCCACGACGTCACCGCGCTGCTCGCCGGCGAGGCCGAGCCACGTCGGACCCTGCGCACCAGCGTGCTCTACGTCCACCTCTCCGAGGCCGCACTGGCCGGAGCTCACGCCACCGCGGGTGTCGCCCGGGTCGAGGGCCTCGGCCCGCACAGCCTGGCCCAGCTGATCACCCTGCTCGGCCACGACCGGGTCATCGTGAAGCCGGTGATCGACCTCAACGAGCAGGTCAGCGTCCACGCCTACGAACACCCCGAAGCCATGAAGGAGCGCATCCGGCTCCGCTGGACCGGCGACGCCTTCCCCCACGCCACCGCCGACAGCCACCACCTCGACATCGACCATCCGGTCTCCTACGACCCGACCGGGCCACCCGGCCAGACCACCAGCCACACCGGCCAACCCCTCAGCCGGACACCTCACCGGGCCAAGACCCACCTCGGCTACGCCTGCACTCCGACCGGCACCGGCGAGATGCTCTGGCGCACCCCCCACGGCCTGTACCGCCTCGTCGACGCCACCGGCACCCACACCATCGACGCCGCCGAGCACGACGCCTGGCTCTGCGACCAAGCCCTCGACCGCGCGCTGGTCCGCCTCACTCACCGACTCCGGACCGGTGCACCCGTCTGACTCAGTCGAAGACGTCGACGTGCACGTGGTCGCGGTGCTCCAGGATCGCCGCGGTGGCGGCGTCACGCCCCGAGGTGTCGGGCGTGTAGTCGCGCCACCCGGACGACGAGCGTCGTACGGTCCAGATCTTGGCGTCGAAGATCACCGTGGAGATGCCGAGCCGCTGGGCCTGCGAGACGAGGTACTGCGCCATCGCCCAGCCCTTCGTCGTGTTGCCCGGCGAGATCGGCCGCACGAAGATGTCGACGGCCCGGCCGTCGTAGTGCGCGGAGTCCTCGGAGTGGCCGCTGGACACACCGCCGGGGGCGAAGCCGCCCAGCGGCACGTCGCCGAAGACCTCCCGCACGTCGCGGCGCAGGACCTCGGCACGGGCGGTCAGCCCGCTGGAGACCAGGGTCGCGTCGGCGGTGTCGATGTCGGAGCCGAGCCGACAGCTGAACGCCGCCGCCGAGTTGCCGGTGAACGCCGAGGCCAGCACCCGGGCGTCCGCCTCATGGTCGGCGTACGCCATTGGGAAGCCCGAGCGCTGCACGGCCTGGGCGGCCTCGGTGACCTCGAGGTCGCGGTAGCCCTCCACCTCGACCAGCTCGTCGTAGAACCGGTTGGTGGCGTAGACCGGGTCGCTCACCTGCTCCTGTGTGCCCCAGCCCATCGAGGGCCGCTGCTGGAACAGCCCGAGGGAGTCCCGGTCGCCGTAGTCGAGGTTGACCAGCTTGGACTCCTGGTACGCCGTGGCCAGCGCGATCGACGCGGCCCGCGCGGGCAGGGAGCGGGAGACCGCGATCGCGGAGATCAGCCCGGCGTTCTGGGCCTGCTCCGGGCTCAGCGTGACGGTGCTGCCGTCGACGGTCGCGCTGCAGACATCAGCGGCGAAGAACGGCTGCACGGTGCCGCCCAGGCCGCGCACCGCGACCAGCAGACCCACGCCCAGGACGGCCACGCACCCCAGCACCAGCCACCGTCTCATGCCGGCAAGTGTCCGGGACGAGCCAAATCCAGCCGGGCGGGACGCGCCGGGATCAGTTCGCGTGCAGGGCGGCATTCAGGGTGACGCCGTCGCTCTTCCACGGCACGGCCTCGATCGCTCCGCTCACGGAGTTGCGACGGAACAGCACGTGCTCGGCGCCGGACAGCTCGGCGGCCTTGACCACCCGCGGGGCACCGTCGGTGCCGGTGAGGGTGACCTTGGTGCCCGCGGTGACGTAGCAGCCGGCCTCGACCACGCAGTCGTCGCCCAGCGAGATGCCGATGCCGGCGTTGGCGCCGAGCAGGCAGCGCTCGCCGATCGAGATGACCTGGGTGCCACCGCCGGACAGGGTGCCCATGATCGAGGCGCCGCCCCCGATGTCGGAGCCGTCGCCGACCACGACGCCGGCCGAGATCCGGCCCTCCACCATCGAGGCACCCAGGGTGCCGGCGTTGAAGTTCACGAAGCCCTCGTGCATGACCGTGGTGCCCTCGGCCAGGTGCGCCCCGAGCCGGACCCGGTCGGCGTCGGCGATGCGCACGCCGGAGGGCACGACGTAGTCGACCATCCGGGGGAACTTGTCCACGCCGTGCACCGTGACGTGCTGGCCGGCCGCCTTGAGCCGGGCCCGGGTGGTCTCGAAGCCCTCGACCGCGCACGGGCCGGCCGAAGTCCACACCACGTTGGTCAGCAGCCCGAACGCGCCCTCCAGCGAGAGCCCGTGCGGGGCCACCAGCCGGTGGCTGAGCAGGTGCAGGCGCAGCCAGACGTCCTCGGTGGAGGCCGGGGCGGCCGCGAGGTCGGGGATCTCGACCAGGCGGACCTCCCGGGTGACGTCGCGGGCCTCGTCGCGGCCCTCCTGGGCGCTCACCTCGGCCGAGGTGCCCCCGTCCGCGGGCCGGGTGGTGCGCCCGAGCAGTGGGAACCACACGTCCAGCACGGTGCCGCCGGAGTCGAGGGTGGCGAGGCCGAGGCCCCAGGCTGTCGTCGCGTCGCTGGTCACGGCCGCTCACTCTACGGACCCGGCGCTACTGCCCGGTCCGGCCGTCCACGCACTCCCGCAGCAGGCCGGCGTGGCCCACGTGGCGCGCGTACTCCTCGACCAGGTGCACGAGGATGTCGCGGACCTCGCACTCCTGGCCGCGCACGTCGACGCGCGCGTCGAGGTCGAGCCCGGCCTCGACCTCGCGTGCGTGCGCGACCTCGGTGCGCCACGACTGCCACGCCTCGGCCACCACCGCGTCGTCGGCGACGGCACCGTTGAAGTCCCAGTCGGGGTCGTCGGGGAGCGTGAAGAGCCGGTCCAGGTCACCGTGGCCCTCGAGGACACGCCGTGACCAGCTGTGCTCGACCCGGGCGAGGTGGCGCACCAGGCCGAGCAGCGACATCGTCGACGGCGGCACCGAGCACCGGGACAGCTGCTCGGCGTCGAGGCCCGCGCACTTCATCTCGACAGTCATCCGGTAGCGGTCGAGGTACTCCAGCACCACCGCCTTCTCCCCGGTGGCTCCGGGGGCGTCGCTCTCCCGGGGGTCCTCTGCCGGGTCCACCCACATGTCGCTCACACCGGCCACCTTGTCATCGCGCCGCTCCGACGCGCACCGGTTTCGTGCCAGGCCCGGCGGCGCCGTACGCTGGAAGCACAGGCGTTCGAGCCGTCATCAGCGGCGAGCCTCCGGAAGAACGGCTCTTCCCAGCTCTGGGGGAGCTCAGTAGAACCGGACGGGTGGGCCCGTCACAGCCGTCGACGAGTGGTCGTGCGCCAGCACGGCAATCGAGGTGGTACCGCGGCAGACGTCGTCCTCGGGTCCGAGCACGACGCACCCGCAGGAGCAACCCGATGGCGTACCCCCAGGTCTCGACCGGCGACCAGTCCGAGCGGCCGAGAGTGCCCTCGAACCCCCGCTTCCCCGAGATCGAGGAGCGGGTGCTGGCCTACTGGGAGAGCGACGGCACGTTCCAGGCCAGCATCGACCAGCGCGAGGCCGGCCACGACGGGTCCGGCGAGTTCGTCTTCTACGACGGACCGCCGTTCGCCAACGGCCTGCCGCACTACGGCCACCTGCTGACCGGCTACGTCAAGGACCTGGTGCCGCGCTACCAGACGATGCGCGGCAAGCGCGTCGAGCGTCGTTTCGGCTGGGACACGCACGGCCTGCCCGCCGAGCTGGAGGCGATGCGGCAGAACGGCATCAAGACCACCGACGAGATCGTCGAGCTCGGCATCGACCGGTTCAACGCGGCCTGTCGTGAGTCGGTGATGCAGTACACCGGTGACTGGCGCGAATACGTCACCCGCCAGGCGCGCTGGGTCGACTTCGACCACGACTACCGCACCATGAACCCCGACTACATGGAGTCGGTGATCTGGGCGTTCAAGAGCCTGTACGACAAGGGCCTGGTCTACGAGGGCTTCCGGGTGCTGCCCTACTGCTGGAACGACGAGACGCCGCTGTCCGCGCACGAGCTGCGGATGGACGACGACGTCTACCAGAACCGGCAGGACCCGGCCGTCACCGTCGGCTACCGCCTCGACGCGACCGGTCCCGACGACGCACTGGCCGGGGTGCTCGCCCTGATCTGGACGACCACCCCGTGGACGCTGCCCAGCAACCTCGCGGTGATGGTGGGCGAGGACATCGAGTACGTCGTCGTGGAGTCGGACCTGCCCACCGGCAGCACCGAGCGCTACCTGGTCGCGGAGCCGCGGCTGGCGTCGTACGCCCGCGAGCTGACGGCCGAGGGCCTCGACGAGCCGTGCGTGGTCGGGTCCTACCGCGGCGTCGACCTGGTCGGGCGGACCTACACGCCCCCGTTCTCCTACTACCTCGGGCACGAGAAGGCGTTCCGGCTGGTCGCCGCCGAGTTCGTGACCACCACCGACGGCACCGGGCTGGTGCACACCGCGGGCGCTTTCGGTGAGGACGACAAGATCGTCACCGACCGCGAGGACATCGAGGCCGTGATGCCGGTCGGCAAGGACGGTCGGTTCACCGCGCCCGTCGTCGACTACGAGGGCATGCAGGTCTTCGACGCCAACCTGCACATCATCGACCACCTCAAGGCCGCGACCCAGGGCGAACCGGCGGGGTCGATCACCCCCGGCACCGTGCTGCTGCGCCGCGAGACCTACGACCACCCCTACCCGCACTGCTGGCGCTGCCGCGAGCCGCTGATCTACAAGGGCGTCTCGTCCTGGTTCGTCGAGGTGACCGCGGTCAAGGAGCGGATGCTCGAGCTCAACAAGCAGATCCAGTGGGTGCCCGAGCACATCGGTGACGGCCAGTTCGGCAAGTGGCTCGAGAACGCCCGCGACTGGTCGATCACCCGCAACCGGTTCTGGGGCTCCCCGGTGCCGGTGTGGAAGAGCGACGACCCGGCGTACCCGCGCCTCGACGTCTACGGCAGCTTCGCCGAGATCCAGCGCGACTTCGGGCGGCTGCCGATGAGCGAGGCCGCTGGGCACGGCCTGCAGCCCGACCTGCACCGGCCCTACGTCGACGACCTGGTGCGGCCCAACCCCGACGACCCCCGGTCGGTCGAGGACGGGCGGTCGATGATGCGCCGGGTGCCCGACGTGCTCGACGTGTGGTTCGACTCCGGGTCGATGTCGTATGCCCAGGTGCACTACCCGTTCGAGAACGCCGAGTGGTTCGACGGCACCGCCCACGAAGACGGCACAGTGACGAAGGGCCACTTCCCGGGCGACTTCATCGTGGAGTACATCGGCCAGACCCGCGGCTGGTTCTACACGCTGCACGTGCTGGCCACCGCGCTGTTCGACAAGCCCGCGTTCTCGGCCTGCCTCAGCCACGGCATCGTCCTGGGCTCGGACGGCAACAAGATGAGCAAGTCGCTGCGCAACTACCCCGACGTGCGTGAGGTCTTCGACCGGGACGGGGCCGACGCGATGCGCTGGTTCCTGATGTCCTCGCCGATCCTGCGCGGCGGCAACCTGGTCGTGACCGAGCAGGGCATCCGCGACTCCGTGCGCCAGGTGATGATCCCGCTGTGGAACAGCTGGTACTTCTTCCAGCTCTACGCCAACGCCGCCCACGGCGGCCAGGGTCACCAGGCGCAGTGGTCCACCGCGTCGAGCGACCCCCTCGACCGCTACCTGCTGGCCAAGACCCGGCAGTACGTCGAGGAGATGACGACCGCACTGGACGCCTACGCCGTCGCGGAGGCGTGCGACACCACCCGGTCGTTCCTCGACGTGCTCACCAACTGGTACATCCGGCGCTCGCGCGAGCGGTTCTGGTCCGACGCTGCGTCGATCAATGGCTCGGCCTTCGACACGCTCTACACGGTGCTCGAGGTCGTCTGCCGGGTCACCGCTCCGTTGCTGCCACTGACCACCGAGGAGATCTGGCGCGGGCTGACCGGGGACCGCTCGGTGCACCTGAGCGACTGGCCGGCCGCCGACGACCTGCCCGCCGGGCCCGAGGACCGGGCCCTGGTCGTCGCGATGGACCTGGTGCGCGACGTCTGCTCGGCCACCTCGGCGCTGCGCAAGGCGGGCAACCTGCGCAACCGGCTGCCGCTGTCGACGCTGACCGTGGTCGTGGGCGACCCGGCCGCGTTGGCCGGCTTCGAGGGCATCGTGCGGGACGAGGTCAACGTGAAGCAGGTCCGGTTCCTGGCGGCCGACGCGCCCGAGGCGGCGTCGTACGGTCTCTCGCGCAAGCTGATCGTGCACGCGCGAGCCGCCGGGCCGCGGCTCGGCAAGGAGGTGCAGCGCGCGATCAAGGGCTCGAAGTCAGGTGAATGGTCAGTCGCTGACGACGGCACCGTGAGCGCCGGTGGCCTGGTGCTGGTCGAGGGCGAGTACACCCTCGACACGGTCGCCGGGTCGGCCGACGACGCCGCGGCTGTCGGCCTGCTGCCGGGCGGCGGCTTCGTGGTGCTCGACACCGCGGTCTCGCCCGAGCTCGCGGCCGAAGGACTGGCCCGTGACCTGGTCCGCGTCGTGCAGCAGGCCCGTCGCGACGCCGGTCTCGACGTCTCCGACCGGATCTCGCTGACCGTCGGTGGCTCCGAGGTCGTCCAGGCCGCGGCCCGCGCCCACCAGGACCTGATCGCGCGCGAGACCCTGGCGACGTCGTACGCCGTGGGTGGGCCCGGCGACGGCACCGGTATCGCGGTCACCGTGGGCGACCACGAGGAGGCCACCGTCTCGGTCCACAGGGCCTGAGCACCGGGGTCGAGGGGGGGGGGGGGGGGGGGGGGGGGGGGGGGGCCGCCCCGCCCCCGCCCCGCCCGCCCCCCGCCGCGCGCGCGCGGGGGGCGGGCGCCCGCGGCGGGG
>JAJAYJ010000014.1 GCA_026786275.1 Nocardioides sp. | reverse complement strand
GGCGGCGGCGGGGGGCCGGGGGGGGGGCGGGGCCCGGGGCCGCCCGGGGGCCCCGGGGGCGGGGCGCCCACGCCGGGTCCGCGCTCGACGGCTGGGGCCGACGCTCCACCCCCACCTACCTCAACCTGCGGAAGGCGTCGATCTACGGCGGGTCCAACGAGATCCAGCGTCAGATCATCTCCCGCACGATCCTCAAGCTCTGAGAGGCCGACCATCATGGACTTCAGCTACGACGACGAGCAGGACGCGCTGCGCGACGCGGTTCGCGGCCTGGTCGGCAAGACCTACAGCGACTTCGAGCACCGCCGCCAAAGCACCATGCAGGACCCCGGCTTCGACGAGAAGCAGTGGCAGCGGATGGCCGAGATGGGCCTGCTGGGCCTGCCCTTCGCCGAGGAGGACGGCGGCGTGGGTGCCGGTCCGATCGAGATCGCCATCGTGTGCCAGGAGCTCGGCCGGGTCATCGCACCCGAGCCGTACCTGACCTCGGTGGTGCTCGCCGGTGGCCTCGTGGCCGCGGTCGGCACCGCCGAGCAGCGCGCGGAGATCCTCGGTGCACTCAGCGGCGGCGAGAGCGTGCTGGCCTTCGCCCACGACGAGCCGGGCAGCCGCTGGTCGCCCACGGCGCAGTCGGTCACCGCGACCCAGGACGGCGCGTCCTGGACGCTGAGCGGCACCAAGGAGCCGGTGCACCACGGGGCCAGGGCCGACCTGCTGGTCGTCAGCGCGGCCCTGCCCGGGGGCGGCACCGGCCTGTTCCTCCTCGAGGGCGACGCAGCCACCCGGGTCGGCTACCCGACGTACGACGGGGGCCGCGCGGCGCGCATCGACCTCGACGGCACGGCGGCGACGCCGCTGGGTGAGGCGGGTGTCGACGTCAGCGCCAGCATCGCGATCGTGCAGGACATCACCCGGGTGATGGCGGCCAACCTGGCGCTGGGCGCGATGCAGACCGCACTGCGGGCGACGACCGACTACCTCAAGAGCCGCAAGCAGTTCGGCGTGCCCCTCAGCACCTTCCAGGCCCTGACCTTCCGGGCCGCCGACATGTACGTCTCGCAGGAGCTGACCCACAGCCTGGTGGACTGGGCGACCATGGTCGTGGCCCAGGGCGACCCGGCCGCGGTGGCCGACGCGGCGGCCCGGGTCAGCCTGCAGGTCAGCCGGGCCGGTCGGCACGTGGGCCAGGAGACCATCCAGCTGCACGGCGGTATCGCGATGACCGCGGAGTACTCCGTGGGCAGCTACGTCAAGGTCCTCACCGCGCTCGACCACCTGCTCGGCGACGGCACGCACCACCTCGGGCGTCTCAGCGAGCAGGTCACCTCCTACACCGACATCGACCCGCTGACCCTGAGACGCGACGCCTCCTAGGCACGTGTCGCGCACGGTCGACCCGCAGCTGCCCGCAGCGAGGGTCGGCCGCGCTGGCGCCGGTGGGTGGTCAGGCGCGCCGGCCCAGGCGCCGCACCACCCGTCGTACGTCGCGGGCCCGGACGCCGTGCTCGGCGAAGGTCGCGGCCACGAGCGGGTCCGTCGAGGTCACCAGCCCGACCAGCAGGTGCCAGCTCGCGACCCGCGGCGCCCGGTCGGCCGCGGCGTCGCGCAGGGCCCCGCCCAGCACCTCGCGGGCGGCGGGCGCGACCTGTCGGTCCCGCCCCCGCTCGGCCCGCTCCCGGCCGGGCCCGAGGTCGCGCAGCATCTCGGCGACTTCGACACCGCGTGCGTGCAGGGTCTCGGTGTCGACCCCGTCCAGGGTCGCGAGCCAGCGCCGCTCCAGGGTCAGCCGCAGCCCTGTCGGGCAGGCTCCGCACAGCTCGAGCACGTCGCGGACCACGGAGTCCTCCAACGCGGCCCGCAGCACGTGCACGGGCTCGACGTCGCCACGGTCGCTCACGCCCGGTCCCGCTCCTCAGCCGGCGGCGGCGCGGTGGTGAGGTCCGGGGCCGGGGCTGGGGCGGCGACCATCCGGCCGACCAGGCCGACGTAGTGCTCGGCCACGGCGTCGGCGGACCACCCCGTCTCGTCGTACCACCGGGCGACGTCGATGCCGAGCGAGAGCACCGCGGCCGCGGTCATCATCGGGTCGGGCGTGGCGAAGACACCGGCCTCGACCCCGTCGCCGATCAAGTCGCGGACCAGGGTCTGGATGGCGCTGCGCAGAGCCTCGATCTCGACCCGGTGCTGAGGTGTCAGGGCCGCGAGCTCGTAGTTCACGACCCGGGCGGTGGTGGGGTTGTCCGCGTGGTGCCGCACGAAGTCGCCGACCAGCCGGTCCAGTGCCCTGACCGGTCCACCACCGGCCCCGACCGCCTCCTGGCACAGCGCAAGGGTCCGACGGTGGCCCCCGAGCGCGATCAGGTGCAGGAGCTCCTCCTTGGAGCGGTGGTGCACGTAGAGCGCCGCCGGGCTCATGCCCGCGGCCCCGGCGATGTCGCGGGTCGTGGTGGCGTGGAAGCCCTGGGCCGCGAACGCCTGCACGGCGGCAGCGTAGAGCCGAGCTCGGGCGTCGGGGGGTACGTCGGGTGGTGCGTTGACGTCGGCGACCATGACGGCCATAGTAAGCAAGCGCTTAGCCGGTGGCAACGACGCCGCCGGCCCGACGTCAGGGACGACGAACCGGAGGCACACGTGAAGGGCTTGGACGGCAAGGTCGCGATCGTGACGGGAGCCAGTCGCGGGATCGGCCTGGGCATCGCCCACCGACTGGTCGCCGAGGGAGCCCGGGTCGTCGTCACGGCACGCAAGGCCGACGCCCTCGCGGAGGCGGTGGACGCGCTCGGTGGAGCGGAGCACGCGGTCGCGGTGGTCGGTCACGTCGGGGACGACGAGCACCGCGAGCACACCGTGGCCACCGCGGTCGAGACCTTCGGACGCCTCGACCTGCTGGTCAACAACACCGGCATCAACCCGGCCTACGGCCCGCTGATGCACCTCGACCTCGACGCGGCCCGCAAGATCGTCGACGTCAACGTGATCGCCGCCCTGGCCTGGGTGCAGTCGGCCCACCGGGCCTGGATGCGGGAGCACGGCGGCTCGATCGTGATGGTCTCCTCGCTCTCGGGGGTGAAGCCCGCCCCGATGATCTCGATGTACGGCGCCAGCAAGGCGATGATGATCAGCCTGACCGAGAGCCTCGCCGTCGAGCTGGGTCCGGGGATCCGGGTCAACGCGGTGGCACCGGCGGTCGTCAAGACCCGCTTCGCCAGCGCCCTGTACGAGGGCCGAGAGGCCGAGACCTCCGCGGCGTACCCGCTGGGGCGGCTCGGGGAACCCGACGACGTCGCCAGCGCGGTCACCTACCTGCTCTCCGACGAGGCGTCCTGGGTGACCGGGCAGACGCTGGTGCTCGACGGCGGCGTCTCGCTGACGGGCGGTGTCTGATGCCCGCCCCCGCCCGCCGTCTGGACGGGCTCGGCGTCGTGGTCACCGGGGCCGGTCAGGGCATCGGGCGGGCCCTGGCCGCCCGGGCCACGGCGGAGGGGGCCCGGGTCGTGGTCAACGACCTGGACCCCGGCACCGCCGCCGCCACGGCCGCCGAGATCGGGGCGACCCCGGTGGCCGGTGACTGCTCCTCCGACGCCGGCGTGCGCTCCCTGGTCGAGCAGGCCGGCGAGGCGCTGGGCCGTATCGACGTGTTCTTCGCCAACGCCGGCATCGACCGGACCCGGCCCGACAGCCTGCAGGCCTCCGACGAGGACTGGGCCACGATGATCGAGACCAACGTGATGAGTCACGTCCGGGCCGCCCGGGTGCTGGTGCCGACCTGGCTCGAGACCGGCGGAGGCCGGTTCGTGGTGACCGCCTCGGCCGCCGGGCTGCTCACGATGATCGGCGCGGCGCCGTACTCGGTGACCAAGCACGCGGCGGTCGGCTTCGCGGAGTGGCTCTCGGTGACCTACGGCGAGCGCGGTGTGCGCGTGCAGGTCATCTGTCCCCAGGGTGTCCAGACCGCGATGCTCGAGCAGGCCGGCCCACTCAAGGACCTGCTCTCCCACGACGAGGCGCTGCCACCCGAGGCGGTGGCCGACGCCTGGGTCGACGCGCTCGACGACGACCGGTTCCTGGTGCTCCCGCACCCCGAGGTGGCCGGCTACTACACCGCCCGCGCCACCGACCCCGACCGCTGGCTGGCCGGGATGCGGCGGCTGCAGACCAAGGTCGACCGGCTCGCCGGCTCAGCACACCCCCAGGAGCAGGCATGAGCGAGCTGGCCAGTCAGGGCGTCCCCGGTCTCGACCTCGACGTCTTCGCCCGGTGGTTCGACGCGCAGCGCCCCGGTGAGGGCGCCGGCGACCTGCGGGCTCGGGTGATCGCCGGTGGCAAGTCCAACCTGACCTACGAGGTCACCGACGGCACGTCGTGGTGGATCGTACGCCGCCCGCCGCTGGGCCACGTGCAGGCGACCGCGCACGACATGAACCGCGAGTACACCGCGATGACGGCCCTGGCCGACACCGACGTGCCCGTCCCGCTGACCTTCGCGCACTGCTCCGACACCGCCGTGCTGGGCGCGGAGTTCTACGTCATGCAGCACGTGCGCGGCACGCCGTACCGCACCAAGGAGCAGCTGGGGGCGATCGGTCCCGAGCGCGCGGACGCGGTCGCGGCCGAGATGATCGACGTGCTGGCCCGGCTGCACGCCGTCGACCCGGCGGCGGTCGGCCTCGCGGACTTCGGCCGGCCCGCGGGATTCCTGGCCCGGCAGGTCAAGCGGTGGGGTCGCCAGCTCGACGGGTCCCGCAGCCGCGACCTGCCCGACGCCGACCTCCTGCTGGCCCGCCTGGGCGAGAGCGTCCCGGCCAGTGACGGTGGCGACGGCAGCGGTGCCACGATCGTGCACGGCGACTACCGGCTCGACAACCTGCTGGTCGTGGCCGAGGAGTCACCGGCGGTCAAGGCGGTCGTCGACTGGGAGATGGCCACGCTCGGTGACCCGCTCACCGACGTGGCCCTGCTGCTGGTCTACGACCGGCTGGCGACGATCTCCGGGGGCGACGCCGTCGCCGACGCCAGCGCCGCGCCCGGCTACCCCTCGCGCGACGTCCAGCTCGAGCGGTACGCCGCCGCGAGCGGACGCGACCTGGGTGAGATGGGGTTCCACATCGGGCTAGCGCACCTCAAGCTGGCCGTGATCTGCGAGGGCATCCACTTCCGCTTCACCCAGGGCCAGACCGTGGGCGATGGCTTCGACAGCATCGGCCAGGCCGTCGAGCCGATGCTGGCCGCGGGTCTGGCCGCGATGCACGAGTCGGGGTAGTCCCCGCTTAGATCGCCCCCCGGAGGGCGTCAGTGAGGGCCATCAAGGCAGGGACTACCCCACCACACCAACCAACACCCCCCGAGAGGACCTCGCATGCATTTCGCCCACGACGACCGCACCCAGCAGTTCGTCGAGCAGCTGACCGCGTTCATGCACGAGCACGTCTATCCCCAGGAGCACGTCTTCGAGCAGCAGCTGGCGGCGTCCGACGACCCGTTCTCGTGGAGCACGGCTCCGGTGCTCGGCGAGCTGCGTACCGCGGCCCGGGCCCAGGGACTGTGGAACCTCTTCCTGCCCGGCGACCCCGCCGAGCACGGGCTCGGCGAGGGCATGGGCGGCGGCCTGACCAACCTGCAGTACGCGCCGCTGGCCGAGATCAGCGGCCGCAGCGGCCATCTGGCGCCGGCCGCGATGAACTGCTCGGCCCCGGACACCGGCAACATGGAGGTGCTCTCGATGTTCGGCACCGAGGAGCAGAAGCAGCGCTGGTTGGCCCCGCTGCTGAACGCCGAGATCCGCTCCGCCTTCGCGATGACCGAGCCTGAGGTCGCGTCCTCCGACGCCACCAACATCTCCACCAGCATCGAGCGCGACGGTGACGAGTACGTCGTCAACGGACGCAAGTGGTGGATCACCGGGGCGTGCGCGCCCGAGTGCGAGATCCTCATCGTGATGGGCAAGACCGACCCCACCGCGCCCCGCCACCGCCAGCAGTCGATGGTGCTGGTGCCCCGCGATACCCCGGGGCTCAGCGTGGTGCGCCCGATGCACGTCCTGGGCTACGACGACCACGAGCACGGCGGCCACGCCGAGCTGCTGTTCGAGGACGTCCGGGTCCCGGTTTCCCACCTGATCGGCGAGGAGGGTCACGGCTTCGGCGTGGCCCAAGCCCGCCTCGGCCCGGGCCGGATCCACCACTGCATGCGTGCGATCGGGATGGCCGAGCGCGCCGTCGAGCTGATGTGCGAACGGGTCGAGAGCCGGGTCGCGTTCGGTCGTGAGCTGTCGCGCCAGGGCGTGATCCGGGAGTGGATCGCGGAGTCCCGGGTCGCCATCGAGCAGCTGCGGCTGCTGGTGCTCAAGACCGCGTGGCTGATGGACACGGTCGGCAACCGTGGCGCCCACACCGAGATCCAGGCCATCAAGATCGCCACGCCCACGGTGGTGCAGCAGATCATCGACCGATCGATCCAAGCCCACGGGGCCGGTGGGCTGAGCCAGGACTTCCCGTTGGCGGGCATGCTGGCCGGGGTCCGCACCCTGCGCTTCGCCGACGGCCCCGACGAGGTGCACAAGAACTCGTTGGCCAAGGCCGAGCTGGCCCGACAGGGCGCCGCGCGCACCGAGCGCGCCAGCAGTGTCACGACGCAGGGAGGATAGTAGGAGGCATGGACCTTTCACTGAGCGACGAGCACGAGAGCTTCCGGGTCCTGGCCCGCGAGTTCCTCGACAAGGAAGCGGTCCCGCACCGCATCCAGTGGGACCGCGACGAGGCCGTCGACCTCGCGATCATCCCCCAGATGGCCGAGATCGGCTTCTTCGGCCTCACCATCCCCGAGGAGTACGGCGGCCTCGGTGGCGACTACCTGATGTACGCGCTCGCGATGGAGGAGCTCGGCCGCGCCGCCTCCGCCCTGCGCGGGATCGTGTCGGTCAGCAGCGGGCTCGTCGGCAAGTCGATCCTGTTCCACGGCTCCGAGGAGCAGAAGCAGGAGTGGCTGCCCCAGCTGGCGTCGGCGACCAAGCTCGGCTGCTTCGGGCTGACCGAGCCCGGCACCGGCTCTGACGCCGGCAACCTGACCTCGCGTGCGGTCAGGGACGGCGACGACTACGTCATCAACGGCCAGAAGCTGTTCATCACCAACGGCACCTGGGCCCACGTCGCCCTGGTCTTCGCGCGCACCAGCGACGACGGCCCCCGCGGGGTCACCGCCTTCCTGGTGCCGACCGACGCCCCCGGCTTCGAGGCCCGCGAGATCAAGGGCAAGCTCGGCCTGCGGGGCCAGGCCACCGCCGAGCTGTTCCTCTCCGACGTCCGGGTGCCGGCCTCGGCCGTACTCGGCGAGGTGGGCCACGGCTTCAAGATCGCGATGAGCACCCTCGACAAGGGTCGGCTCGCGGTCGCGGCGGGCTGCGTCGGCATTGTGCAGGGCTGCCTGGAGAGCTCGGTCGAGTACGCCCTGGCGCGCACCCAGTTCGGCAAGCCGATCGCCAGCTTCCAGCTGGTGCAGGACATGATCGCCGACATCTCGCTCGACGCCGACGCCGCCCGGCTGCTGGTGTGGCGCTGCGCCGACCTGATCGACCGGGGCGAGCCGTTCGGGGTTGCGGCGTCCAAGGCCAAGCTGTTCGCCTCCGAGGCGGCGGTGCGCTCGGCCAACAACTGCATCCAGGTCCACGGCGGGTCGGGGTACGTCGATGAGTACCCCGGCGCCAAGTACCTGCGCGACGCCCGGGTGATGACGCTCTACGAGGGCACCAGCCAGATCCAGAAGCTGCTGATCGGGCGCGCGGAGACCGGCATCAACGCGTTCGTCTGACCAGCCGCCTGCCTCGCCGCGCCACCCGCACCACCCGCGTGCGCCTCGCCGTGACGACCCTGAGCCGGGAGTGGGGTGAACTTCACCCCCGACTCAGGCGTTTCCCCGATGGCGTACGGCACTGGAGGGGAGCATGCTCAGCACATGTCGCGCCTCCCGATGCGGTCGAGACCGAGGTCGTCCCTGCCGACGCCCTCGCTCCCCCCGCTGCCTCCGATGCCCCCGCTGCCCGGCCTGGCCACCCTGCGACGGTTGACGCTGCGACGGATGGTCGCCCGGCGGGGCACGATCGTGCCCGACCTCACCACGCTGCGCACCATCCCCCCCTCGGCCACCTATCCCCTGCGCCGTGACGGTGTGCACCCGGTGCCGGAGCTGGCCGACGCGCGGGCGGTCGACCCGGTGACCCGGCTGACCTCGCTGCTCGGCCTCGACGTCTGGCTCGTCACCGGGCACGCCGACGCCCGGGCCGTGCTGGCCGACGAGGGCTCCTGGAGCAACGACCTGCGCCACCTGCTCGGTGACCGTTCCCGGTCGGCCGAGGAGGGGGTCGGTGGGCTCGGCATGACCGACGCTCCGGACCACACCAGGCTCCGGGGCCTGCTGACCCCCGAGTTCACCAAGCACCGGTTGGCCCGGCTGCAGCAGAGCATCGAGCACGTGGTCGCCGATGCCCTCGACGACCTCGAGCGGCGTGGCCCGGCGGTCGACCTGGTGCCCCACCTCGGTTTCGCGGTGCCGTTCCAGGTGATCTGCGACCTGCTCGGCCTGCCGGTCGCCGACCGGGCCGAGTTCCACGAGCTCGGGGTCGCCCGCTTCGACCTCAGCCAGGGTGGCGCCGGTGTCTTCGGCGCGGCCACCGAGTCCCGTGGCTACTTGATCGACGCCGTGCGTCGGCAGCGCGGGCACCCCGGTGACGGGTTGATCGGGGCCCTGCTGACCCGGCACGGCGACGACTTCGACGACGTCGAGCTCGGCGGCCTCGTCGACGGACTGTTCCTCGGGGGCTACGAGACCAGCGCGAGCATGCTCTCGATGGGGGTGCACGTGCTGCTGCACGAACCCGACGCCTGGCGGCTCCTGCAGACCGGGACGCCCGCCGACGTGGACGCGATCGTCGAGGAGCTGCTGCGGCTGCTGTGCCCCGTGCAGCTCGCCTTCCCCCGGTTCGCGCGGCGCGCCCTGGTCCTGGGTGGACACCACGTCGCCGCCGGTGACGTGGTGCTGGTGTCGCTGATCGGGGCCAACCGCGACCCGGCCCAGGTCACCGCTCCCGACACCTTCTCCCTGCGCGGCGAGAAGACCTCCCACCTGGCGTTCGGCCACGGGCTGCACCGCTGCGTGGGCGCCGAGCTGGCCCGGATGGAGCTGCGCACCACCCTGGTCGCCATGGCCCGCCGCTTCCCGGACCTGGCCCCCGACCCGGACGCCGAGCCGTCGTTCCGGGAGCTGTCGGTGGTGCACAGCGTGGACGCCCTGCCGGTCCACCTGTACGGCTAGGACAACGAGGGTGACATCGGCAGGGACCTAGCGGCGGCTCTCCAGCACCCTGAAGCCCTTCGAGCTGCCGGTACGCCGGGTCGGGTACCCCTGCTCGCCGAGCCAGCGCTGCAGCGAGTCCCCGCCGAGGTTCTTGCCCACCACCAGCACCGCCCGCCCGTCGGGCCGCAGCCGCGCCAGCCAGGTCAGCAGCAGCGCGTGCAGCGCGGGCTTGCCGATCCGGATCGGGGGGTTGGACCAGATCTCGTCGTACGTCGCGTCGGCGGCCACCGCGCTCGGCGGCACCGCGCGGTACCGCTCGGTCAGGCCGAGCGACGCTGCGTTGTCGTTGGCCAGCAGCACAGCCCGCTCGTTGACGTCGGTCCCGGTCACCTCGGCCTGCGGCACCAGGGTGGCGATGGCCAGGCCGATGACGCCGTACCCGCAGCCCAGGTCCAGGATCCTGCCGGGAGCCGGCGGCTGGGTCTCGCGGAACAGGGCGGCCGTGCCGATGTCGAGCCGGCCCTGGGCGAAGACGCCCGACCCGCTGTCCAGGCGTAACCGGTGGCCCCACACCTGCGCCACGACGGGCTTGCGCTGGAAGGGCACCGACGGGTCGGCGGTGAAGTAGTGCTCCTCCGGGCTCGCCTCGCTCATGCGTGCACCCGTCGGTTCCGGGTGATCTCCACGCGCGCACCCAGCTCGGCCTCAGGCGGGTAGGCCACCTCTTCGAGCGTGAGCCCGTGCGGGTGCGCCACGGTCACGGCGCCGTCGCGCTCCTGGGCGGCGAGCAGGTCGGCGGCCCAGCCCACCGCCTGGCGACCGTCCCCGATCGCCAGCAGGCAGCCCACGACCGAGCGGACCATGTTGTGGCAGAACGCGTCGGCCCGCACGCTCGCGACGGCGAGACCGTCCTCGTCGCGGCCCCAGACCAGGTGCTGCAGGGTGCGGATCGTGGTGGCGCCCTCTCGCCGGCGGCAGAACGACGCGAAGTCGTGGGCTCCGAGCAGGTCCTCGGCGGCCCGGTTCATCAGGTCCAGGTCCAGCTCGCGGGACCAGACGAGCACGTGCGAGCGGGTCAGCGGGTCCACGGTGCCGGGCCGGTCGGCGATCCGGTAGGCGTAGCGGCGCCACAGGGCCGAGAAACGGGCGTCGAACCCGGCCGGGGCCTCGATCACCCGGCGAACCCGCACGTCGGTGCCTACGATGCCGTTGAGCCGACGGGCCAGGGCGACCAGCGGCGGCTCGGAGCTGCGGCCCGCCGACGTCACCACGGACCGCTCGTCGACGTCGAGGTGCACGACCTGACCGCGGGCGTGCACGCCGGTGTCGGTCCGGCCGGCGCAGGTCAGCACGACGGCGTCGACCCGCAGCGCCGTGGCCAGGGCGTCCGAGAGCTCGCCCTGCACGGTGCGCAGACCCGGCTGGGTCGCCCAGCCGTGGAAGTCGGTGCCGTCGTAGGCGACGTCGAGGCGGATCCGCACGGACGAAAGTTTAGGCCGTGCGGTCCCGAGACCGTGAGTCGTCGGCGCGGGACAAGCTGCGTGCCCGGGCCTAGGATTTGTGCGTGCCCATGCCCTCGTTCGTCCTGGTGTCCGAGCAGCACGCCGATTACCTGCTCGACGAGTTCGGGCGCTACATCCGTGACGACGAGCTGCACACGGCTCGGTCCTGCGTCGAGGCCGTGGCCGTGGCCGTGGCCGTGACCGAGCAGATCATCGCGGACGGTGGCACGGTCGCGCTGTTCGTGGCCGACTCCCAGCTGCCCGACGAGCCCGTGCTGGTCGCGTTCGGCCGGTGGCGCGCGGTGGCGCCGAACGCCCGCCGGATGATCGCCGCGCACTGGGAGCACTTCCTGCGCGACGCCCCCGGGCTGCGCACGGGCATGGCCAAGGGCACGTACGACGCCTACCTGCTGATGCCCCGCGGCGTCCGCGACGAGGAGTTCCACCACGCCGTCACCGACCTGCTGTCCGACTGGGGCTCCGCGGTGGCCGATCCCGAGAGCGTCGCGACCATGATCATCTCCCCCGTGCAGGACACCCTGACCCTGGCCATCCGCGACTTCCTCGACCGGATGGGCATGCCCAACCGGGTCTACGATCCCGAGAGCGAGGCCGGCCTGGCGGTGCGCGCGCTGCTCCCGGCCGACTCGACGTACCCCTTGGTGCACGCGCTGAACAAGGCCCCCGTCCAGGCCCGCAGCGTGCGTGACGTCGCGACCGCCGCCTTCGACACACCCGGCAAGCTCAACGTCAGCGGCACGATGGACGTGGCCGTCGTCGGCGGCGGCCCGGCCGGCCTCGCCGCTGCGGGGTACGCCGCGTCCGAGGGGCTCTCAGTCGCTGTGCTGGAGGCGGAGGCGATCGGCGGCCAGGCCGGCACCAGCTCGATGCTCCGCAACTACCTCGGCTTCCCCCGCGGCATCTCCGGCATGCGGCTGGCCCAGCGGGCCCGCAGCCAGGCGCTGCGCTTCGGCGCGGAGTGCTGCACCGGCTGGGAGGTCACCCGGCTCGAGACCGGTGCTCCCGGTGAGCCGCACGTGGTGCACGCCGACGGCGGCACCGTCAGCGCCCACACCATCGTGGTGGCCTACCGCAAGCTGCGGGTGGAGCCGCTCGAGGAGCTGGTCGGCTTGGGGGTGCACTACGGTGCGGCCCTGACCGCGGCACGGGAGATGGAGGACGCGGACGTCTACGTCGTCGGCGGCGGCAACTCCGCCGGGCAGGCCGCGGTCCACCTGTCGCGCTTCGCGGCGTCCGTGACGATCCTGGTCCGTCGGCCGACCCTGGCCGAGACCATGTCGGCGTACCTGGTCGGCGAGATCGAGCACCACCCGCGGATCACGGTCCGCACCGGCACCCAGGTCGTCGACGGCGGCGGTGAGGGCCGGCTGCAGTGGCTGTGCCTGGAGGACACCGACACCGGCGCCCGCACCCGGCACGAGGCCCAGGGCCTGTTCCTGCTGCTCGGCGCCGAGCCGCACTGCGAGTGGCTGCCACCGGTGGTGGCCCGCGACGACCAGGGTTTCGTGCTCACCGGCCGCGACGTGCCCGGCAAGCAGCGGGCCGACGGCCTGCCGCCGGCCAGCCTGGCGACCACGGCGCCGGGGGTCTTCGCGGTGGGTGACATCCGCTCCGGCTCGATGAAGCGGGTGGCGGCGGCCAGCGGGGAGGGCGCCTCCGTGGTCCCGCTCGTGCACGCCTACCTGGCCCCCGTCGAGGTGCCGACGTGATCACGGCCCCGGACCCGGCCGCACCCGAGCCGCCGTACGAGCAGCTGCGGATGCAGGTCGCGCGCCGGGCCGCGAGCGGCGACCTGGCCCCGGGCACCCGGCTGCCGACCGTGCGCGGCCTGGCCACCGAGCTGGGCGTGGCGACCAACACCGTGGCCCGGGCCTATCGCGAGCTGGAGGCCGACGGCGTCATCGTGACCGAGGGTCGGCGCGGCACCTTCGTCGCGTCCTCGACCGCGGCGTCCTCCTCCGAGGCGCAGGTCGCCGCCGAGCGGTACGCCGCCATGTCCCGACGGCTCGGCCTGGGCCTGGACGAGGCCCGCAAGCTGCTCGACGAGGCCTGGTGACCTCACCCCGACCGACGTAGTGGCGCTCCATCCTCCCGTGTGACCATCAACATCTGCGCAATCCCGGGGGGGAAAAATGCGTCGTACGCGCCTGCGTTCGATCGTCGTCAGCATCACCACACTCGTCGGCACCAGCACCGTCCTGCTGGCCGGGCCGCCTGCGCGGGCCCACGGCGGTCGCGTCGAGCCGTCGGCCGAGGCCGGGGACCGGCACGCCGCGGAGGATCTCGCGGGCGGGCCGATGCCCGAGATCGAGGCGCGCACCGCGGCCCGCGCCGCCGAGCTCGGCAACGAGCCTCCCACGCTCCAGGGCCGGGCCGTGGGCCCCACCCCGGGCCAGCTGGGCTCGTGGAGCCCGGTGATCGAGACCGACGTGGTGCCCGTGTTCACCGTGGTCCTGCCCAACGGCCGCGTGCTCATGTGGGACTCGGTCGGAGACGATCCCGCCGAGAGCTATTCCGAGCACATGTCCACGAGGGCCCTGGTCTGGGACCCCGTCACGGACACCTCGCGCCGGGTGGACGTCGAGGGCTCCAACATCTTCTGTGCGGGGTACGTGCAGCTGCCCGACGGCAACGTGCTGGTCGTGGGCGGCAACAAGAACGCCGCCCTGGAGGGCATCCGCGAGACCCACCTGTTCGACTGGCGGAGCGAGACCTGGTCGCGCGGCCCGGACATGCAGGGGGACCGGTGGTACCCGTCGGTCGCGGCCCTCGGCAACGGCGAGGCCCTGATCGTGGGGGGCGGTCCCACGACGGCCGAGGTCTATCAGACCGACGGCACCCTGAGGGCCCTGATCGGTTTCGACAGTTTCTCGGCCCGCCAGTACCCCTTCCTCGTGCCGCGCGGTGACGGCGAGGTCGAGGTCGTCGGCCCCGCGCCGGACCTGACCCGCTACGACACGAGCTTTCAAGGCTCCGCGAGCCGGAGCCTGGACCGCGACGACCTCTACCGGGCGGCCGGGAGCTTCGTGACCTACGACCTGGACCGCACCCTCGTGGCCGGCGGCGGACCGGTCAACCCGGACGGGTCCGTGGTGTCGTCGCCGACCACGTTCGTGGTGGACACCAGCGACGCCGGACCCGCGACGTCGTCCGAGCCGGCGGCCTCGATGTCGGTCGGTCGCCGCCAGCACAACCTCACGGTGCTGGCCGACGGCTCCGTGCTGGCCACCGGCGGGTCCCGCAGCACCCGTGAGGACCTGGTCGACCTCGACGCCGCCGTCCGGGTCGCTGAGCAGTGGGACCCCGAGCTCGACACCTGGACACAGCTCTCCTCAGCGGCGCGGGTGCGGCAGTACCACTCCTCGGCCACCCTGCTGCCCGACGGGCGGGTGCTGACCGGTGGGGGTGGGATCTGCTCGACGTGCGTGAGGGTGGGCTACCTGGAGAAGAACATCGAGTACTTCAGCCCGCCGTACCTCTTCGCTGCCGACGGGTCCCCCGCCCTGCGCCCGACGATCAGCCGCGTGCCGGAAACGGCGGGGTACGCCTCCGGCCTCGGCTTCGAGACGTCCTCGCCCATCGACGAGGTGGCCCTGGTCCGGCTCGGCGCGAACACCCACAGCGTCGACCAGGGGCAGCGGTACGTGCCGCTGAGGTTCAGCCAGCTCGGCACGAGGATCTCGGCGATCACACCCAGGGACGGCAACGCCGCTCCTCCGGGTCACTACATGCTCTTCGCGGTCGACGCGGCGGGCGTGCCGTCGCTCGCCTCGATCATCCGGATCGGTCCCGGTCTGGAGGCAGCACCCACACCGCTCGACGAGCCCGCGGTGGGAGTCGGACAGGCCGGCCCGGGCGTCGCCGGGCCCGGCCCGGGCGTGACCGGGCCCGCTGCGGTGGCGGCACCGGCAGGCCCGTCGAGCGGTCTGCCGCGGTGCCTGCAGGTACGGGCGCGAAGGTCGACCCTCGGCCCTGTCGTCCGCGCGGACTGCACCGGCGGCGTCGACCAGGTCAGGAAGCGGCGGGCAGACGCCACCTTCCGCCCGGTCAACAGCCCAGGTCGTTGCCTGAGCTTCGCTGCCGCAACCCTTCGCCCGGGCACGAGGGTCCTGCTGGCCGCGTGCACCGGTGGCCCCCGGCAGCGGATGGCCGCGCCCCAGGGCACCATCCGCCCGGCCGCCGCTCCCCAGCTGTGCGTGAGCAGCCCACGACGCGGGCTGCGCCCTGGGGCGAGGCTCGTCCTCAGGCCGTGCCGCGACACCTCCGCACAGCGCTGGGACTGGCGCCGTCCCCGAGGGTGAGCAGCGGGTGTGGGCCCGGGTCCGCCACTCGGTGCTCGTCACGGAGCCGATGAGTCCCGGACGCATCCGGACGGTGTAGCGCACGCACGACGGCCCCCACCCCTGCCGGGGTGGGGGGCCGTCGACCTGCTACAGCGTGCCTCAGGCCTTGTCGTCAGTCTTGTCGGCCTTGTCGGCCTTGTCGGCCTCGTCGGTCGACTCGGCATCGGCAGCCTCGTCAGCGGCCTGCTCCTCGGCGATCACGCTCGGAGACGTCTCGTCGACCATCTCAAGGGGTGCGTCCTCGGTGGCCGTCTCGTTCTCCTCGGCGGCCAACGCCGGGGTCGACGTGGCGACCGGAGCGGTCCTCGTCGTCGTGGTCGCGGGCTTGAAGGCCTCGGTCACGAGCTCGATGACGGCCATCGGCGCATTGTCGCCCTTGCGGGGACCGATCTTGGTGATCCGGGTGTACCCGCCCGGACGGTCCTCGAACGTCGGCGCGATCTCGGTGAAGAGCCGGTGCACGACCGACTTGTCACGGATGGTCTTGAGCACCTCGCGACGGTTGTGCAGAGCGTTCTCCCCGAGGTGCGCCTTCTTCGCCTTGGTGATCAGCTTCTCCGCGGTCGGGCGCAGGAACCGGGCCCGGGCCTCGGTCGTGGTGATCCGACCGTGCTCGAACAGCTGGGTCGCCAGGTTGGCGACCATCAGCTTCTGGTGGGCAGCGCTGCCGCCGAGGCGATAGCCCTTCTTGGGCTTGGGCATGGTCTCTCTCGTTTCTCCCCGGCCGTACGAGGTACCGGGGCAGATGGAACTACAGGGGTGGAGATGTCAGAGAGGCGGACCCCTCAGTACTGCTCGTCCTCGACGAACGCGTCGTCGTCGTCGTCGCCGTAGGCCGCCAGGGCCGCGTGCGGATCGAAACCGGGTGCACTGTCCTTGAGCGACAGCCCCATCTCGACCAGCTTGGCCTTCACCTCGTCGATCGACTTGGCACCGAAGTTGCGGATGTCGAGCAGGTCCTGCTCCGAGCGGCCGATGAGCTCACCCACGGTGTGGATGCCCTCGCGCTTGAGGCAGTTGTAGGAACGGACCGTCAGCTGCAGGTCCTCGACCGGGAGGGCGAGGTCCGCGGCCAACTGCTCGTCGACGGGCGACGGGCCGATGTCGATGCCCTCCGCCTCGACGTTGAGCTCGCGGGCCAGGCCGAAGAGCTCGACCAGCGTCTTGCCGGCCGAGGCGATCGCGTCACGGGGACGGATCGACGGCTTGGTCTCGACGTCGATGACCAGCTTGTCGAAGTCGGTGCGCTGCTCGACACGGGTGGCCTCGACCTTGTAGGTCACCTTCAGCACGGGGCTGTAGATCGAGTCGACCGGCATCCGGCCGATCTCGTTGTCGGCACCCTTGTTCTGGACCGCGGACACGT
>JAJAYJ010000013.1 GCA_026786275.1 Nocardioides sp. | reverse complement strand
TCGGCGTACGACTTCTGCCTGCTGGTGACCCAGCGCACCCACCGCGACGACACCGACCTGGTGGGCACCGGCGCGGACGCCGAGCACTGGCTGGGGATCGCCCAGGCCTTCGCCGGGCCCGCGGGCCGGGGGCGAGCGAGGCGGTGACCGACGTGCTGCGGATCGGCAACTGCTCCGGCTTCTACGGCGACCGGCACTCCGCCATGCGGGAGATGCTCGAGGGCGGCCCGCTCGACGTCCTGACCGGTGACTACCTGGCCGAGCTGACGATGCTGATCCTCGGCCGGGACACCATGAGGGACGCCTCGCTTGGCTACGCCCGCACCTTCGTCCGGCAGCTCGAGGACTGCCTCGGGCTGGCGCTCGAGCGCGGCGTGCGGATTGTCAGCAACGCCGGCGGTCTCAACCCCGCCGGGTTGGCCGAGCGGGTGCGCGAGGTGGCCCGGGGCCTCGGTCTGGACCCCGTGGTCGCGCACGTCGAGGGCGACGACCTGCGCGGGGTCGCCGCCGAGGTCGGCATCAGCAAGGACCCCCTGACGGTCAACGCCTACCTGGGTGGCTTCGGCATCGCCGCCGCCCTGCGCGGTGGTGCCGACGTGGTCGTGACCGGCCGGGTCACCGACGCCTCGCTGGTGGTCGGCCCCGCGGTCGCGCACTTCGGGTGGGCACCGACGGCGTACGACGCGCTGGCCGGCGCGGTCGTCGTGGGTCACGTGCTGGAGTGTGGTCCGCAGGCGACCGGTGGCAACTTCTCAGGCTTCCGGTCCCTGCCGCACAAGGGTCTCCCGGGCTTCCCGCTGGCCGAGCTGTCCGCCGACGGTTCCGCAGTGATCACCAAGCACGACGGCTCGGGCGGCGCGGTCACGGTGGACACCGTCACCGCGCAGCTGGTCTACGAGATCCAGGGCACCCGCTACCTCGGGCCAGACGTCACCACCCACCTGGACACGATCCAGCTGCGTCAGGAGGCGCCTGACCGGGTCGGGATCAGCGGGGTCCGAGGTGAGGCGCCACCCAGGCAGCTCAAGGTCTGCGTCAACGAGCTCGGCGGCTTCCGGAGCTCGATGGAGTTCGTGCTGACCGGGCTCGAGATCGAGGCCAAGGCCGACTGGCTGCGTGAGCAGCTGTCCCCGCGGCTGAGCGCCGAGAGCGTCACCTGGAGCCCGCTGACGCTGCCCACCGGCGACCGCAGCACCGAGGAGGGCGCCTCCACCCTGCTGCGGGTCACCGTGCAGGACCCGCGGGCGGAGCCCTGCGCCCGCGCCTTCACCGGACCCGCGGTCGAGCTGGCCCTGTCGTCGTACCCCGGGTTCACGATGACCGGGCCGCCGCCCGCGCCCACGCCGTACGGCGTCTACTCCGCCGCATACGTCGACCGGTCGTGGGTGAGGCACACCGTGGTGCACGCCGACGGCCGCCGCGAGGTGGTCGCGGACCCGACCGAGGTCGGCACGGTCGACGTCGACCACGGCCGTCGGCCCTCGCCGTACCCCGCTCCGGCCGACACCCTCACCGTGCGCGCACCGCTGGGCTCGTTCGTGCACGCCCGCTCCGGGGACAAGGGCGGGGACGCCAACCTCGGCCTGTGGGTCAGCCACGACGGCCCGCCCGAGAAGTACGACGCCCGGGTGACCTGGCTGATGAAGCTGATCACCGCCCGCAAGGTCCGCGAGCTGGTGCCCGAGGCGGCCGAGCTCGAGATCGACGTCTTCCACCTGCCCCACCTCGGTGCGGTCAACGTGGTCCTGCGCGGGCTGCTCGGCCGGGGGGTCGCCGCGTCGACCCGGTTCGACCCGCAGGCCAAGGCCCTGGGCGAGTGGGTGCGGTCCCGGTCCGTCCACATCCAGGAGGCCCTGCTGTGAGCAGCGTGCGAGGCGTCGGTGCCGAGTTCGCCCGCCGCGAGGTCGTCGCGCACCTGCAGCAGTGGGAGGACGACGAGTCGATCCCGCGCGCGCTGCACGTCGCGGCCGCCCAGCAGGGTCTGCTGGGTGTCGGGTTCCCCGAGGAGGTGGGCGGCCAGGGCGGCACCCTGCTGGACTCCCTGGATGTGGCGGAGGGCATGTTCGCCGCGGGCGCGTCGAGCGGGCTGATGGCCGGGCTGTTCACCAGCGGGATCGCACTGCCCCACCTGGTCGCCGACTGGGCGGCCCGCGGTGAGACCGACCTGGTCGACCGATTCGTGCGGCCCACGCTGGCCGGCGAGCTGATCGGCTCCCTGGCGGTGACCGAGCCCGGTGGCGGCTCGGACGTGGCCGGCATCCGCACCACCGCGCGGCGCCAAGGCGAGCGCTACGTCGTCAACGGCGCCAAGACCCTCATCACCTCCGGGGTCCGCGCCGACTTCGTGACCACGGCCGTGCGGACCGGCGGGCCGGGCCACGGGGGTCTCTCGCTGCTGGTGGTGGAGCGTGGCACGCCCGGCTTCACGGTGGACCGGTCGCTGCCCACGATGGGCTGGCACTGCTCCGACACCGCCGAGCTGTCCTTCCTCGACGCCCTGGTGCCGGTGGCCAACCTCCTCGGCGCCGAGAACACCGGCTTCTACCAGCTCGCCGAGCAGTTCGTGGGAGAGCGGATCGGCCTTGCGGTGCACGCCTACGGCATCGCCGGGCGGGCCCTGGAGCTGAGCGTCGAGCACTGTCGCCGACGCGAGACCTTCGGGCGGGCGCTGATCGACAACCAGGTCGTGGCGCACACGCTGGTCGAGATGCGGCGCCAGGTCGAGGTCGCGCGGACCTACGTCAGGCACGTGGCCGAGCGGTACGTCGCCGGGCAGGACGTGGTCGCGGAGGCCTGCCTGGCCAAGCAGACCGCCTGCGAGGCCGCGACGTACGTCTGCGACCGGGCGGTGCAGCTGCACGGTGGCGCCGGTTACCTGCACGGCACCGAGGTGGAGCGGCACTACCGTGACGCCCGGATCCTGCCCATCGGTGGCGGCGCCACCGAGGTGCTGACCGACCTGGCCGCCACCCTGCTGGGCTACACGTCGTGACGGTTGCTCGGTTTCGAGGCTTCTCGCTGGCGCTCGTCGCACCTCAACCAGCGGGAGGGCCGGTTCGTTGGTCGAGGTGCGAGCGCAGCGAGCCTCGAAACCCGGAGCCGATCGGAGCGACACCGTGACCACGAACCGCGAGGCGATGCTCGAGAAGATCGCCGCCCTCGACGTCGAGCACGCGAAGGCGGTGGCCGGTGGCGGGCAGAAGTACGTCGAGCGTCACCACGCCCGCGGCAGGCTGCTGCCGCGCGAGCGGATCGAGCTGCTCGTCGACGAGGGCTCGGCGTTCCTGGAGCTGTCGCCGCTGGCCGGCTGGGGCTCGGACTTCACGGTGGGGGCCAGCGTGGTCACCGGGATCGGGGTCGTCGAGGGCGTGGAGTGCGTGATCACCGCCAACGACCCCACGGTCAAGGGCGGCGCGAGCAACCCGTGGACGGTCCGCAAGATCTTCCGGGCCTCGCAGATCGCGCAGGAGAACGGGTTGCCGACCATCTCGCTGGTGGAGTCCGGCGGCGCCGACCTGGCGACCCAGAAGGAGATCTTCATCCCCGGCGGGAAGCTCTTCCGCGACCTGACCCGCAGCTCGGCGGCCAAGATGCCGACCATCGCGCTCGTCTTCGGCAGCTCGACCGCCGGCGGGGCCTACGTGCCGGGCCTGAGCGACTACACGGTGATGGTCGAGAAGCAGGCCACGGTGTTCCTCGGGGGACCGCCGCTGGTCACGATGGCCACGGGGGAGCAGTCGGACGACGAGTCGTTGGGCGGCGCCGGGATGCACGCGCGCACCTCGGGCCTGGCCGACTACCTGGCCACCGACGAGCGGGACGCGATCCGGATCGGTCGACGGATCGTGGCCCGACTGAACTGGCGCAGGGCCGGTCCCGAGCCGGCGTCGTACGCCGAGCCGGAGGCGGACCCCGAGGGACTGCTCGACCTGGTCCCGGCCGACCTCAAGGAGCCGTTCGACCCCCGCACGGTCATCGAAGGGATCTGCGACGGGCTCAGCGCGACGAACCAGGCGGTCTTCGACGAGTTCAAGCCGCTCTACGGCCCCTCGCTGGTCACCGGCTGGGCCACGCTGCACGGCCACCCGATCGGCATCCTGGCCAACGCCCAGGGGGTGCTGTTCAGCCAGGAGGCGCAGAAGGCGGCCCAGTTCGTGCAGCTGGCGAACCAGAGCGACACGCCGTTGCTTTTCCTGCACAACACCACCGGCTTCATGGTCGGCAAGGAGTACGAGCAGGGCGGCATCATCAAGCACGGCGCGATGATGATCAACGCGATCTCCAACTCCACGGTGCCGCACCTGACGGTGGTCCTGGGTGCGTCGTACGGCGCGGGCAACTACGCCATGTCCGGGCGGGCCTTCGACCCCCGCTTCCTGTTCACCTGGCCCAGCGCGAAGTCGGCGGTGATGGGCCCGGCCCAGCTCGCCGGCGTGCTGAGCATCGTCGCGCGGGCCGCGGCGCAGGGCCGGGGCACGGCGTACGACGAGGAGGCCGATGCCGGCATGCGCGCCCTCGTCGAGGAGTCGGTGGAGCAGCAGTCGCTGCCGCACTTCCTGTCCGGGATGCTCTACGACGACGGCGTGATCGACCCCCGCGACACCCGCACCGTCCTGGGCATCTGCCTGTCCGTGATCGACAACGCCCCCTTCACCGGGACCGACCGATTCGGGGTGTTCCGGCCGTGAGGACCATCAGACGGCTGCTCGTCGCCAACCGCGCCGAGATCGCCGGCCGGGTCTTCCGGACCTGCCGGACCCTGGGCATCGAGACCGTGGCCGTCTACTCCGACGCCGACGCCGACCTGCCCGCCGTGGGCGAGGCCGACGTCGCCGTCCGGCTCCCCGGCCACGCCCCGGCCGACACCTACCTGCGCGCCGACCTGCTCCTCGAGGCCGCCCGGCGCTCCGGGGCAGACGCGATCCACCCGGGCTACGGCTTCCTCTCCGAGAACGCCGGCTTCGCCCGGGCCGTGATCGACGCCGGCCTGACCTGGGTCGGGCCCGACCCGACGTCGATCGAGCAGATGGGCGACAAGATCGCGGCCAAGCAGCTGATGGCCGCAGCCGGGGTGCCGGTGCTTCCCCACCACACGCCTCAGACCGCGACCGAGGCCGACCTGCCGCTGCTGGTGAAGGCGTCCGCGGGCGGTGGTGGTCGCGGCATGCGGATCGTGCGTGCCCTGGCTGACCTGTCGGGCGAGATCGACAGGGCGAGCGCCGAGGCCGCCTCGGCCTTCGGTGACGGCACCGTCTTCGTCGAGCCCTACGTCGAGCGCGGGCGCCACGTCGAGGTGCAGGTCCTGGGTCACGCCGGCGGCGTCGAGGTCTACGGCGAGCGCGACTGCTCGCTCCAGCGCCGGCACCAGAAGGTCCTCGAGGAGGCCCCGGCGCCCCGGTTGCCCGAGGCCACGCGGGCGGCCCTGCACCAGGCTGCCGCTCGGGCCGCGGCCGCCATCGACTACCGCGGTGCCGGCACCGTCGAGTTCCTCTACGACGCGGACGCCGACCGGTTCTTCTTTCTCGAGATGAACACCCGCCTCCAGGTGGAGCACCCCGTCACCGAGGAGGTCTTCGGGGTCGACCTGGTCGCGCAGCAGATCGCGGTCGCCGAGGATCGGGTGCCCGAGCAGGCCGGCGCGCCGCAGGGCCACGCGGTCGAGGTGCGGCTCTACGCCGAGGACCCGGCGCTCGACTACCGGCCGCAGAGCGGGCTGCTGACCCGGTTCGAGATCCCGGGTTCCCGGGGGGAGGAGGAGGGCGTCCGGGTCGAGACCGGCTTCGAGTCCGGTTCCATGGTCTCCACGCACTACGACGCGATGCTGGCCAAGGTGGTCGTGCACGCCTCGACCCGTCGTCAGGCCGCTCGTCGGCTGGCCGGGGTGCTGCGCCGGGCCCGGATCCACGGGTTGACCACCAACCGCGACCTGCTGGTCGAGATCCTGACCTCGCCGCAGTTCCTGGACGAGGACGTCAGCACCGCCTTTCTGGTTGATCGAACGTTCGAACAACCACGACCGGACCCTGCTGCACCCGTCGCCGCCACTCTCGCACTGGCCGAGGCGACCCGGCTCGCTCGGACCGTGCAGCCCCGGATCCCGGTGGCCTGGCGCAACGTGGCCAGCCAGCCCCAGGTCACCGAGTTCGAGTCGGGCCCCGTCGCCTGGTGGGGCGCCAGGGCCGGCTACGTCGTCGACGGGCTCACCGTGCTCGCGGCCAGCCCCACCTCGGTCACCCTGGAGGCGGCCGGTGTGGCGGCGACGTACGCCGTGGCGATCAGCGGGCCACTCGGTCACGAGAGCGTCGACGTGGACTCCGCGCGCGGCCACACCCGGCTGGTCCGCGTGCCCCGCTTCGTCGACCCGGCCGCACAGGTCAAGAGCGGCTCCCTGCTGGCGCCCATGCCCGGCACGGTGATCCGGGTCGCCGTCGAGCCCGGCGCGAGGGTCGAGGCCGGCGACACCGTGCTGGTCCTCGAGGCCATGAAGATGCAGCACACCGTGACCGCGCCGGGCCCCGGCACGATCACTGCGCTCACCGTCCAGCCCGGTGCGCAGGTCGCCGCCGGTGAAGTCCTAGCCGTCGTGGAGGAATCATGAGCATCGCGTTCAGCGAGACCGAGGAGCGCCTCGAGCTCCGCCGCCAGGTGGCGAAGCTCGCGAGCAGGTACGGCCGGACCTACTTCGTCGAGAAGGCCCGCTCCGGGAGGAAGACGACGGAGCTCTGGCTCGAGATCGCGAAGAACGGCTACCTCGGCATCAACATCCCCGAGGAGTACGGCGGCGGCGGGGGCGGCATCGGCGACGTCGCGGCGGTCTGCGAGGAGCTGGCCGCCCAGGGCTGCCCCCTGCTGCTGATGGTGGTGAGCCCCGCGATCTGCGGCACGGTGATCAGCCGCTACGGCACCGAGGCGCAGAAGCAGCGCTGGCTGCCCGGCATCTGTGACGGCACCGGCACGATGGCCTTCGCGATCACCGAGCCCGACGCCGGCACCAACACGCACAACATCACCACCACCGCCCGCCGCGACCCCCAGCCCGACGGGGGGAGTGCCTGGGTGCTCAGGGGCCAGAAGATCTGGATCTCCGGGGTCGACGAGGCCACCCACGTGCTGGTCGTCGCCCGCACCGAGGACGCACGCACGGGCCGGCTCAAGCCGTGCCTGTTCGTGGTGCCGACCGACGCGGAGGGCTTCGAGTCCACCGCGATCCCGATGGAGGTCGTGTCGCCCGAGAACCAGTTCCAGGTCTTCATCGATGACGTCCGGCTGCCTGCCGACGCACTGGTCGGTGACGAGGACGGCGGGCTGGTGCAGCTCTTCGCCGGTTTGAACCCCGAACGGATCATGGCTGCGGCGTTCTCGACCGGCCTGGCCCGTTTCGCCCTGGAGAAGGCGACGGCGTACGCGAAGGAGCGGGTCGTCTTCTCGACCCCGATCGGCGCGCACCAGGCGATCGCGCACCCGCTGGCGCAGTCCCACATCGAGATCGAGCTGGCCCGGCTGATGACGCAGAGGGCGGCTGCGCTCTACGACGCCGGAGACGAGGTCGCCGCCGGCGAGGCCGCCAACATGGCGAAGTACGCCGCCGCCGAGGCCGCCTGCGACGTCGTCGACCGGGCCGTGCAGACGCACGGTGGGAACGGTGTGAGCCAGGAGTACGGCATGGCCGGCCTCCTGGTCGCCACCCGGGTCGGGCGGATCGCCCCGGTGTCGCGCGAGATGATCCTGAACTTCGTCTCGACCCACTCCCTGGGCCTGCCCAAGTCCTACTGAGCACCCTGGCTCGCCACCACCGCCGGGGGGACCAGCGCGTGTCGAGGTCGGCCCAGGAAGAAGCCTCGCGCGCGCGGAGCGCGTACGTTCAGAGCATGACGACCTGGGAGATCGACGGCGCCACGGCGCTGCGCACGCACGCTCCGGACGCAGCCTCGGCGTACGACGCCGCGGTGGAGGTCCGCCCGCTCCGGGTGCACGACGAGGTCCTGCTGGACCCGGCGGTGCGCGCGTTCTCCGAGCAGCTCCGCGCGGACGCCGCCGGGGTCGGTGACGACCTGCGGGTGGGGCTCGCCCGGGCGACCGGGGACCACCTCGGGGCCGTCACCCAGATGGTGTGGATCGGCGACCTGGGCTCGCGGGTCCGCGCCGCGCTCGACGCCCTCTTCACGCCCTCGCAGTGGGAGTCGCCCCGGCGCTTCCCGGTCGCGGACCTTAACGTCGTGATCACGGCGCTGCGACGGGCGGTGCCGAAGCTCGGCGTCGCCGACGACGTGGCGGGCACCCGGGCCGCCCTGGTCGACGCGGTGATGCGGACCCCGGCCGACGTGCCGGCCGACGTTGTCGAGGCCGTACGCCGTGACCTGCACCCGGCTCAGGCCGTCGCGGCGGTCCTGGGCGCGGCCCTCGAGGCCGCCGACTCGATCACCGTCGCCCTGGGCGCCGAGCACCCCGAGGTCACCAGCGGCGTGTGGGCCGCCACGACCGAGGCCGACCGGGTCGGCTGAGTCGGCCCCACGCACCGGTAACCTCACCGGGTGGGAACGCTGCTCGACGACGCTGATCGGCGTCAGCGACGGTTCACGCCGCTCGGGTTCCCGATCGGGGTGTTCTACAAGTTCATGGACGACCAGGGCAACTACCTGGCCGCGATCATCACCTACTACGCCTTCATCGCGATCTTCCCGCTGCTGCTGCTGGCGACCTCGATCTTCGGGTTCGTCCTGCAGGGCAACGTCGACCTGCAGGAACAGGTGATCAACTCCACCCTGAGCACCTTCCCGATCATCGGCGACCAGCTCGGCCGGCCCGACGGGCTGCAGGGCTCCACGACGGGCGTCGTCATCGGTGGGCTGGTCGCGCTCTACGGCTCGCTCGGCCTGGGCCAGGCCATCCAGAACGTGATGAACACCGCCTGGTCGGTGCCCCGCAACAGCCGCCCCAACCCGCTCCTGCTGCGGCTCAAGTCGCTGCTGCTGCTCACGACGGCCGGCTTCGCCGTGCTGGCCGTGTCGGTGGTCTCGGCGATCGGCAGCAACACCCAGGTCTTCGGGGCCCAGGTCGACGCCGGCATCGGCTGGCTGATCCGGCTCGCGACCGTGCTCGTCGTCGGCTCGGTGCTCACCCTGCTCTTCCGGGTGGGGGCCGCCCGTCGTCAGCCCCTCGGCAAGGCCGCACCGGGGGCGTTCGCGGTGGCGCTGATGTGGCAGCTCCTGCAGTACATCGGCACGTTGTACGCGACCACCGTGCTGTCCGAGACCTCGACGATGGACCCGACCTTCGGGCTCGTCCTGGGCCTGATCGGAATCATCTACATCGCCGCCGTGATGGCGGTGATCGGTGTGGAGGTCAACGTGGTGCTGGCCCGTCGGCTCTGGCCGCGGGCCCTGCTCACGCTGTTCACCGACAACGTCGACCTGACCGACGCCGACCGACGCGCGTACGCCAGCTACGCCCAGCGCGAGCGGCACAAGGGCTACGAGAGCATCACCGTCCGCTTCGACGAGCGCAGCGGCAGCACCCACGAGTTCCCGCTCCCGGTCATCGCGCAGGAGCGCAGCAACGGCCACGCCACGCCGGACGCGCCGCGGCCCACGCCACCCGTCGCACCACCCGTCGACCCGGCGGCCGCGACCGGGCCGTCGGAGCAGTGAGGGCGGACCTGCGGCCGCAGCGCCAGGGACCTGCTCAGATCTCGCCCGGGGACGCCTTGCGCAGGATGATCCGGGTCCAGGCGCCGAGGTAGACCCGGTCGTCGAGCCCGATCTCCTGCTTCTCCCCCGGCGGGACCGGGACCTTCGGCAGGGGTCCGGTCGTCGGGCCGACGTAGGTGCCGTTGGAGGACCCCAGGTCCTCCACCCACCAGCGGCTGCCGTCGGTGGTGAGCTGGGCGTGGCGACGGCTGATCCCGGTGTCGGAGGACAGGTCGATGTCGGGGTTGATGTTGCGGCTGCGCGAGACCCGACCCACCAGGGTCGAGGTGTTGCGCAGGGCGACCACCAGCGGCACGCCCGGGGAGGGCAGCGGATCGGTGCTCTCCTGGTCGGCGTACCACTCGGGGTCGATCCAGACCTCGGCCACCCAGCCGTCCAGGTCCGGCGACGGGTTGGCGGTCTCCGGGAGGGGCGTCGCCCTGGGGACGCCGGACGCGGGGACGCCGGACGCGGCGGGGGCGGGGTCAACCCCCACCGGCGGGTCCAGCGGCCGCGGCAGCGTGCCGGTGGTGAAGTCGTAGCCGCAGGCCTCGCAGAACAACGCGTCCGGCAGGTTCGCGCTCTGGCAGTGCGGACAGTCGTTGGCGATCGCCGCCGTGGTGCCCGGCGAGGTCGGGGGAGGGTCGAGCGGTGCGATGTCGGCCGGGGAGCCGGCCGCGGGCATGGCGACCCCGCAGACGTCGCAGTAGTCGGTGGCGCTCGACTCGTGGCCGGCCGGGCACCTCACTTCTTCACCCGCGTGGTCTTGGTGGAGGCGGTGTCGAGGGCCATCTCGTCGGCCTTGTCGACGGTCTTCCTCAGCCGCACGGTGCCCTCGTGCTCGTCGGTCACGTCGACGACCTTCCTGAGCTTGGCGGTGGCTTCCTCGTTGCCGGTCTCGGCGGCCAGCTGGACCGCCCGGCCGAGCTTGGTGGTGGCGGTGGCCTCGTCACCGACGGCCTTCGCGGCCAGGCCCTCCTGGATCATCGAGGCCAGCTCGGTCTGCCCGGTGTAGTGCGCGACCTGCTCGTCGATCTTGGCGGTCAGGTCGGAGTCGTTGGACCACGTCGCCTTGACCAGGCCCTGCGCGGCGACGCTGTCACCGAGCGCGATCTGCACGCGGGCGGCGAGCTGCTCCTGCCCGATGGCCTTTGCGGGCAGCCGCACCGCGACGTGGTAGTCGCGGGACTCGTCTCCCCAGGCGCCGGTGGGGTACGCGCCGGTCAGCGCGTTGAGGGGCGTACGACGCGCCGTGAGGTCCTCGACCGTGGGCGAGACCTGCCGCACGAAGAGCACCTGGGCCCCCTGTGGTGACCAGACCCGGAGCTGCGCATCGGCCACGCCCCGCGCCATCGCGCTGCGCATCATGTCCTGGAACTGGGCCCGCATCTGCGCCGGCGACCCGATGATGTCGACGGTGCCGAGCAGCGCCTGCGCGATCCGGCGGATCTCCTCGACCTGCCAGTCGGTCCCCGCGCCCCGCGCGTCGCACTGGAAGACCCCGGTCGCGCGGGCGATCGCCGCGTCGAGGGCACCGGGCTGCTCCCGGTTCTCGCCGTCGGTGAGCAGGATGGCGTGCCGCTGGGTCACCTCGGGCACCGAGCCGAAGAGGGTGACGGCCAGGTCGAGCCAGGTCCCGATCGCGGTGCCACCGGAGGAGCGGAAGGCCTCGATCGCGCTCGAGGCGGCCTTGCGCGCCGAGCCGCTCATCGCGACCATGCCGGGTCCCGACGTCACCGTCGGGTAGGCGAGGTAGGCCCGGTCGGAGCCGGCGATCACCGCGAACCAGGTGCCGTCCACGATCTCGGCCAGCGCAGCCTGGGCGGCCGCTTTGGCGGCGTTCATGGTCGCGGTGCCCATCGAGCCCGAGATGTCCACGATGATCACCTCACCGGCAGCGCCGCCGCCGGTCTGGCCCGCGGTCCCGGCACCCACGCAGCTGAGCGTGACGATGGCGTTGACGTCGGTCCCGCCGTCGGGCAGGAACTCGTTCTGGTAGACGGCGGCGGTGAACTCAGCCATGCGACTCTCCTGGTTCGGCGGGGGCGGTCGGGGCATTGTGCCCCGCACCGAGGTCTGCGACGCGGGCCACCACGGCCGTGATGTTGTCGCGGCCGCCCTGGGCGTTGGCGAACTGCACCAGGGCGAGGGCGAGCGCGGCGGGCTCGATGGTCCCGGCGGCAGCGATCCGGGTGGCCAGCTGGGCGGGTTCGGAGGCGTAGTTCCACAGGCCGTCCGAGACGGCCAGCAACCAGCCGGCACCGGTGATGTCGAGCCGGCCCACCGTGGGCTCGATGGACGGGCTGTCGGCGCCGAGCCAGGCGGTGATGGCGTGCGCCTGGGGAGAGCTCTCGGCGGTGGCCCGGGGTACGCCGGCCACGATCTGGGCCTGTGCGGCGGAGTCGTCGACGGTCAGCTGCACGCCGGCACCGGCGTCGGGCAGCCAGTAGCACCGGGAGTCGCCGATGTTGGCGTGCACCAGCGTCCTGCCCTCCAGCACCACGGCGGTGAAGGTCGCTGAGGCGGGTCTCGTCGTGCCGGGGGTGGTGGCCGCCACCACCTGGGTGTTGGCGACCAGGGCCGCCCGGGCGAAGACCTGGGCGACCGCGCCCATCCGGCTGGCGGGCGTGCCCACGCCCTGCGGGAACCCTGCGGCCAGCACCGGCAGGCACGCCCGGGCTCCGGCCAGCGAACCGAGGCAGGAGTCGTCGGTGTTGGACACGCCGTCGAGCACGACCAGGACGGCACGCCGGTCGGGGGCGGTGGGGTCGGGGCTGGCGCTCATCGCCATTGCGTCCTCGTTGCGGTGGTGCACGACGCCCTTGTCGCAGACCCCGGCCAGCCACGCCACGGGCTGCTGCCGGAAGTGGTCGCGCTCGCTGAGCGCCTTGCTGCCGCAGGTCTCGCAGTAGCCGTCCGCTCCGACGACGCCGCTGCACTGCGAGCACGGCTGCGGGCCGGCCGCGGCCGGGGCGCCGTCGCCGGCCCGGGTGAGCCGGCTGACGGGTCCGCTGGCCAGGTCGATCGGGGCGGCCTCGTCGGCCACCGACCCGGGCTCGGGCTCGGCAGGCGCGGAGTCCGCACCGCCCAGGGAGGCACCGCAGGCCTCGCAGAACTTGGCCCCGACGGGGAGCGGCTCGCCGCACGAAGGGCACGCGGTGAGCGCCGCGGGGGCATGCACGTCGGGGGCGTGCAGGTCGGGGGCACCGGCATCGTGGGCAGGGTCGGTCACACCAAGGTCCTGTTCCGTACGGCGTTGGCCTCGTTGACCAGCTCGATCCGCGTCGTCAGCTCGGGAGCCTCGCGCGCCAGGGCACGGTAGCCCGCCTCGAGCGCGTCGCGCAGGCTGGGCTCGTCGCTCGCCACGCCGCCGACGCTGCGCTGCGCCGGTCCGGAGGCCAGCACCACGTCGAGCGCGTGCCGCAGGATCCGCACGGCGTACCGCTGCTGCTCGGTGGGATCCATCGGGACGGAGCGGATGCTGCTCAGGGCCTGGTCGAGCACGCCGAGGTCCCCGGGCCCAGCCGCCAGCAGCACGTCGGCCCGCAGCTGGCGACTCTCGGGGTAGCCGCGGCTCGTCGAGGGCACCTGGTCGAGCGCCGCGACGGCACCGGTGGTGTCCGAGCGGCCCGCCCGGATCCGGGCCATGCCGAAGGCCGCCGGGGCGGCGTACGCGGCGTCGGTCGCCGCGCAGGTCGCGTACAGGCCCTCGGCCACGTCGGGCAGCCCGCCGTACTCGCACGCCACGGCGAGCGCCAGCTTGGGCGCGAGCTCGCCGGGCACCTGCTGGTAGACGGCGCTGAACGAGGCCTTGGCCGCCTCCCAGTCCTGCTTTTGCAGCGTGGTGAGGCCGTCGACCCACAGCGCGCGCCAGTCCCAGGGGTCGGCCGCGAGCAGCGCCTCGGTGAGCTCGCGGGCCTTGCCGGTGTGGCCGAGCCGCAGCCGGGTCAGCGCCCGGGCCAGCAGCACGTCGGCGGAGTCCTCGGGGGCGGCCTGGAGGTCCTCGAGGCGTTGGGTCGGGTCGTCGACCGAGATGCTGCTCAGCCACGCGTGCTGCCGGTCGTGGGGGGCGGGCCGGAGGCCGGGCAGCCGGTCCCAGGTGACGCCGCGGGCCGAGATCGTCGCCGGCGACTCGAAGAGGACCGAGCTCGCCGAGGTCAGCGCGGTGCCGCGGGTCCGTCCGGCCACCACCTCGCGCAGCACGCCGAGCAGCTGGGTGCGCAGCTCGTCGACGGAGGCGAACCGGTCGGCCGGGTCGGGCGCGCAGCACTTGGCGATCAACCAGTACAGCGAGTCGTGCTCGGCGAACAGCGGTGTGCTCTCCGGGGGCGGCAACGTGTGCAGGTAGGTGCCCTGGTAGCCGCGGAACTCCATGCAGAGCACGACCAGGGTGCGCCCGATCGTGTAGATGTCCGAGGCCACCGTGGTCCCGACCTCGGCCACCTCGGGGGCCTGGTAGCCCACAGTGCCGAAGATCGCGGAGTCGTCGTCGTCGATGCGTCGTACGCCGCCAAGGTCGATCAGCTTGACCGCATCGCCGACCTGGATCAGGTTGTCGGGCTTGAAGTCGCAGTAGACGAGCCCGAGGTCGTGCAGGTAGGCGAACGCCGGCAGCACCTCCAGGACGAAGGCCAGCGCCTGGTCGACGGGCAGCGGGTCGTAGGCGCCCTGGTCCTTCATCCGCTGCTTGAGCACCTGCTTGAGCGAGCGGCCGCCCACCCACTCCATGACGATGTAGCCGGCGCCCTCGTGGGTCACGAAGTTGTAGATCTCGACGATCAGCGGGTGCTCGACCTGGGCCAGGAACTGCTGCTCGGCGATCGCTGCGGCCAGCGCGTCGGGGTCACCGGAGTTGAGCAGGCCCTTGAGCACCACCCACCGGTCGGAGACGTTCTTGTCGCGGGCCAGGTAGATCCAGCCCAGGCCGCCGTGGGCGATCGCGCCGGCGACCTCGTACTGCCCGGCGACCAGGTCCCCACCCTGCAGCTTGGGGGTGAACGAGAACGGCTGCCCGCACTGGGCACAGAAGCCCTCGCTGCGCCCGGGCCGGCCCTCCTTGCCGCGGCCCACCTTGCCGCCGCACGTCGAGCAGCTGCGCTTGTCCTCCGGCACGGAGGGGTCCACGATCACGCCGCGGGCCGCGTCGACCGCAGGCGCAGGGGGCACGACGGTCAGGCCGGCCCCGAGACGGGCCGAACGCATCCGCTGCGACCCGGTCCGGGCGCGACGGGTGGCGGCCGACCCGGCCCCGGCTCGCCGGGACCCGAGGGCGGCGGACTGGATCCGGCTTGCCGAGGTCGCGGTGCTGGAGGTGCCCGGACCGCTGCCCTGCAGGGGGGCGGACTCGTCGGCCGCGGCGGCGCAGGGGGCGGCCCCGGGCGTGCCGCAGACGTCGCAGTAGCCGTCGAGGATCGCGCCGGTGCAGCCCGGCTCCGCGCAGGGGGTGCCGTTGGCCTCCGGCGTGCTGCGGCGCCCGGTGGCCGCGGCGACGGGGGAGACCGCGGCGGCCCAGCCCTCGGCGGCGGCCCCACCCTCGGCGGGGGCCATCCCGCACAGGTCGCAGTAGCCGTCGCCCAGGGTGCCGGTGCACCCGGGTCGGGTGCAGGCGGTGTCGTGGGGGCCGCTCATGCTGACTCCTGGGAGGTGCGGGTGTGGGGCGAGGGCGGGTCGGTGCGCTGGGCCAGGAGCTGGTCGAGCCAGGTCTGGTACGTCGTGACCAGCTGACGGGCCACGCGCATCGGGGCCGGCCGGCGGCGCAGGACCGCGCGGGTCTGCTCCGCGCTGCTCACCAGGTCGGGCTCGTCGGCCAGTCCGAGCGCGCGGGCCTTGGCGACGTAGGACTCGAGCAGGTCACCGAGGCTGGTGTGCTCATCGAGCGCGGCGGCGTACTCCCGTTGGGCCATGCTCAGCGCCTGCGCGACCCGCTCCAGCCGGGCGCGGTAGGGCCCGATCTCGGTCGGGGTGCTGGGCACGGGGCCGAGCGCCTCGACGTCTGGCACGGCGTAGCGGGGCGCCGGCGAGACGGTGGCGGCGCAGCGGGCCGCCAGGGTGGCCAGCGCGACTTCGCGGGCCTCCAGGTCGGTGCGCAGTTCCCGTGCGGCGAGCACCTCGCCGACCGCCGAGCGGCGCTGGGCGTTGCCGACGATCAGGTCGCGCTCGTAGCGGGTGGCGTCGTGCTCGAGCGGGCCGAGCAGGCCACCGACGTCGGCGCCGCGCTGGGCCCGGGCGACGGCGTCGTCGACCCGGGTGCGCAGCTTCTCCCATGAGGTGACGGCACCTGCACGGGTGCTGGCCGGCTCCAGGGCGACCTGGTCACGCAGCCGCTCGAGCTGGGCGCGCAGGTCCTTGATCCGGGCCGCGCTCGCGTCGGCGTCGGCCACCAGGGAGAGCCGGGCGCGCAGCTGGCAGGCCAGCGCGTCGGAGAGCCGGCAGGCCTCGGGCAGCGAGACACCCCGCCCCTCACCCAGACCCGTACCGTCGATGCGACCCCAGATCAGGCTGGCCAGCCGCTGCGCCTCGAGCGGTCCGAGCCGTCCGCCGTCGAAGGTCACCACGAGCAGCTGGTGCCGCTCGGCCACCGCCTGCCAGATGGCCAGGGAGAGCGTCATGTCGGAGACCACCTCGGCCCCACGCCCGGCGGCGAGCGCGGCGGCGTCGATCTCGTCGAGCTGGGTACGCCGGGCCCGGACCCACTCGTCGAGGTCGCGCAGGTAGACCATCGCCTGCGCGGCCTCGACCGGGTGGCCGATCCGGCCCGGAGCATGGGGGGCCGCGGTCATCGCGTCACCGCTCACGTCCGTAGAGCGGGACGGGCTGGCCGGTGCCCTGACCCAGGGTGGGCTGGAGCCACCGCTGGTAGCTGACCTGCCACGAGCCGTCGGCACGCATCCGCTCCAGCACGGCGTTGATGAACCGCACCAGGTCCACGTTCTCGGCGTTGACCCCGATACCGTAGGGCTCGGCGGTGAGCGGCTCACCCTCGAGCACCACCGCGTACGGGTCCTGGGCGGCCAGTCCGGCGAGCACCGTGTCGTCGGTGGACAGGGCGTCGGCCTCGCCGTTCTGGAACTTCACCATGCAGAACGTGTCGTTGGTGGCGCTCACCGGGATGGCGTCGGGCGCGAACTTCCTGATGTTCTCGATGCTGGTGGTGCCGGTCGGGGCGCAGACCCGCTTGTCGGAGAGGTCCGCGATGGTCTCGATGCCGGCCCCGCGACCGACCAGCACCTTCTGGCCCGAGCGGTAGTACTCGGCCGAGAACGCGATCTGCTCCCAGCGCGAGCAGTTGACGGTCATGTTGCGCACCACGATGTCGACCTCGTCGGCGACCAGCAGCGGGATCCGGTCGGCCGGGGTGATCACCCGCAGCTGCACGGTGCCCTCGGCGGTGCCGAAGATCGCGGTCGCCACCGCGTTGACCATGTCGTTGTCGAAGCCCTCGATCACCCCGGTGAACGGGTTGCGCGAGGACAGCAGGTAGCTGTCGGAGGCGATCCCAGCGATCAGGAACCCGCGGTCCCGGATCTCCTTCATCGTCGAGCCGGCCGGCAGCGGGGCTGGCAGCGCGTCTGTCGGCGGCAGCTGACCAGTGGGGGCGTAGGAGCGCACGGAGGTCTCGTCGTCGACGCAGGTCGACGCGGGCGCCGGGGCCGGGGCCGGGGCGGAGTCGGACTCGGTGGCCGTCGCGTCACCGGGCACCACCGTGGCGTCGTACCCACAGCCCGCGGCCAGGGCGAGGCCCGCCGTGAGCGTGAGCGCGGCCAGGCGGCGCCGCAGGCTGCTGGTGCGGTTCATGCGTACTCCCTGCGTCGGGCGGCGATGCCCCACGTGCAGGCGCCGGCGGCGGTGAGGCCGACCAGCAGCGAGACCACGGCCAGGACGAGGATGCCGGAGTTGCCGGAGCGGAGCTCGTCGGTGGTGGCGGCGGCGTTGGTGTCGATGGTGTCCTGCGAGGCGGTGTCGAAGGCGTCGAAGGCCCGGGTGGATCCGTCGGGGACCGCGTCGGGGTCGATGCTGGTCGCTTGAGACACCGCCTGGTCCCACTGGCCCTGCTCGTCGAGTCTGACCACCTTGTCGTGGAGCCCGTCGTAGGTGGTCCAGAGGTCCAGTGTCTGGCCTGTGGCGTTGCGCTGCACGGTGCCGCGGGCCTGCACGTAGGCCTCCTCGAACGCCGCCCCCGACCCCCGGTTGATCAGCCGCAGGCTCTCGTTGGATCGAGCGTCGTTGGCCGCGGAGCGCGCCGTGGCCTCGGCGACGGCGCTGCGGTAGCTGCCGTCCTGCAGGCCGGTGTTGTCACCGTCCTGCCCGGCGCTCACCGTCACCGCCACGACCGTCAGCACGCCGATCCCGACGAACGCGGCGCCCAGCCCGAGGTTGAAGCGACGTCGGAAGGTGGCCGCCAGCTTCTGGTTGAGCCACCACAGGACGGCCAGCGCGAGCAGCCCGGGCAGCAGCAGGAGGGAGGGCCGCTGCGAGCCCATCTCGTCCTCGGCCCGGGCGGAGTTGGCGGCGACCAGGGCCGAGACGATCGGCAGCGCGTCGGTTCGCAGGCTGCTGCTGGCCCCACTGAGGTACGCCGACCCGACCGGGAAGCCCTGCCGGTTGTTGTCACGGGCCTGGGTGATCGTGGTGGCGTAGCCGGTCACGGTCTGGTTGAGGGCGGCCAGGGCCTCCCGGTCGGCGGGCTGGGCCTCGGCAGCCTCTGCGACCTGGCGGGTGACCTGGTCGATCGCGTCGTCGTACGCCGCGCGCTGGGCCGGCGGCTCGAGACCGCCGATCAGGAAGGCGGAGGTGGCCAGTGCGTCGGCGCGCAGCAGCGTCGACTGGATGTTCTGGACCCGGACCAGCTGCTCGGTGTTGTCGGCCGCGGCCCGGTTGGCGTCCCACGACAGCACCTGCAGGGTCGCGGTGAGCACCCCGAAGAGCAGGCAGACCGACACCGCGACCACCTGCCAGCGGTTGAGCTGGGCGGGCACGTCGACCGGGCGGGCGGCCCCCCCCGCCGGGGGCCGGGGCCCCCCCCGGGCCGG
>JAJAYJ010000012.1 GCA_026786275.1 Nocardioides sp. | reverse complement strand
GTTTTTTTTGTCTTTTTATATGTGGGGGTTTTTAGTTTTTTTATTTTTTGGTTGTGGGTCCTTAAATTAATTTTTAAATTGTTTCCCGGGGGGGGGTTTTTTCCCCCCCCCCCCCCCCCCGGCGGGGGTTTCCCCCCCCCCCCCCGCCCCCGGCGCGCCGGGCCCGGGGGCGCCCCCCGCGACCGAGGAGGCATCGGCCCAGAACTGCGTGGACAGGGTGGTCGTGCCGATGGGCGAGAGCAGCAGCGTGGCGGTCAGCTCGGTCGAGACCGCGAGTGAGACCAGCGCGACCGAGGCCGCCAGACCGGGTGCGATCACGGGCAGGGTGACCCGGAAGGCCGCCTCGCTGCCGCGGCAGCCGAGGGAGCGGGCGACGTCCTCCAGGACCGGCGGGGCCAGCTCGAGGGTGGACCGCACGCTCACCAGGGCCCGCGGCAGGAAGAGGATCGCGTAGCCGAGGAGCAGCACCGGGAGGGTCTGGTAAAGCGAGGGCACGGCCCGGATCGAGACCGTCACGAGCGCCAGCGCCACCACGATGCCGGGCATCGCGCTGGTCGTGTAGGTGCTGCGTTCCACCAGGGTGGTGAGCCAGCCCCGGTGCCGCACGGCCAGCCAGGCGACCGGGAGCGCGGCCACGGTGGCGAGCAGGCCGCCCGCGACCGCCAGACCGATCGTGGTGCCGGCCGCGGCACCGAGCTCGCCGACCTCGAGCGCGCTGGAGCTGCCGCGCAGCAGCCAGCGCAGCAGGCTGAGCAGCGGTACGCCGAGGGAGAGGGCCGCGAACCCCACGAGCAGGGCGACGACGGCGGGCGCACCCCGGCCCAGGCCGAGCCGGGTGACCTGCCGGGTGGCGCCCGACCCCACGCGGTAGCGCGGGCGGCGACCGCGCAGCAGCAGCTCGAGGCTCAGCAGGCCGAGGCAGAACGCCACCAGCACCAGCGCCAGGAGCGTGGCCGCCGGGCCGTTGAACGCGGTGCCGTACTGCTGCAGGATCGCCGTGGTCAGGGTCGGGTAGTTGAGCAGTTGCAGGGCGCCGTACTCCGCGAGCAGGTGCAGGCCGACCAGCAGCGAGCCCCCGAGCACGGCCGGGCTGATCGCCGGCAGCACGACCCGCGCGAACGTGGCCCCGGTGCCGTGACCCAACGACGCGCCGACCTCCTCGAGACCGGGGTCGAGCCGGCGCAGGGCCGCCACGGTCGGCAGGTAGACCAGGGGGTAGTAGGACAGGCTGACCACCAGCACAGCACCCCAGAAGCTCTGCACGGCGTGTGTCGTGGAGACCCAGCCGTAGCCGTTCACGAACGCGGGCACGGCCAGGGGTGCGCACAGGACGCCGTGCCACCAGCCGCGCCCGGGCAGGTCCGACCGCTCGACCAGCCAGGCCCCGCCGACACCGAGCACGGCACTGAGCAGCACGCCGGCCACCAGCAGACGAGCGGTGTTCCAGAGCAGCTCGCCGATGCGGGGACGCACCAGGAAGTCGTAGGCCTCGCCGGCCCCGAGCTCGGCGGTGGAGAAGACGACGTAGCCGAGCGGGACGACACTGACGATCGCGACCACGACGCCGGCCGTCAGCAGCGCGAGAGGGGCCCGGTTGCCGGCGCCCGCGCGCGGGACGGCCTCCCGCTCGCGCTCCGTGCCGACGCTCAGAGGAAGCCGACCTCTGTCATCATCTCGACGACCTTCTCGCCGTCGAGGTCCGAGACGTTGACCACGGGGGGCTGCAGCTCGGAGAACGCCTTGACCGGCGGCGCCAGCTCGGCGGCCGGGTTCAGCGGGTACTCCAGCGCGTAGCTGTCGGACAGGGCCTGCTGGCCGGTCTCGCCGGTGAGGTACTCGACGAACTGCTCGGCCTCGTCGGGCCGGTCGGTCGAGGCGAGGATGCCTGCCCCGGAGACACTGACGAACGCACCCGGGTCCTGGTTGCCGAAGAAGTGCAGCGCACTGGTGTCGCTGACCTCGCCCGACTCGGCCCGGTCACGGTCCCAGTAGTAGTGGTAGATGATCCCGACCTCGGACTGACCCGAGTTCACCGACTCCAGCACCACGTTGTTGCCGTCGTAGACCGTGCCATTGGCCTCGATGCCCTCCAGCCAGGTCCGGGTGGCTTCCTCGCCCTGGAGCTCGAGCACCGCGGCGACGATGGCCTGGAAGTCCGCCCCCGTGGGCGAGAAGGACAGCCGACCGGCCCAGGCGGGGTCGGCCAGGTCCAGCAGGGAGGTCGGCAGCTCGGCGGGGTCCACGAGGTCGGTGTTGTAGACCAAGACCGTCGAGCGCGCGACGAAGCCGGTCCAGGCGCCGCTGGGCGGGCGGAACTGCTCGGGGATCGGAGCCACCGCTGCCTGCGGCAGCGGCGCGAACAGACCCGCCCGCTCGACCTGCGACATCGCCGGCGAGTTCTCGGTCAGGAAGACGTCGGCGGGGGAGGCGTCCCCCTCCTGGACCAGCTGGGCCGCCAGCTCGAGGTCCTTGCCGTTGCGGAGCTCGACCTCGATCCCCGTCTCCTCGGTGAACCTGGGGGCCAGCTCCTCGAGCAGCTGCTCGTGCTGGGCGTTGTAGACCACGATCGACGGGCCGTCGTCACTGGAACTGCAGCCGGCGACGGCGAGGGTCGCGGTCAGGGCCAGGGAGAGCAGGAGCGATGCGCGCTTCATGAGACCTTCACTAAGTTAGGAATGCCTCACCATACTTCCTTCGCCCGTCGTCTCCAACAGCCACCCCTGGTCGACCAGCCTCGGGCCGCGAGAACGCGAGTGGTCCACGCCTGCGAGCCGGGCTCACTGCTCCGCGCGCGCACCGGCCCGAGACTCGCCGGAAGGTTTCCACATGGTGGCTCGCGTAGACCCGGATCAACGACTCACGAGGGAGAGGATGGTGTCCGACGAGGAGACGCTCGAGAGTCCTGAGACCGGGCTGTCCCGCCGGCTGCTGCTGAGGGTGGGGGCCGCCGACGGGTGTCGCTGCCGTGGCTGGGCGGGGCCTGGGGGTGCCCTTGCAGGAACGAGATCTGGTGTCGGCCGACGGGGCCTTCGCCGCGGTGTCGACGGCGATCGGTGACCTGCTGCTCTACACCGAGGTGTGTGCGACGAGTCCGCTGCTCCTGACGCCCTTCGTCGACCGGCTGCCGAGCCCGAAGGCGCTGGCCCCCTGTCTCGGTGTCCGAGTTCAGCACCTGGGCCCACCCCCCGGGGCCGGGACCGGGCCAGCAGTGCTCCCCACAGTTCGACGAGCCCCACCAGCTCTGGCCCAGCCAGATCGGCTACCCGGACCCGATCGTGTACATGATCGACGTGCTGCTGCGCACGCACTCGTTCACCACCTCGAAGGTGCTGGTGATCAGCGCGTCGGGCAGGCCGAGGACCTCCTTCGACGCCTCGGGCAACACCTTCGCCCCCGGTACGAAGCGGACGTTGCCGCCGAGCACCATCTACGGGTTCAACGGCACGTTCGGGGGGAAGACCTTCTCCTTGCACTTCCCCCACCACGGCTTCGTCGGCGACCTCTTCACGGTCAACGGCACGGCGTCACCGGTGCTGGAGGTGAAGCGGCGCAGGTACCGCTTCCGGTTCCTCGACGCGTCCCTCGCCCGGATCTACGAGTTCACGCTGATGGCCTCGACCCAGGGTCCCCGGTCGTCGGTGTCCCTGGAGCTCAAGGGTGACGAGCTCGAAGGTCAGTACCGCATCCCCGACGCACAGCAGTGCATGACGTTCACCCAGATCGCCTCCGACGGAGGCCTGCTGCCCTTCGCGATCCAGCGCGACTCCTTCGAGCTGTGGCCCGCCAAGCGGCGCGAGGTGATCATCGACTTCACCCGCTACCAGGACGGCATCCCGACGACCATGGGCGACGTCGTCTATCTGACCAACGTCATGAAGATGCCGAATGGGCGGATGTGGACCAACTCCTCGCGGTTCTCTCGCCCGATCCCGCCTACAAGGTCCCGGTGCTGAAGTTCGTGATCGGCGACGACGCGCCGGACGACAGCATGATGCCCGGTCCCGGCCAGCTGCTGCGCGAGCTCCCACCGCTGCCGAGCTCGTGGCAGAGCATGCTCGACAACCGGCTCATCCTCGAGGTCAAGCGAGGCTCGGTGGCCGGCGAGACCGAATGGCTCATCAACGGCAAGCCCTTCGACCCGGCCGGCGTCGCCACCAGCCTGCGGAACAACGCCGGTCGGACGCCCCTGGCCCAGCAGAAGAAGAACAGCTTCAACCTGTGGGAGATCCGCAACGGCGGCGGCGGCGGCTGGGTACACCCCTTCCACCTGCACATGGAGGAGCACCGCACCGTGATGCGCAACGGCCGCGACGTGACCAGGGGTGATCCGTCCCACCCCGACGACGTCTCGCGTGAGGACCTGGTGGCACTCGATCCGAACGAGTCCGTGATCGTCTACCGAGGTTTCCGCGACTTCGTCGGCCCCTACGTGGCCCACTGCCACCACCTGGCCCACGAGGACCACGCGATGATGTTCGGCTGGGAGATCACCCCCTGACCAGACGTGCCCCGAGGCCCCGGACTCGTCCCGGGCCGAGACGGGCCTCATGCATCGACCGGAGGCAACCCAGGAGCCCACCATGACCACGATGAGCGGCACCAGCACCAGCACCGATGCGTTCGGCGGCGCCCGCGCCCACGGCCCGGCGACCGCCGCGTCAGCCATCCCGTGGGCGACCGTGCTGCCGCTCGCTGCGGTCATGGCCTACACCGACGGGTTCTGGGTCGTCTCCCTGCGCGGTGCCGTCGGTGCCATCGAGCGCACCGACGCACCGTTCAGGACCTGGCTGACGGAGTCGACCGTGATCCTCCCGGTGTTCGTCTTCGCGGTGCTCGGCTCGCTCATCGTGGCGCTGCGCAGGCGGGCACGAGCCCGGCCACGCACGAGGGGGTGGTCGCGGCACTCGTGCTGGTGGTGATGGCCGGGACGGTAGCCGGGGTGGCGGAACTCGTGGCCAGCTCGGCCTACGACTACCACCTGCAGTCCGCACAGCTCGACCTGATGGGCTCGATGGGCGGGACCTGCGTGGCGGCCTGCGGTGAGCAGATGCACCACGCCACCCTCGCCCTGCAGGTGCGGGCCGTCGGCTACGGCAGCGGGCTCATCCTGATGTCCAATGTCCTGGTCGTCGGGTGGGTGGTCGCCCTGCGGGGCGGCCGGATCACCCTGATCCGGCGGCGCACCCCTCGGTCCGCGTCGACATGGCAGCGGCTTCTTCGGCTGCGACGGGTCGCAGGGTCTTCCACGGACCACCGCCACCACCTCCCGGGTCGGCCCGCGGACCTGGCCGTGTTGATGGCGGCCGCGCTGGCGTCCGCCGGCCTCCTGCACGCCGCCGTCGTCCCGGAGCACCTGGCGTACTGGCCGGCCGCCGGCGTCTTCTTCGTCCTTCTCGCCGGGGCCCAGCTCGCGGCTGCGGGAGCGCTCGTGTTCTCGCGAGCCCGACGCCTCGTCGTCCTGGGCGCCGTGGTCGTCTCGGTCGGGCCGCTCCCGCTGTGGCTGTGCTCGCGCAGCATCGGGATCCCCGTCGGGCCGCAAGCGGGTACGCCGGAGCCGGTCGGCCTGGCTGACAGTGCAGCCGGGGTGCTCCAGCTCGGTGCGTGCTGGTCGGTCTCGTCATCCTGCGCTCCCGGACGCGGCCACCTCGACCTGCCTCGGTCCTCGTCGTCCGGCTTGCGCTCGTGGGTGTCGTGGCCGTCGCCACCCTCGGCCTGGGCGGGAGCGGTCTGACCTGGTTCGACGTCTTCGGCACCGAGGACGACCACGAGCTGACGACCCACGCGAGCGGGTGAGAGGGCCCGGACGCGACGCGCAGGACCGTGCGGGAGACGCCTCCACGGCGAGGGCAGCACGAGGTGAGGGTGCATGACGACGAGCCGTGCCGCCACTCGGGTCGCGGCAGGCGCCCGTTCCTGGCCGATGCCGGCGCCAGGTCGTCCCAACACTGACGGGATGCGACGCCAGGGGCCCGCGTGGGCCCTCCTCGTCCTCGCCCTGGTGCTCGGAGCCGGTGGCTGCCGCTCCGGCGTCGGCCCGGACGAGCCCGAGACCACGGCGTTCCCGGACGCCCTGACGGCGTACGTCGACCAGTCCCGCCTGCAGCGCCAGACCCGGACCCTCTTCATCCGACTCGTGAACGAGGCCGAACGGCGGGTCACGGTCACCCGGGCCGACATCAGCTCGGCCCGGTTCGCCGACGTGACCTGGACGGGGGAGCAGTCCTTCGAGAACGAGACGGACCTCGAGTTCGAGCTACCCCCGGCGACCTGCGGCGACGGGTCGGATGCCCGGGTGCGGCTCACGTACCGGATCGACGAGGGGCCCGAGCAGGTCTCGGAGACCACCGCCACCGACCGGTACGGCGCCGTCGCGCTCTTCCTGGACCGCGACTGTGCCCAGGACACCCTGACCGAGGCGGCCACCCTCGAGCTCGGGGACGTGCGGGGCGTCGGTCGGGGGGCAGCCTCGGTCTTCGAGCTGCCGGTCACCCTCACGCCGACCGGCCGGCGCGACGACGTGACGTTCCTAGGTTTCGACGACACGGTGCTCTTCGCCCAGGCCCCCGGATCGGCGTCGGTCAACACCGGGGCGTCGTACCCCCTGGGACCGGGGGACCCGCCGGTCCGGGCGCTGCTGCGC
>JAJAYJ010000011.1 GCA_026786275.1 Nocardioides sp. | reverse complement strand
GCGCGCACCTGGCGAGGCGAACGCGACCGCCACCAGCGCCACCACCGCCGCGACCGCGGCGATGATCCCGACGTACTCCAACGTCCCCTGCCCGGCATCGCCCCCGCGCAGGCCCCGGGTGCGGGTCCACCCGCTGCCCAGCCGGCTCAGAAAGCGTGTCTGCTCCACCTCGTCCCCCCGGACCTCAGGCGTTGCGGAAGAAGGCACGGGCGCGCGGACGCGTCAGGAGCACCAGCACCACGACCGGGATGACGAGCTGGGTCAGGCCGCGCGGGTCGCCACCGCCGAGGGAGCCGAGCGCGCCGAGCACCCACAACGCGGCGGCGGCGGCGGCCCACCAGAAGGTCTTGCGACCGGGTCGGCCCATCCGGGGCGCGACCACGAGGGCGATCACGGCCGGGACGCAGACCCAGATGCCTCGCCCGATCGACTCCGGGCTGGGCCCGACGCTGACGACGAAGGCAAGGACCGTGACGAGCGTGAGGGCTGCTCCGACCAGGAGCAGCACGCGGGCTGCGCGCACCGGCCCGGGGACAGGCGGCACGTAGTCGTGCGAGTACGCCTGGGAGAGGTCAGCCGTCACGATCTCCACCCTGCCGAACACCGCGCCGCAGGGGCAGGGCCTACGGGCCCAACCATCACGATGGTGCCTGCGCGATCGGTCCGCCAGCCGATGCGCTGGTGGACCGACAGGTGCCGCCGCCAGCCCCCCGAGGGGCAGCCAGCAGCCCCATCCGGGAGCAACGTGCGGTCAGTTCCCGACCGGCAGGCCGGTGACGGTGAGGAAGTCGTTGGCGACGAGGTCGACGGTGGTGACGGTGTCGGGCAGGGGCGGGTAGACCGCGGTGACGGTCTGGGGGGTGCTGCCGACCTCCAGCGGGAAGTACGGGCACAGGCAGGCCTGGCGGTAGTCCTCGAACTGCAGCGGCGCGTACCGGCTCTTGGTGACGGTGGGGTCGACCAGGTAGAGGGTGCGGGCGAAGCTGAGACCGTTGAACTTGGCGCTGCCGAAGTCCGCCGGCCCACCGATCGAGTCGCCCTCGCTCCCGGTGAACCGCATCCGCACCAGGGTCGAGTCGGTCCGGCGTTCGATCGAGGTGACGTCGATGGTCAGCTCGATCTGCCCTGCGGTGGTGCCGGTCCCGGTGCCGATGGCCGGTGCCTGCTCGGCCTGGTCGGCGGCGGCCAGGACCTGCTCCGAGAGCTCCTCGGGGGTGGGGCCCTCGGGCGCCGGTTGCTCGGTACCGCTGCCGGCACCTGTACCTGTCCCTGTGGGCTTCAGATCGGGATCTCCCGTGCCGAACATCCCGCACCCGCCGAGCAGCGTGGCGACCAGGAGGGCGGTGCCCAGGGTCGTGGTGGCCCGCATCGTCAGCCACCCTCGGTGGTGTAGGTGATGGTGACCCTGCGGTTGGCCCGCCGGCCGTCCTCGGAGGAGTTGTCGGCGACGGGTTCGGTCTCGCCCCTGCCCTCGACGGTGACGGTGAGCGACTGGTCGGCCAGGGCCGGCTGCAGGACCGCTGCGACCGACGCGGCCCGGCGCTTCGACAGGTCGAGGTTGTAGGAGTCGCTGCCCTGGTCGTCGGTGTGCCCCACGATGCTGACCGCGCCGCTGGCCTTGTCGGCGACCAGCTTCTGGGTGATCTCGGCGAGCCTGGCCGTCGCGGCGGCGTTGAGGTCGGCCTGGTCGAACGCGAACAGCACGTCGGCGGCGAGGTCGATCGTGACGGTCTCGCCCTCCTCGGTGACCACCTGCGACTGGTCCAGCGCCTCCACCACGGCCGACACCGGGTAGGTCCAGTCCTGCGGATCGACCATGTCCGAGATCTCGCCGGCACTGACCTCGGGCCAACCGCTGCCGAGCGGGATCACCGTCTCAGGGTCCGTTGAAGGTTCGAGGAAGCCCTCCTTGACCGGCACGTCGCGGATCGTGACACCCCAGAGCAGGTCGAGGTCGACGTTCTCGACCGAGGCGGGCAGCTCTGGTAGCACCCGCGTACATGGTGCCCATCACCCCCGGCTCCTGCGGGTAGGCACCCTGGGTGCTGCCGAAGGGCACGGCGACGGACCCTTCGATCGAGGAGGGGAGCACCACCGTGCGGTAGACCCGACCGCCGGCGACGTCGACCACGCGCACCGAGCCGATCGAGCCCCCGCTGGTGTACCTGCCTGTGGTCGGTCCTGGTGCCGAGATCTCGTTCAGTCCCGATTCCTCGACCTCGCCACCGGCGTAGCCGCCCGAGAAGTAGACGATGGTCGCGCCGTCGACGCGCTGGACACCGTGCAGGGCCATCACCACCGCCGGGTTGGACGCCGTCTGGTATGGCCGTCACCGTCACCGTGCCGTAGGTGCGGACCTCGATCCCTTCGGACGAGGTCTGCGGCGCGGACAGGTCGGTCCCTGCGCCCGAGGCGGTGCTGCTCGGCGACGGCGAGGTGGAGGCCACCGATCCTGCGGCCACGGCCAGCACGGTGATGGCGACCGCCCCTGTGACCAGGGCGGACCTGATCGCTGATCTGCGCACGACGCTTTCCCTTCATCGGGGTCCGAACCGGACGACATCGACGGACCCCCTGCCCGTCGTGCTCCGGCGCAGGAGCCGCACACGTGGACCGCGGCGGTCAGCTCGTGCGTCGGTACACCGAGAGGTAGCCCTCGGCCTCCTGCCGGAGCGTGGTGTCGTCGCAGCTGTAGCCGACGTCGGCGGTGCCGGGCTCGAGGTCCTCGACCTTGTCGGTGCCGTCGGGGTCGACGGTGACGGTGCCCTCGGCGCTGACCAGCTGGAACGACATCGTGTCGCCGGAGGTGCTGGTGCGGTAGACGACCTGTCCGTCGAACACCGCGGGGACGGGGGTGCCCTGGGCGGTGATGGTGGCCTGGTCGCCGTCGTAGGTGATGGTCTGGGTGCCGTCGGCGGTGAAGGTCATGCTGCGCAGCAGGCCGGACAGCTGCGCCGCGCCCTGGTCGGTCTTCCAGTCCTCGGTGTGTTCGGTCCCCTCCCAGCTGCCCACGAGGCACTCGTCCAGGCTGCCCGTGCCACCCGACCCACCCTCGGACGACCCGCCGCCGCCGGTCGCGGGCGGGACGACCGGGCCGCCGGCCGCCGGTCCGGCGTCGTCGCGGGTGATGACCGCACCGGTGAGCACCCCGCCGACGAACACCACGCCCAGCAGAACGATCGCGCCGACGGTGATGAGCACCACCGCCCAGGTCGGTGCCTGGCGCCGCGGTGGCGGCCCGGCCGGCGCGGGCGGGGCCGGGAACGACACGGGTCAGCCCCCGACCGGCAGGCCGGCGACGGTGAGGAAGCCGTTGGCGACCAGGTCGACGGTGGTCACGGTCTCGGGCAGGGGAGGGTAGATCGCGGTGACGGTCTGCGGCTCCGACCCCAGCTCGAGCGGGGAGTGGGGGCAGGTGCACGCCTCGCGGTAGTCCTCGAACTGCAGCGGCAGGTACCGGGTCTTGGTCACGGCGGGATCGATGAGATAGAGGGAGCGCGCGAAGTAGAGCGTCTGGTACTTGGGTGTACCGAAATCCGCCGGTCCGCCGATGTTGTCGCCTGGGGTGCCGCTGAATCGCATCCGCACGAGGGTGCCCGCGGCGATGCGTTCGACGGCCGTGACCTCGATGGTCAGCTCGGCCTGCCCGGCGGTGGTGCCGGTTCCCGTGCCGATGGCCGGCGCCCGCTCGCCCTCCCCGGCGGCAGCAAGGACCTGCTCAGAAAGCTCCTCGGGCGTGGGGCCCTGGGGCTCCGCGGTGGTGGTCCCGGTGCTGGTCCCGCCGTCCGTGCCGGTCCCACTCGGGTCGGGGTCGCCCGTGCCGAACATGCCGCAGCCGGCGAGCAGGGTCGCCCCCAGGACGGCGACCGCCAACGTCTTCACGGCGCGCATCGTCAGCCCCTCCCCGTCGTGTAGGTGATGGTGACCCGGCGGTTGGCCTGGCGGCCCTCGTCGGACCCGTTGTCGGCCACCGGTTCCGCTTCGCCCTTGCCGTCGACATCGAAGGTCAGCGACTGACCGGACAGGGCCGGGGTGAGGACTGCGGCTACCGACTGGGCCCGGCGGCGGGACAGGTCGACGTTGTAGGAGTCGCTGCCCTGGCTGTCGGTGTGTCCCACGATGCTGACCGCGCCGGTGGCCTGGTCGGCGGTCAGCTTCTGGGTGATCTCGGCGAGCTTGGCCTGGGCGGCGGCGCTGAGCTCGGCCTCATCGAACGCGAACAGCACGTCCGCGGCCAGATCGATGGTGACGGTCTCGCCCTCCTCGGTGACGACCTGGGAGTCGTCCAGTGCCTCGGTCACGGCTGAGAGGGGGAAGACGAACCCGTCGGGATCGATGTCAGCAACCGTGGTCTCCTGCACCTGCGGCCACCCGGTGCCGAGCGGGATCACCGTCCCCGGGTCGGCGGTCGGCTCGAGGTACCCCTCCTGCACAGGCACGTCCGGGATCGTCACCCCGAACACCAGGTCGACGTCGACGGTCTCGGTCGAGGCGGGCAGCTCGGGCAGCACGGCGTACGCCACACCCATCACTCCCCCCTCCTGCGGGAACGCCTCGTGCTTGCTGCTGAACGGCTGGGCGGCCGGCCCCTCCGGGCCCTCGGGGTCGACCACTGTGCGGTAGACCTGTCCGCCGGCGGTGTCGACCAGACGCACGGACCCCAGCGCGCCACCGCTGGAGTAGTTGCCCGTGCTGGCTCCGGGACCGGAGATCTCACTCAGGCCGGCAGGGTCCAGCTCCTCCCCGGTGTAGCCCATCGAGTAGTAGACGACCGTGGCACCGTCGACCCGCTGGACGCCGTGCAGCGCCACCGCCACCGAGGGCCGGTCGGCCTGCTGGTACGGCCGCACCGTGACGGTGCCGAACGTCCGTACCTCGACGTCCTCAGAGGACGTCTGCGACTCGGACAGGTCCGTGGGCACGCTGCCACCGGAACGGCTGCTGCTTGCGCTCGGTGACGCCGAGGGCGAGGTCGACGCCACCGACCCCCCCGCCACGGCCAGCACGGTCAGGGCGACTCCCCCGGTGACCAAGCCGGACCTGATCGCTGATCTGCGCACGACGCATTCCCCTCATCGGCTACCGAACCGGACGACGAGCACGCACTCTAGGCGAGGTGTCCGGCCACACCACATCGTGTCCCGATGATCGGGACGGTGCGGTGGGTGGGACGTCAGTCGACCAGGCGCGGTTCCAGGTCGTCGTAGATCCCCTGGGGAGTGGTGTCGTAGCTGATGGTGGCGTAGCCCGGCTCGTTCAGGACCGTGTAGGTCGCCGACCACTGTCCGCACTGCAGCGTCACGGTGAAGGTGGGGGCGCCGGACGGGAAGTAGGCACCGGGCAGAACGCCGCTCCAGGTGCACTCGAAGCTGATGTCCATCTCCGCGGTGGCCTCGGCGACGGCGCGGCCGTGCTCCTCGTACGCAGCGGTGTTGCTCTGGACCTTCGCGTACACGCGCCCGCTTCCGACGCCCAGGTTGTAGTTCTCGACGCTGGAGCCGTTCAGGGCGGCGTAGGAGTTCGCCGAGGCGAGGCCGGTGGCGCCGGTGAAGGGGGGGAGCAGGTTGGCCTCACCCGGCAGGAAGAGCAGCAGGGGCCCCGGCACGGTCGAGGTCGAGGAGAAGATCGTCCGGGCCTCCTCGGCACCGGCGAGCGCCGCGGCGTCGGCCGCGGTCTGGCTGCGCGAGCGCTCGTTGGTGGCGGCGCCCACGGGGACCAGGGCCACGACGATGAAGGCGAGCACGGTGAAGCCGAGGAAGATCACCAGCGGGGCCACCATCTGGCCGGCGTCGTCTCCCCGCCGGCCGAGGCGGCCTCGTCGGATCGCGGTGCGCATGGTTCCCCTGTCAGCTCTGGCTGTGCCGGACGGTACCGGGTGGCCGACGACGATGACCGGGGCCCCCGCGCGCGGGGGCCCGGGGTGTGGGGGGGGGGCCCGCCGTTATTGGCCGGGGCCGCCCGTGTGAGCGTGGGGCCCGCGGGGGTTGTTTGGCCCCCCCCCCCCGGG
>JAJAYJ010000010.1 GCA_026786275.1 Nocardioides sp. | reverse complement strand
GGTCTGGGCCGTGCGGCTCGGGCCGGTGGTACTGGCCGTGGCGGTGCTCGTGGCGGTCCTCCTCGCCCTGACGACCCCGCCCCCGAAGATGGCGAACGACGGCCGCACCGCCCTGCCCGCCCCGCTGTCCCGCGCACCCACCTCGGCCACGCAGGACCCGGAGACCTGGGTGACGTGGTACGCCGCCGGACGGCTCCACCTGGGCGCGACCGTGGTCCGGGTCCGCGCCGTGACCCAGCTGGTCGGCGTGTCGGGGGGCGCGGTCTACGCCAACGCGGAGGGTCAGGTGGTGCTGGTGAGGCCGACGGGGGAGCGGACCCGGCTCGGTCTGACGAACAGCTCCTCGACGCTGGTCGCCTCGGCGGACGGTGCCCTGGTCGGGTGGGCGGACATCGGCCGTTCCGACGCCCGGGTGCTGACCGTGGTCGACGGGGCCGACGGGCGCAGCCGCCGCACGCTCGCGCTCTCCGAGGACGACGACGCACGGCCGGTCGGCCTGCTCGGCGACCGGATGTACGTCGTGCGCTTCGGGCGGACCTACGGCTGGCAGCTGCGGGACGCCGAGCTCCGGCCGGTCGCGGAGGTCCCCCTGCTCACGGTCGCCGGGGGACAGGTGGCGCTGGGGCCGCTCGACACCTCGCCGCCGAGCGTGGGCATCACATCGATCGACCCTGCCGACCGGGTGCCGGAGGGGTCGTCCTGGCTCCGGGTGCCCGGCGAGGCAGCCACGCTGTCCCCGGACGGCGCGATCGTGCTGGTCCGCACCACCGACGGTGACGTCCGGCTCCGCGACCTCGCCACCGGCCGGGACCTGCCGTCCGGCCTGGCCGCCTCGGAGGTCGCCCGGGCCGTCGAGGTCGGGTCGCAGGGGCGGGTGGCCTACGTGGTGGCCCGACGTGCGCAGCGACCCGAGACCGACGACGAGGCGTCCTCGTTCGGCAGCCCGGTCACGGTCCGCACCTGCACGCTCTCCGTCGACCGCACCACCATGACGTGCGAGTCCGTCGCCCTGGTCAGCGGCCCGTCGGCGTTGCCTCTGCTGGCCCGCTGACCGGGAGCACGTCGGCCGGCCCGCGGGCACCTCGTGGACGCCGGGTGCAGCGGCTCGGCTCGGCTCGGGCTCGCGCTGGTGGGCACCCGGGGCGGGGTCGGATCACCGGGAGTTCCCCGGAGCACGGCCTACCGTGGACGCATGCACGACTTCAGGCAGGTCGACGTGTTCTCCCCCGAGCCGCTCCTCGGCAACCCGGTCGCCGTGGTGCACGACGCCGACGACGTCAGCGACGAGCAGATGGCGGCGTTCGCGCGGTGGACCAACCTCTCGGAGACGACGTACCTGCTCACGCCGACGCGACCCGGGGCCGACTACCGGCTGCGGATCTTCACGCCGGGCGGTGAGTTGCCGTTCGCCGGGCACCCCACGCTCGGCAGTGCGCACGCCTGGCTCGAGGCCGGTGGGGTGCCCGCGCTGCAGGGTGAGGTAGTGCAGGAGTGCGCGGCCGGGCTGGTCAGGGTGCGCCGCGGTACGCGGTTGGCCTTCGCCGCACCGCCGCTGCGCCGGTCGGGACCGGTCACCGAGCCGGACCTGACCCGGATCGCCACCGCGCTCGGGGTCCCGCGCCCGACCCTGCTCGACGCCTCCTGGATCGACAACGGTCCCGGCTGGGTCGGGGTGCTGCTCGCCGACGCCGATGCGGTGCTCGGGCTGTCGCCGGACTGGGCCGCGTTCGACGGCCTCGAGATCGGGGTGCTGGGCCCGCACCCGGTGGGCGGCCCGGCCGACGTGGAGGTGCGGGCGTTCTGCCCCGGGCACGGCGTGGCCGAGGACCCGGTCACCGGCAGCCTCAACGCCGGTCTCGCGCAGTGGCTCGCGGGCGAGCGGCTGCCGGCGTCGTACGTCGCCGCGCAGGGCACCGCCCTGGGCCGTCGCGGGCGGGTGCACATCGACGTGGTCGGGGACGACGTGTGGGTCGGGGGAGACACCCACACCACGGTCCGCGGCACCGTCGTCCTGGGCGTGGATCCGGGATAGGGTCCAGGCGTGCGCCAGTACCTCGACCTCCTGCAGCGGGTCCTCGACGAGGGTGTGGAGAAGTCGGACCGCACCGGCACCGGCACCCTCAGCGTCTTCGGGCACCAGATGCGCTTCGACCTGGCCGAGGGGTTCCCCCTGGTCACCACCAAGAAGGTGCACACCCGCTCGGTCTTCGCCGAGCTGCTGTGGTTCCTTCGCGGTGACACCAACGTGGCGTGGCTGCGGGACCGCGGTGTGTCGATCTGGGACGAGTGGGCCGACGCCGAGGGTGACCTGGGCCCGGTCTACGGTCACCAGTGGCGCTCCTGGCCCACCCCCGACGGTCGGCACGTCGACCAGGTCGCGCAGGTGGTCGAGCAGCTGCGCACCGACCCGCACTCACGGCGCCACATCGTCTCGGCCTGGAACGTCGCGGACATCCCCGACATGGCCCTGGCGCCCTGCCACACGATGTTCCAGTTCTGGGTCGCGCCGCAGGAGGGCGGTCCCGGTCGGCTCTCGTGCCAGCTCTACCAGCGCTCGGGCGACGTGTTCCTCGGCGTACCCTTCAACATCGCCTCCTACGCCCTGCTGACCCACATGGTGGCCCGGGCGACGGGGCTCGAGGTCGGTGACCTGGTGCACACGCTCGGCGACGCCCACCTCTACCTGAACCACCTCGACCAGGCCCGTCTCCAGCTGACCCGGGACCCGCGGCCGCTGCCACAGCTGCACCTGGACCCGGCGATCACCGAGCTGGACGCCTTCGAGCTGGAGCACCTCACGCTCGAGGGCTACGACCCGCACCCGGGCATCAGGGCACCGATCGCGGTATGACGCGTCCGGACAGCCGGTGACCCGGCGCGTAGTGCTGGTCGCTGCGGTGGCCGCGAACGGCGTGATCGGCGACGGCGGCCAGATCCCGTGGAGGATCCCGGGCGAGCAGGCGCAGTTCAAGCAGTTGACCCTGGGGCACGTGCTGCTGATGGGTCGGGCGACGTACGAATCGATCGGCCGGCCGCTGCCCGGACGCACCACGATCGTGCTGACCCGCGACACCAGCTGGTCCGCCGAGGGCGTGCTGGTCGCGCACTCCCTGACCGAGGCCCTCGACCTGGCCGCCGATCTGCCGGGTGACGTGATGGTCGCCGGCGGCGCTGAGGTGTACGCCGCGGCGCTGCCGTTCGCCGACGAGCAGGTGCTGACCCGGCTCCGGCTCAGCCCGCCCGGCGACACCCGCTACCCGGCGTATGACGAGGCGGCCTGGGAGGAGACCTCGCACGAGAGCTTCGGGGCCCACGACCGGGTCCGGTTGCGCCGCCGCGCGGATCGACCTGGTCAGCGAGCCGACTCGTAGATCACCAGGTCGGCGGCCAGGTGCTGCTCCAGGCGCGACCGCACGCCGGCCGAGAGAGTGCCCTCGCGCTCGGGTGAGGTGTTGACGCCGGCCAGCTCGGGCGCCGCGATGCCCAGCCGCCCCGCCATCCAGGCCGACGCCTGGGTGAGGCTCTCGTGCCGGTAGACCCGGTCCACGATCACGCTGCCGGTCGCGTCGCTCACGAAGTTGTGGGCGGTGCCGAGGGCGACGCGTCCGTCGACCAGCCGTGCGGCGAACTCGTCGAAGGACATCGCACCGGTGTAGTTGCGCTTGCCGGCGAGCTCCGGGCGGGACCGGTAGCGCCACCAGGACCGGGCCCGGTCGACGGGGTGACGCACCAGGCAGGTCGTCTCATACGACGTGCGTGGGAACCCGAGCCGCTCGAACCACGGCGTGAACATTTGCTCGAAGGTCGAGGCGGTCATGTGCTTCATGCCCGGGGGGTTGCGGACCACCACCTGCGCGTGTCGCCCGAAGTGGCCCTGCAGTGCGGTCGAGCCGGTCTTGGGCATCGACAGCAGGACGAACCCGGCCTGCGTCATCGCCATCACGGGGTCAGCCTAGAGCGCCGCCGCCGCCAGCAGAGCGCGCCGTACGACGACCTGCTCGCGGTCGTGCGGTCGACCAGGAGGTCACGCCGCAGGTCCGACATGGGCGGCGGCGCTGTCGGCATCCACTAACCTGGGCGCATGACCCCCGCTCCTGTCGCACCCTTCGGCCGGGTGCTGACGGCGATGGCCACGGCCTTCCACGACGACGGCTCCGTCGACCTGGACGGCACCGCCCGGATCGCCGCCCACCTCGTCGACCACGGCCACGACGGCGTCGTCGTCTCCGGCACCACCGGTGAGTCCCCGACCACCACGGTGGCCGAGGACGGCGAGATCCTGGCCGCGGTCAAGGACGCGGTCGGTGACCGGGCCGTGGTGGTGGCCGGGGTCGGCACCAACGCGACGGCCCACTCCGTCGAGCTGGCGTGCCAGGCCGAGAAGGTCGGCGTCGACGGCCTGCTGCTGGTGACGCCCTACTACAACAAGCCCAGCCAGGCCGGCGTGCTGCACCACTTCCGCACCGTCGCGGAGTCGTGCAACGTGCCCGTGATGCTGTACGACGTGCCGGGCCGCACCGGCACCCAGATCTCGGTCAAGACCTTCGAGCAGGCCATCGCGTACGACTCCGTGGTGGCGGTCAAGGACGCGGTCGGCGACTTCGCCCGCGGCGTGCGGCTCACCGAGATGGGCTACGCGGTCTACTCCGGAGACGACGTCGCCAACCTGGCCTGGTTGGCTCACGGGGCCGCAGGCATGGTCAGCGTCGTGGGCCACGTGGCCGGTGACGAGCTGCGCGCGATGGTCGATGCGTTCCACGCCGGCGACACCGCCGAGGCCCTGCTGGTCTACGCGCGGATGCTGCCCGCGATCGACGCCGTCATGGGTGCCGAGAACTACGGGGCCACGACCGCCAAGGCGGCACTGCAGCTCCTGGGCGTGCTCGAGAACCGCAACGTCAGGGCGCCCCTGGTGCCCCTCGACGACGACGAGGTGGCAGTGCTGCGCACCGGGCTCCTGGCCGCAGGACTCCTGCCCCAGGCGTGAGCGTCGGTGTGCCCACGGGAGTCCGCGGGTGAGCGTGCTGGGTGGACCCGCGTCCAGCTCGCAGCTGCGGTGCAAGGACTGGGGCCAGACGGGATATTTCCGGGAAGGAGTCCGGCGCCAGCCCTGTTCAGGGGGCCATCTGCGCGCTTAGGGTCCAGGTGGTGACCGGGGCTCGTCCGCCCTGTTCGGGCACCATCTCTCGGGAAAGGACCCAACCTCGTGCGCGCAACCATTGCCGGGCTCGGCCTGGCAGCCCTCATCACGGGGGTCGGAGCGGTCGTGCCGCTCGCCTCGTCCGCCGCTCCTGCGGCACCCCCCAGCGGCAAGGCGGCCATGAAGGCCAACGAGCCCAAGCCGGCCGAGCCGACCGACTCGCTGGCCAACCCCGTCGCCGACAAGCAGGCCGAGCTGCGCCAGCAGGCCGTGGCCGACGTGCTCAGCGGCGAGAAGCAGGTCGAGACGGTCAACGGCAGCCAGGTCGTCAAGGTCGGCGAGGAGTCGGCCCCGACCTCGGGTGCCGCCCGCGGGTCGGCCGCGGCACCGGTCCAGGACCAGTACGTCGAGCTCGACAACGAGCGCACCGACCGGGTCTTCGTGCTCCTGGTGGAGTTCGGCACCAAGCGGCACCCCGACTTCCCCGACCGGGACGTCGACCCCGCCACGCCCGGACCAGTGAGGTACGACGGCCCCGGCTTCAACGAGATCCCGAGGCCGGCCGCCGACGACAACAGCACCGGCTGGCAGAAGAAGTACAACCGCGCGTCCTACCGCGACCTCTACTTCGGCAGCAAGGCCGGTACCGAGTCGCTCAGGACCTACTACGAGAAGCAGTCCTCGGGGCGCTACAGCGTCAGCGGCAATGTCTCGGCCTTCACCCAGGTGCCCTTCAACGAGGCCCGCTACGGCCGGCCCTTCAACGGTGTCGTCGACGGCGCAAGCTGCACGTTGGCCGACATCGTGTGCAGCAACACCTGGGCCCTGTTGCAGGACGGTCTCAAGCAGTGGATCGCCGACCAGCGCGCGGCCGGGCGCACCAACGCCCAGATCAAGCAGGAACTGGCGACCTACGACAAGGTCGACCGCTACGACTTCGACGGTGACGGCGACTTCAACGAGCCCGACGGCTATCTCGACCGCTTCCAGGTCCTGCACGCCGGTGGCGACCAGGCCGACGGTGACCCGATCTACGGCGAGGACGCCATCTGGAGCCACCGCTGGTACGCCCGCTACACCGACCAGGGGGTGACCGGGCCGGCCAACAACAAGCTGGGCGGCATCCAGATCGGCAGGACCGGCATCTGGGCCGGTGACTACACCATGCAGCCCGAGAACGGCGGACTGTCGGTCGTCGCCCACGAGTACGGCCACGACCTCGGCCTGCCCGACCACTACGACACCGCGGCCAGCGGTGACAACCCGGTCAGCTGGTGGACGCTGATGGCCCAGAGCCGCGTCTCTGCGCCGGGTGACCAGGGCATCGGCACCCGCGCGGCCGACCTCGGCGTGTGGGACAAGCTGCAGCTGGGCTGGCTCGACTACGAGACGGTCGTGGCCGGACAGGACCAGACGATCGACCTGGGCCCGCACGAGTACAACTCCGACAAGGCCCAGGGCCTCGCCGTCGTGCTGCCCGACAAGACGACCACGCTCGCCCTGCCCGCGCCCGCCGAGGGCACCAAGCAGTGGTGGAGCGGCGCCGGCGACGACTACGACGCCAGCATGTCGCGCGCCGACGTCGCGGTGCCCGCCGCGGGTGGGACGTTGAACCTGTCGGTCGCCTACAACATCGAGGAGGACTTCGACTACGGCTACCTCGAGGTCGAGTCCCCGGCCGGCAGCGGCACCTGGACGCCGCTCCCGACCACCGCGGTCGACCCGGACACCGGCGGGGCCGTCGACGGCATCGACGGGGTCAGCACCTCGTACGTCCCGGTGTCCTACGACCTCGCGGCCTACGCCGGCACGACGATCGGCTTCCGGGCCCGCTACGCCACCGACGGTGCCGCGCAGGGTCAGGACCCGGCCCTCGGCTGGTCCGGGCTGCTCGTCGACGCCATCTCGGTGACCTCGGGCGGCACCACGGTGCTCGCGGACGGTGCGGAGAACCCGCCCGGCGGTTGGACCCTCGACGGGTTCAGCTCGGTGGGCGCCACGGTGACCTCGGCGACCGACCAGTTCTACCTGGCGAGCAACCGGACCTACACGTCCTACGACAGGTACCTCGAGACCGGTCCGTACAACTTCGGTGACCCGTCGCGCCCCGACTTCGCCGAGAAGTTCCCGTACCAGAACGGGCTGCTCGTCAACTACTGGGACGCCTCCTACAGCGACAACAACACCAGCCAGCACCCCGGTGCCGGTCTGGTGCTGCCGGTGGACGCCAACCCCGAGGTCGACTACAACCTCGACGGCCAGGCGTGGCGTGGGCGGATCCAGAACTACGACGCCCCGTTCGGCCTGGAGAGGTCCGACTCGTTCGACCTGACCGTGAGCGGCAAGACCAGCTACATCCGAGGCGCGGCCGCCAACCCGGTCTTCGACGACACCGATGTCAACCGGTACTTCACGCCGTTCGCGGCCGCCGGGCTGCCGAGGGTCGGCGTCAAGGTCGCCGGGGCGGGCGTCCAGATGCAGGTGCTCAGCCAGGACGGCACGTCGATGAAGGTCCGGGTCTACTGACCGGGGTCGTCGACGTCTGACCTACAGGCCGAGGGGGGCGGGGGGCCCCCCCCCCCCCCCCCCGGGGGGGGCCGCGGGGTGGGGGGGGCGGGGGGGGGGGGGGGGGGGGGGGGCCCCCCCCGGGGGGCCCCCCCCCGG
>JAJAYJ010000009.1 GCA_026786275.1 Nocardioides sp. | reverse complement strand
CCGCGGCGGGCGCGGCGCGGCGGGCCGCGCCCCGCCCCCCCCCCCCCCCCCCCCCCCCCCCCCCCGGGGGGGGGGGGGGGGGGGGGGGGGGGGGGGGGGGGGGGTCAGGCCGCGTGGGTGCCCCGGCTGGGCACCTCGTCGCCCAGGACCGACTCGCGACGCTTCGAGACCACCACGGCGCCGGCGATGATGGCCACCGCCACCAGCGCGATCACGATCCGGAGCACGTCGTTCTGGGACTCGCCCACGCTGAGCGACACCACGGCACTGGCGATCAGCAGCGAGACCAGGTTCATCACCTTGATCAGCGGGTTGATGGCCGGGCCGGCAGTGTCCTTGAACGGGTCGCCCACCGTGTCGCCGATGATGGTGGCCTCGTGCGCGGCGGAGCCCTTGCCGCCGTGGTTGCCGTCCTCTACGAGCTTCTTGGCGTTGTCCCACGCACCACCGGCGTTGGCCAGGAAGACGGCCATCAGGGTGCCGGTGCCGATTGCGCCGGCCAGGAACCCGGCCAGGGCGGTCACCCCGAGGCCGAAGCCGACGGCGATCGGGGCCAGGACGGCCAGGATGCCGGGCGTGATCAGCTCGCGCAGGGAGTCCTTGGTGACGATGTCGACGACCTTGCCGTACTCCGGTCGGCCCGTGCCCTCCATGATGCCGGGGATCTCGCGGAACTGGCGACGCACCTCGTAGACGACGGCGCCGGCAGCGCGGGCGACCGCGTTGATGGCCAGGCCCGAGAAGAGGAAGACCACGGCCGCACCGAGCAGCACACCGACGATGACGGCAGGGTTGAAGACGCTGAAGTCGAGCAGGTACAGCTCGTCCTCGAGCACGTTGGCCTCGGCCAGGGACTCGAAGACCGACGTGGCGTAGGACCCGAAGAGCGCGGTGGCCGCGAGCACCGCCGTGGCGATGGCGATGCCCTTGGTGATGGCCTTGGTGGTGTTGCCGACGGCGTCGAGCTCGGTCAGGATCTGGGCTCCCTCGGGGCTGACGTCGCCCGACATCTCCGCGACGCCCTGGGCGTTGTCGGAGACCGGGCCGAAGGTGTCCATCGCGACGATGACGCCGACCGTGGTCAGCAGCCCGCAACCAGCCAGCGCGACCGCGAACAGCGAGACCGTCAGGGTGGCCCCCCCGAGCAGGTAGGCACCGAACACGGCCGAGCCGATGACCAGGGTGGTGTAGACCGCAGACTCGAAGCCGACCGACAGGCCGGCCAGGATGACCGTGGCCGCACCGGTCAGCGAGGTCTTGCCGACGTCCTTGACGGGCTTGAACTCGGTGCCGGTGTAGTAACCGGTCAGGGCCAGGATGCCCGCGGCCATCACGATGCCGATCACCACGGCGACCGAGGCAATGACCCGGGGGTCGCCGGTGGCGGTGGCCATGTCGGTGCCGGTCACGTTGTCGAACTCGGCGAAGCTGCCCGGCAGGTAGAGGAAGGACAGCACGACCGAGGCGAGCGCCGCGACACCGGCGGTGATGTAGAAGGCCCGGTTGATCGTGGTCAGGCCGTTCTCACCGATCTTGGGCTTGGTGAGGTAGACCCCTGCGACCGCCGTGAGGGCACCGATGGCGGGGATCAGCAGCGGGTAGACCAGGCCGGCGTTCCCGAAGGCCTGCGAGCCGAGAATCAGCGCGGCGACCAGCGTCACGGCGTACGACTCGAAGAGGTCCGCGGCCATGCCGGCGCAGTCACCCACGTTGTCGCCGACGTTGTCGGCGATGGTGGCGGCGTTGCGCGGGTCGTCCTCGGGGATGCCCTGCTCGACCTTGCCGACCAGGTCGGCACCGACGTCGGCGGCCTTGGTGAAGATGCCGCCGCCCACTCGCATGAACATCGCGAGCAGCGCGGCGCCGAAGCCGAAGCCCTCGAGCACGTCGGGCGCCTCGTCCTTGAAGATCAGCACGACCACGCTGGCGCCGAGCAGACCCAGGCCGACGGTGAGCATGCCCACCATGGCGCCGGTGCGCAGCCCGATCGTCATGGCCGGCTCGCGGCCGCCGTGCTCGTTGGCAGCGGCGGCAACCCGGAGGTTGGCGCGCACGGCGAGGTTCATGCCGAGGTAGCCGACGGCGGCCGAGAAGCCGGCGCCCGCCAGGAAGAAGAGCGAGCGCCCGATCCGGACGGTCATCTCGTCGGCCGGCAACGCCAGCAGCGCGAAGAACGCGATCACCGCGAAGATGGCCAGCGTCCGGAACTGGCGGGTCAGGTAGGCGTTGGCGCCCTCCTGGATAGCCAGCGCGATGCGCTTCATGTTGTCGGTGCCCTCGCCGGCGGCCAGGACCTCGCGGCGAAACACCGCAGCCAGCACCAGCGCGAGGATCGCGACGGCGGCGACGATGACGACCAGGACGAGGTTGGCGCCGGTGAGCTCGACCGCCGTGTTGTTCCCGGGCATTCATTTCCTCCAGGGGAGATCAGCTGCGGGTCAGCGACGTGACCCAGGTCCCATACGGCTCGGAGTGTACGCACGGGCCACCCCCGTCAGGCAGCAGGGTGCGATCTGCACCACGACCGTGTCGGGGCGCGAGAACCCGTCGTACGACGGGGAGGTCGCGGGATGCGCGCGGAGCTCAGGAGGCGGCGAGCGCGGCGTCGGCAGACTCGTGGATCACGAACACCTTGGCCAGGCCGGTGATCCGGAAGATCTTGAGCAGCCGGTCCTGGGTCAGCACCAGCTGCAGCGAGCCGTCATGGGCGCGGACCTTCTTCAGGCCGCCGACCAGGACCCCGAGGCCGGTGGAGTCGAGGAACTCGACGGCCTCCATGTCGATGACGATGTCGTAGACACCGTTCGCGACCAGCTCGGTGAGCTTGTCGCGGAGCTTGGGCGCGGTGTAGACATCGATCTCGCCGCCGACCGCGATGACGGTCTTGCCGTCGATCTCGCGCGTCGCAAGAGTCAGATCCACCTGTGCACTCCCATGCCGTCCACGAGTCCCCGAGGCGACCTGCCCACGCTCCTACCCCGGACGCCACGAGGCGTGCGGGGGAAGTGCTGCGCTCGGCTGAGACCCGGCCAGCCATATGAAACCACGCCCGGGGCCGGTCCGCACCTCAAGTAAAGGTAATCGCCAAGGCCGCTAGGCGCCGATGGCCGGTTGCTGTCGGTGCCGTGGGTGACACTGTGATGCGTGACGACCGGCACCCGAGGACCCCGCACCTCTCCGGCCGACCTGATCGACCGGTTGGCGGGGGTGCCCGGCCGGGAGGGGCGGCTCACCCACCTCGAGCGGTTGGCGCCCCGGGAGGCCCGGCACGCACCGTGGCCCACGTGGGCAGCCCCCGAGGTGGTGGACGCGTTCACCGAGCGGGGCGTCCGGCAGCCGTGGACCCACCAGGTGACGGCCGCCGACGCCGCGCACGCCGGGCGGCACGTCGTCCTGTCCACCGGCACCGCTTCCGGCAAGTCGCTGGCCTATCAGCTGCCTGCGCTGAGCACGATCCGCTCCTCGCGCGGCTCCCGGGGCCAGCGCGGCGCCACCACCTTGTACGTCGCCCCCACCAAGGCGCTGGCCCACGACCAGCTGACTGCGCTCACGAGCCTGGGCCTGGACGTCCGGGTCACCACGCACGACGGCGACAGCTCCCACGACCAGCGCGACTGGGCTCGCGACCACGCGGAGTACGTCCTGACCAACCCCGACATGCTGCACCGCTCACTGCTGCCGGGTCACTCCCGCTGGGCACTGTTCTTCGCCTCCCTGTCCTACGTCGTGATCGACGAGTGCCACCACTACCGGGGCGTCTTCGGGGCCCACGTCTCCCAGGTGCTGCGGCGCCTGCGCCGGGTCTGCGCGTCGTACGGTGCGGACCCGACGTTCGTGCTGGCCTCGGCGACGGTGGCCGACCCGGAGGTGGCCGCCGGCCGGCTGACCGGGCTCGACGTGCTCGCGGTCACCGACGACGCGTCGCCGCGGGGCCGGGTCTCGCTCGCCCTGTGGGAGCCCCCGTTCACCTCCCACACCGGCGAGAACGGTGCGCCCGTGCGGCGGGCCGCCTCCTCCGAGACCGCCGACCTGCTTGCCGACCTGGTCGCCGAGGACGTCCGCACCCTGGCCTTCGTGCGCTCCCGGGCCGGGGTGGAGCAGGTCGCGATGACCGCGGCCCGCCTGCTCGCCGAGGTGGACCCCTCGTTGCCAGGGCGGGTGGCCGCGTACCGCGGGGGCTACCTGCCCGAGGAGCGCCGGGCCTTGGAGTCCGCGCTGCGGTCGGGTCGGCTCGTGGGGCTGGCGGCCACGAACGCCCTCGAGCTGGGCATCGACGTCAACGGCCTCGACGCGGTGCTGATGGCGGGCTTCCCCGGCACCCGCGCGGCACTCTGGCAGCAGCTGGGTCGGGCCGGGCGCAGCGGGGGCGACGCGCTCGGCGTGCTGGTGGCCCGCGACGACCCCCTCGACACCTACCTCGTGCACCACCCCGAGGCGCTCCTGGGCCGCCCGGTCGAGGCCAGCGTCTTCGACCCCTCGAACCCCTACGTCCTCGGGCCGCACCTGTGCGCCGCAGCTCAGGAGATCCCGCTCACCGAGGCCGACCTGCCGATGTTCGGTGACACCGCCGCCGACGTGCTGGCGTCACTGACCGACGCGGGTCTGCTGCGTCGGCGCCCGCGCGGCTGGTTCTGGACCGACCGCCGCCGCGCCTGCGACCTGGCCGACATCCGCTCCACCGGCGGCGCGCCGATCCAGCTGGTCGAGGCGGGCAGCGGGCGGGTGATCGGGACCGTCGACGCCTCCCGGGCCCACGGCACCGCCCACACCGGTGCCATCTACGTGCACCGGGGTGAGACCTGGCTGGTGGAGCAGCTCGACCTCGACGAGCACGTGGCGCTGATGCAGCGACGCGACGTCGGCTACTCGACCTCGGCCCGGGAGCTGACCGACATCCGGGTGCTGGCTGAGCGGGAGCACCGCACCTGGGGCGGCTGCCGGCTCTCCTTCGGCGAGGTGGAGGTCTCCCACCAGGTGGTCTCCTACCTGGTACGACGACAACCCAGCGGCGAGGTGGTCGGCGAGGAGCCGCTCGACCTGCCCGAGCGCTCGTTGCGCACCAGTGCCGTCTGGTGGACGGTGCCGGGTCCGGTGCTCGAGGCCGCCGACCTCGCCGCGGCCGATCTGCCCGGCGCCGCGCACGCCGCCGAGCACTGCTCGATCGGGTTGCTGCCGCTCTTCGCGACCTGCGACCGGTGGGACATCGGTGGCGTCTCCACCGCGCTGCACGCCGACACCGGCATGCTTACCGTCTTCGTGTACGACGGCCACCCCGGCGGCGCGGGTTTCTCCGAGCGTGGCTTTCACGAGGCCCATGACTGGCTGCGAGCGACCCGGGAGACGATCGCGTCGTGCGGCTGCGAGCAGGGGTGTCCCTCGTGCATCCAGTCGCCGAAGTGCGGCAACCAGAACAACCCCCTCGACAAAGCCGGCGCCGTCGCCCTGCTCGACGTGCTGCTCGCCGGGGCCTGAGCCGGGTCTCGGAGGTCCCGGGCACCGGTGGGGCTCGCGCGGTGATCCCGGGCCTGATCCTCGCCGTGCTCGCCGTGCTGATCCGGGCCGGCGAACCTCTCGGCTCAGCGCAGCCGCTCGCCGAGGCCGGCGGCCAGTGCGGCGATCGTCAGCAGGTCGAACCGGTCGCCCACGGTGTCGGCCAACCACGGCCGGCGCAGCGGCCCGAGCCGCAACCGCAGGTGCACCCGGGTCCTGGGGCCCGGTGAGGCGGCCGCCGCTGCTTCGCTGAGCAGGATCGCCCAGCTCAACTGCACCCGACCGCGCTGAGAGCGGTAGACCAGGGTCGTGGGTGCCGAGATCAGGACGACCTCGAACGTCGCCTCCGCGCCGCCCCAGTCCGGCACCACGTCGCCGAGCGCCAGGGACTGCCACCGCGGATCGAGGTGTCGAGCGGCTCGGCGACCGCGGGGCAGCAGCCGCTCCACCCGGTGCGGCAGGTACCACCCGGCGCGGTCCTTGCCGAGCTGCACGATCCAGGGCCAGACGGAGTCCGGAGCACCCGGGACGGTGAAGCCGCGGTCCATGACGGCATCCGACGTCGCCACGATGTCGTCGCCCGGCCGTGACGCGCTGACCTCGGCCGCGGTGGGCGCGACGGCGGCCAGACTCGAACGCAGCGACATCTCGGCAGTCTCGCAGCACCGCCGGTCATCAGGCCGGCTCAGCGGGCCGGGCCGGGCCGGGCCGGGCCGGCCCGGGCGCGGGCCCGCAGGTCGCTCTGCTGTCCGAGCCAGCGGGGCCCGGCCACCTCGACCACCACGGTGACCTCGCGGTCCTGCAGCAGGCAGGAGGACAGCCGACCTCCGTTGGCTGCCGCGACCCAGGCTGCCCGGGCGCACGGGTCGGTCGTGTCGAGGGCCCCGGCTGCGGCCAGCGCGGACAGGTCGGCTGCCCCCTGGGCGGTGCGGTGGGCCACCACCATGGCCGCCACCACACCGAGGGCCGCACCGAGCAGCAGCAGGACCCCGGCGCAGGCGACCGCGAAGAGGGTGACCCCGCCCCGCTCGTCTGGTCGACGGCTCCGGCTCCGGCTCCCGCTCACGAGGTCTCCTCCGTGGCGGCTACGGCGGTGGCCCGGACCCGGGCCGCGGGGAACCCGGCGAACAGACCACCCGGGCCGGCCACCGTCGCCCGGACCGTGACCGTCACATCCTGACCCGAGGAGACGACCGTGATCCGGCTGCCGCTGGGTGCGACCTGCCGACCATGGGCCATCGCAGCCGCGTCGGCGTCGCCGCGGGCCACGGCCCTTGCCGTCTCACGAGCCGCGTCGACCGTGCGGACCTGGGCCGACCCGACGGCCAGCAGCCAGACCAGCCCGATGGTCAGCGCCACCAGCATCGGCATCACCACCGCTAGCTCGGCGGTGGCCGCGCCGCGCTCCCCGTGGCGCGCCCGCCGGGTCACCCGATGCCCAGCAGACCAAGCACGTGGTCGAAGAGGCTCTTGAGCAACCGGTCGCCGAACCCGCCGGTCAGCATCTTGTAGAGCAGCCCGGCGAGCCCGGCACCGGCCGCGGTGCCCACGGCGTACTCGGCGGTGGTGATGCCACGCTCGCCGCGGGTGCGGCTGCGAGCGCTGGCGTCCGCGAGGTCGGGGTCGG
>JAJAYJ010000008.1 GCA_026786275.1 Nocardioides sp. | reverse complement strand
GTCCGTCCCCACCCCGACCCAGAAGGAATTCTCCCTGTGACCGTGACCGACGCCGCCCGCGAGACCGTGGCCGCCAGCCTGGAGCAGGACGTCTCCGCGAAGATCGTCTCGCACCTGAACCCGCCTCCGTCCTACGACCTGGCGGACCACCCCGAGCCCACGGGCCGGGAGGAGATCTGGCGGTTCACCCCGCTCAAGCGGCTGCAGGGCATCCTGGACGGTGAGGCCTCCGACGCCCGCCTGACCTGGGAGACCTCGCTGCCCGAGGGCGTGACCCTGACCGAGATCACCGCCGAGCAGGCGCGTGGGCTCGGCGAGCTCGCCCCCAACGACCGGCCCTCGGCCCTGGCCGTCGCCAACGCCGGTGGTGCGGTGCTACTCGACGTGGCCGAGGGCGCGCAGGTCGACGAGCCGGTCCGGATCACGCTGCACGGCGAGTCCGCCGACCAGCTCGTCTGGGGCCACCTGGTGATCCGGGTGGGCCGCTTTGCCTCGGCCACCGTGGTCATCGAGCACACCGGCTCGGCCCGCTACTGCGCGACCACCTCGGTGCTGGTGGGCGACGGGGCCAGCGCCAACGTGCTGAGCCTGCAGGACTGGAACGACGACGCGGTGCACCTGGGCCGAGACGGCATCCGGGTGGGCCGTGACGCCTCGGTGCGCCACACCGCCATCTCGTTCGGCGGCAACCTGGTGCGGATGCACGCCAACGTCGAGTACGCCGGTCCCGGCGGCGAGGCCGAGCTCCTCGGCCTGTACTTCGCCGACGCGGGCCAGCACCTCGAGCACCGGCTCTTCGCCGACCACAACGAGCCCCGCACCAAGAGCAACGTCATGTACAAGGGCGCGCTCCAGGGCCAGGGCGCTCACACCGTGTGGATCGGCAACGTGCTGATCCGCCAGGTGGCCGAGGGCATCGAGACCTACGAAGAGAACCGCAACCTGGTCCTCACCGACGGCTGCCAGGCCGACTCCGTGCCCAACCTGGAGATCGAGACCGGCGAGATCGAGGGCGCCGGCCACGCGTCCGCGACCGCCCGCTTCGACGACGAGCAGTTGTTCTACCTGCGGACCCGGGGCATCTCGGAGGTCGAGGCGCGCCGACTGGTGCTGCACGGGTTCTTCCACGACCTGATCCGCAAGGTCGGCGTGCCCTCCCTGGAGGCCAAGCTGATCTCGACCGTCGAGGACGAGCTGGCCAAGAACGCGCTCGTCGACAGCGACCGGGGTGCCTGATGGGCTTCGAGCTGGCCTGTGCCGCCTCCGACGTACCCACCGACGAGGCCCTGGGGGTTTCGGTCGGCGGGGTCGACGTCGCGGTCGCCCGTGACGGCGAGGAGTTCTTCGCGGTGCAGGACCTCTGCTCCCATGCCGCGGTCGCCCTCAGCGAGGGCGAGGTGGAGAGCTGCTCGATCGAGTGCTGGCTGCACGGCTCCCGCTTCGACCTCCGCTCCGGCAAGCCGACGACGTTCCCGGCGACCGAGGCCATCGCCACCTTCGCCGTCGAGGTCCGCGACGACGGCGTGTACGTCGACGTCGCACGCAGCACCAACGGCGTCACCCCCGGCTGACCAGCACCCCCGACGAACCCCAGACGAACCCCAGACGAACCCCCAGACGAACCCCCAGACAGCACCCCCACACACCCAGGAAGCGGGACACACGATGAGCACGCTGGAGATCAAGGACCTGAAGGTGTCGGTCGACACCGAGGACGGCCCCAAGGAGATCCTCAAGGGCGTCACCCTCACCATCGGTGACGGTGAGACCCACGCGATCATGGGCCCCAACGGGTCCGGCAAGTCGACGCTGGCCTACTCCGTGGCCGGTCACCCCAAGTACACCGTCACCGGTGGCACCGTGACCCTCGACGGCGCCGACGTGCTCGCGATGTCGGTCGACGAGCGGGCCCGCGCCGGGCTGTTCTTGGCCATGCAGTACCCCGTCGAGGTGCCGGGTGTCTCGGTGTCCAACTTCCTGCGCACGGCCAAGACCGCGCTGGACGGTGAGGCGCCCAAGCTGCGCACCTGGGTCAAGGACGTCAACGCCGCCCTCCAGCAGCTCAACCTCGACCCCACCTTCGGCACCCGCTCGGTCAACGAGGGGTTCTCCGGCGGCGAGAAGAAGCGCCACGAGATCGCGCAGCTCGAGCTGCTCAACCCGAAGGTCGCGATCCTCGACGAGACCGACTCCGGCCTCGACATCGACGCGCTCAAGATCGTCTCCGAGGGCGTCAACCGGTTCCGCGGACAGGAGGGCAAGGGCGTCCTGCTGATCACCCACTACACCCGGATCCTGCGCTACATCGAACCCGACTTCGTGCACGTCTTCGTGAACGGCAAGATCGCCGACCAGGGCGGGCCGGAGCTCGCCGAGCAGCTCGAGGCCGAGGGCTACGACAAGTACGTCAAGGCCGGGGTCTGACATGACGACCCAGACCACGACGACCGGCTTGCTGCCCGGGCTGCTGCCCGAGCTGGAGGTGATCCGTGCCGACTTCCCGATCCTCGAGCGGACGCTCGCGGGCGGGCTGCCGCTGGTCTACCTCGACAGCGCCAACACCTCGCAGAAGCCGCAGTGCGTGATCGACGCGATGGTGGACCACCTCGAGCACCACAACGCCAACGTCGCCCGCGCCATGCACCAGCTCGGCGCCGAGTCCTCCGAGGCCTTCGAGGCGGCCCGCGACCGGGTTGCCGCGTTCATCAAGGCTCCCAGCCGCGACGAGGTCATCTTCACCAAGAACGCCTCCGAGGCGCTCAACCTGGTCGCCAACACCCTGATGTGGGCGACCGGCGACCTGGCGCTCGGGAAGGGCGACGAGGTCGTCATCACCGAGATGGAGCACCATTCCAACATCGTGCCGTGGCAGCTGCTGACCCAGCGCACGGGCGCGACGCTTCGCTGGTTCGGCCTGACCGAGGAGGGTCGCCTCGACCTCTCGAACATCGACGACCTGATCACCGAGCGGACCAAGGTGGTCTCGCTCACCTGGGTCTCCAACATGCTCGGCACGATCAACCCGGTCGCCGAGATCGCCGCGCGGGCCCACGAGGTGGGTGCACTGGTGGTCGTCGACGCCTCCCAGGCCGTGCCCCAGCTGCCGGTCGACGTCGTGGCCAGCGGCGCCGACGTGCTGGTCTTCACCGGCCACAAGGTGGTCGGCCCGACCGGTATCGGTGTGCTGTGGGGCAAGCGCGAGGTGCTGGACCAGCTGCCGCCGTTCCTCGGTGGCGGCGAGATGATCGAGACCGTGCGCATGGAGCGCTCGACGTACGCCGGGATCCCGCACAAGTTCGAGGCCGGCACCCCGCCCATCGTCGAGGCCGTCGGTCTCGGCGCGGCCGTGGACTACCTCGACCACGTCGGCATGGACGCGATCCACGCCCACGAGCAGGCGATCACGGGTTACGCGCTGCAGGGCCTGGCCACCGTGCCGGGCCTGCGGGTGCTCGGCCCGCTCGACGTGACGGGGCGCGGGGGAGCGATCTCCTTCGAGCTCGACGGCGTGCACCCCCACGACATCGCCCAGGTCCTGGACTCCCGCGGCGTGGCCGTGCGGGCCGGGCACCACTGCGCCAGGCCGGCCCACGCCCGCTTCGGGGTCCAGAGCTCGACGCGGATGTCGTCCTACCTCTACACCACGCCCGGCGAGATCGACGCCCTCGTCGAGGCGCTGGCCTACACCCGGTCCTACTTCAAGGTGGGGTGACCCCGATGACCCAGGAGCTCGACACCCTCTACCAGGAGATCATCCTGGATCACTACAAGAACCCGCTCTACCAGGGCCTGCGCGAGCCGTTCGAGGCCGAGGTGCACCACGTCAACCCCACCTGCGGCGACGAGGTCACCCTGCGGGTGCACCTCGACGACGTTGACGGTGTGCTCAGCGTGCGCGACGTCTCCTACGACTCCGTCGGTTGCTCGATCTCCCAGGCGTCGGCCTCCGTGCTGGCTGACCTGGTCATCGGCAAGCCGGTGACCGAGGCGATGGCGATCCACGCGGAGTTCCTCACCCTGATGCAGGGCAAGGGCACCGTGCAGCCCGACGAGGACGTGCTGGAGGACGGGATCGCCTTCGCCGGCGTCGCCAGGTTCCCCGCCCGCGTCAAGTGCGCACTACTGTCCTGGATGGCCTGGAAAGACGCCACCGCCCAATCCCAGCAGGGCTCGACACATGGAGGCTAGACATGGCTGACACCGACACCAGCACCACCAGCACCACCAGCACCACCACCACCACCGGCACCGTGGACCACGGTGACCTCCCCGACGTGCCCGAGGCCTCGAGCCTCATCGCGGCCTCGACGAGCAAGTCGTCCATCGCCGTGGAGGACGTCGAGGAGGCGATGAAGGACGTCGTGGACCCCGAGCTCGGGATCAACGTGGTCGACCTCGGTCTCGTCTACGGGCTGCACATCGACGAGGCCTCCAACCTGGTCATCGACATGACGCTGACCTCGGCGGCCTGCCCGCTGACCGACGTCATCCAGGACCAGACCAACACCGCGCTCGAGGGCCTGGTCAACGACGTGGCCATCAACTGGGTCTGGATGCCGCCGTGGGGCCCGGACAAGATCACGCCCGACGGTCGCGAGCAGCTGCGCGCCCTCGGCTTCAACGTCTGAGGAAGGTCCGTCCCGGATGGACGCGGACGAGGTCGAGCGGTTCTGGTCCATGGCCCGTGACGGGGCCCGCCTGACGTCCCTGCCGGGCTACCTGCCCTCGACGATGCTCGAGATGGTGCCGCCGCCGACCTGGTCGTTCGGCGCCGGGCCCGAGCAGGCCGACGCGCTGCTGGCCCTGGTGCTGCAGGGTCAGAAGACCGCGACAGCCAGCGCCCGGGCCGACTACGACGCGGCCGACGAGCCGCTTCCCGAGGTCGGCACGCTCGGCATCGTGCTCGACGGTGCCGGCCGTCCGCGGGCGCTGCTCGAGACCACCGACGTGTCCGTGGTCGCGTTCGACCAGGTTCCCGACGAGCACGCCCATGCCGAGGGGGAGGGCGACCGCACCCTGGCTCACTGGCGCGCGGTGCACGAGCGGTTCTTCCTCGAGGGCGGCCACGACGTCGGGCCCGACCTGCTCGTGGTGCTGGAGCGCTTCCGGGTGCTGCACCGTGCCTGAGGTCCTGGTGCCCGCCGGGCGGGTAGAGCGCTGGGTGAGCAACTTCCAGGGCCGCCACGGCGCGACCGGTCTCCAGGTCGTGGACGGCGCGCTGGCCGGCGCGGCTCGAGACGGCTCGACCTTCACGGCGTTGCTGCCGTTCGAGGCCAGGTACGCCGGCCTGCCGGACGGCGACGCCTTCTCGGCCTCGGTCGCGGCGCCCGCGGACTGGGGCGTGCTGCTGGTCCGCAAGGGTGGCTTCGCGGTCGCCCGGCTGCAGGAGGCCGTGACGCTGGACTCGAAGGTCGGTCGGCGCCACGTGCAGGGCCGCACCAAGGCCGGCGGCCAGAGCCAGCAGCGCTTCGCCCGCCGGCGCGACAACCAGGCACGCCAGGCCTACGAGGCCGCCGGCGAGCACGCCGCCCGGATCCTGGGCGGGCTGACCGGTCCGCTGGTGACCGGAGGCGACCACACCGCGGTCGGCGAGGTCCTGCAGGCCCCCCGCCTGTCCGGGACCCACGTGGTGGCGCCGTGGCTCGCCGTGCCCGACCCCCGCCGGGGTGTGCTTGAGCAGGCCGTCCTCGACGCCTGCAGCGTCCGGTTCACGGTGCTGAACGCGCCGGCGGCCCCGACGTGAGCACCCGGGTGGTGCTGATGGCCGACACCCACGTGCCACAGCGGGCCCGCGAGCTGCCGGCAGAGCTCTGGTCGGCCGTGGCTCGGGCCGACCTCGTGGTGCACGCCGGCGACTGGGTGGAGCCCGAGCTGCTCGACGAGCTGGAGGCCCGGAGCCGGTCGCTGCTGGGTGTGTACGGCAACAACGACGGCAGCGTGCTGCGGGCCCGGCTGCCCGAGGTCGCGCACGCCGACGTGGAGGGCGTCCGGCTCGCGGTCGTGCACGAGACGGGCGCCTCCCGCGGTCGCGACGAGCGGTGCGCGGCGGCGTATCCCGGCGTCGACGTGCTCGTCTTCGGCCACAGCCACATCCCCTGGGACGCCACCGCGTCGACCGGGCTCCGGTTGCTCAACCCCGGCTCACCCACCGACCGGAGACGCCAACCGCACTGCACCTACCTGAGCGCCGTGGTGCAGGACGGCCGACTCGACGAGGTCCTGCTGCACCGGCTGCCAACACGGGGTTGAGCCACGCGCGCCGCGCGCCGCCCAGATGTTTCGCCGGCTCACCCGCTAACGTCCGGACCATGTGGCAGGCCGAGCCCGGGTGGCACCCGCTGCCCGGTGGCACCGGGACCTCGACGGTCGGCGTGTGGCGCACGGTGCTGGCTGGTCGCCCGGTGGTGATCAAGCGGCTGGCCGCGCCCGCCCCGGACGACCCCGTCGAGCTCAGCGACCCGCACCACGTCGGGTACTGGAAGCGGCCCGCCCTGGTCGCAGCCTCGGGCCTGACCGAGTCGACGCCGGGCCTGCGCTCCACCCCGCTGACGGCGGTCGAGGAGGACGAGGACGGCATCACGTTGACGCAGGACTGGGTCGAGGACGCCGCCAACAGCGGCCTCTTCTCCGCCCGCGCCCTGGGTCGGTTCGCGGGGTGCGACCTGGGCGCCGCTGACTGGCTGGCCCGCGACCAGCTGCGCGACCGGATGCGCCGCACCGAGCGCCGCGGCGGCTGGCGGGTGCTGGCGCGCACGACGGTGGCCGACCTGGCCGACCACCTGTGGCGACGCCGCGAGAGCCTGCTGGGCCAGCTCGACGACCTGCCGCAGGTGCCGCAGCACGGCGATCCGGTACGCGCCAACCTGCCCGGCCGAGTCCACGACGACGTGATCGCCATCGACTGGGGCACGCTGGGACACGGTCCGGTGGGCGCCGACCTGGGTCACCTGTCCCTGGACGCTCGCGAGTCCTTCGAGCCGCTCCTGGAGGCCTACGGGATCGGCCTGCCCGAGGCCCTGGCGCAGCCCGAGCAGGTCCGTGCCGGCGCCCAGGTGACGGCGGTCTTCACCGCCCTGAACCGGGCCGAGTGGGCCCTGGCCCGCGTGGCCGGCGGCGAGGGCGCGCTGGCGGGCAAGTACCGGCACCCGGCCGTCGCGCCGCACCTGCGGACGCTGCAGCGCCAGTTCCCCCAGATCGAGGCGCTGCTCGCCCGCTCGGAGGCCGACTAGAGCTGGTCGGCCGAGAACGTGTCGCACTCGGCGAGGTCGCCGGTGCCGAAGCCCGTCGAGAACCAGCGCTGCCGTTCCGCCGACGAGCCGTGGGTCCAGCCGTCGGGGTCGACCCGGCCCTGGGTCCGCTGCTGGATCAGGTCGTCGCCGACCGTCTTGGCGGCGTCGAGGGCCTCCCGGACGGCGGCGTCGTCGAGCGACTCGAAGATCCGGACACCTGACTCGTCGGTGGTCTCCAGGGCCCCCTTGGCCCACATGCCGGCGTAGCAGTCGGCCTGCAGCTCCAGTCGTACGGCGTCGCTCTCGGGTCCCTGCTGGGTCCGCACCTGACCCAGGGTGCCGAGCAGGGCCTGCAGGTGGTGGCCGTACTCGTGGGCCAGCACGTAGGGCTCGACGAAGTCGCCTCCGGAACCGCCGAGCTGGCCCTCCAGGACCTGGGCGAAGAAGGTGCTGTCGAGGTAGATCGTCGCGTCGACCGGGCAGTAGAACGGGCCGACCGCGGCCGAGGCCTCTCCGCAGCCACCGGTGGAGATCGCGTCGGTGAAGGTGACGACCTGGGTGGGCGTGAAGTCGGTACCGCTCTGGGCCGGCAGCGTCCTGCTCCAGAACGCCCGCAGCGAGTTCTCCACGATGGCGCGCGCGCAGTCGGGGTTCTCGTTGGCGTCCGCACCGCTCTGGCAGGCGTCGTAGCGCTGCGACTCCTCGCCGTCGATGCTCGTCCCGGTGGCCGCACCGGTCTGAGAGCCGGTGCCCGTGCCGGTGTCGCCCAGGCACTGGGTGACGACCAGGAACAGCACCACGACGATGACCCCGCCGATGCCGCCCTTGCCGACCCCGCCGCTGGGGAAGGGGATGCTCATCCCGCTGCCCGAGCCGCCCGTGCGGCCGGCCCGGCCCCGGCCCGCGTCGCGGGTGCGACCGGTGTCGATCCGGGCCCTGGGGTTGAAGCGCATCGAGACACTCCTCACACGCGCCTCATCGACGCTGCTGATGGTCGGGAGCGGTCTCCCGGGCGCCTACACTAGCGACCGAGATGATCACCGCCCACCAGCTCGAAGTCAGGGCCGGAGCGCGACTCCTGATGGAGGATGTGAGCTTCCGGGTCGCCGCCGGGGACAAGGTCGGCCTCGTCGGCCGTAACGGTGCCGGCAAGACCACGCTGACCAAGATCCTGGCCGGAGAGGCCCTTCCCGCCTCGGGCAGGGCGACGTCGACCGGCCAGGTCGGCTACCTGCCCCAGGACCCCCGCACCGGTGACCCCGAGGTGCTGGCCCGTGACCGGATCCTGTCCGCGCGGGGCCTCGACGACGTCGTCCGGCGCTTGCGCCTCTCGGAGGACGAGATGGGCAGCGAGGACCCGGTCGTGAGCGACCGGGGCATGCGCCGCTACGAGACGGCGGACGCCGAGCTGCACGCCGGGGGAGGGTACGCCGCCGAGTCCGAGGCCGCGACGATCGCCTCGAGCCTGGGCATCGCGGATCGCATCCTGGGCCAGCCGCTCAAGACCCTCTCGGGCGGGCAGCGACGACGTGTGGAGCTGGCCCGGATCCTGTTCTCCGCCGCCGAGATCCTGATCCTCGACGAGCCCACCAACCACCTCGACGCCGACTCCATCGTCTGGCTCCGGGGGTTCCTCAAGGCCCACAAGGGCGGCTTCATCGTGATCAGCCACGACAACGCCCTGCTCGAGGAGACGGTCAACAAGGTGCTGCACCTCGACGCCAACCGCGGCGAGATCGACATCTACAACATGGGTTGGAAGAACTACCTCATCCAGCGCGAGACTGACGAGAAGCGCCGCAAGCGCGAGCGGGCCAACGCCGAGACCAAGGCCAAGACCCTCACCGACCAGGCCAACCGGATGCGGGCCAAGGCCTCGAAGGCCCAGGCGGCCCAGTCGATGCTGAAGCGAGCCGAGAAGATGATGGCCGGCCTCGAGGGCGAGCGCGCCGTCGACAAGGTGGCCCGGATCAAGTTCCCGGCGCCGGCACCCTGCGGCAAGACGCCGCTGACCGGGGCCGAGCTGTCGAAGTCCTACGGTTCGCTGGAGGTCTTCACCGATGTCGACCTGGCCATCGACAAGGGCTCGCGGGTGGTCATCCTCGGGCTCAACGGCGCCGGCAAGACGACGATGCTGCGGATCCTGGCCGGGGTGGACCAGCCGGACACCGGTCGGGTGGTGCCCGGTCACGGGCTCAAGGTGGGCTACTACGCCCAGGAGCACGAGACCCTCGACACCGAGCGAACGGTGCTCGAGAACATGCAGAGCGCGGCCCCGCAGCTGACCGACACCGAGGCCCGCAGCGTGCTCGGCTCCTTCCTCTTCTCCGGCGACGACGCCCACAAGCCGGCCAAGGTGCTTTCCGGCGGTGAGAAGACCCGCCTCGCGCTGGCCAGCCTGGTGGTCTCCAGCGCCAACGTGCTGCTGCTCGACGAGCCCACCAACAACCTCGACCCCGCCTCCCGCGAGGAGGTACTGGCCGCGATCCGGACCTATGAGGGCGCGATCATCCTGGTCACCCACGACGAGGGCGCCGTACTGGCCCTCGAGCCCGACCGGGTGCTGCTGCTGCCTGACGGCGACGAGGATCTTTGGAACGACGAGTACGCCGACCTGGTGTCCCTCGCCTGAGGCCCGTGACGTCCCTGTCGGCGCCGGTTCCTAGACTGGACTCATGACTCCCGACGATATCGCCGCGGCCGGCCTCCTCGTCGAGGTGACCGGGCCGCTGGCGACGCTCACCCTGCACCGTCCGGAGGTCCGCAACGCCCAGACTCCGACCATGTGGCGGGCGCTGGCCCAGGTGGGTGCCGACCTCGGTCCCGAGGTCCGGGTGGTCGTGGTCCGGGGGAGTGGTGCCGGCTTCTCGGCCGGCCTGGACCGGCGTCTGCTCGACCCGGCGTCCGCGAGCGGCGGGCCGGAGTCGGTGATCGACATGTTCGCGATGTCGGAGACCGACATGACCGCGACCATCGAGGCCTACCAACGCGGCTTCACGTTCCTGCGTGACCCGCAGTGGGTCTCCGTCGCGGTCGTGCACGGTCACGCCGTCGGCGCCGGGTTCCAGCTCGCGCTCTCCTGCGACCTGAGGCTGGCCGCGCCGGATGCGGCGTTCTGCATGAAGGAGTCCGCGCTCGGCATGGTGCCCGACCTGACCGGCACCCAGCCGCTGGTGGCGGCCGTGGGCTACGCGCGCGCGCTCGAGATCTGTGCGACGTCACGCACCGTGGGCGCCGAGGAGGCTCTGCGGATCGGTCTGGTGCAGGAGGTCGCCCCGGCGGGGCAGCTCGACCAGCGCCTGCACGCCCTGGTCGCCGGTCTCCTGGGGCCGCTGCCCGGTGCAGTGCGCGAGACCAAGGCCCTGCTGCAGGGTGCCCTCGAGCGGAGCCTCGAGGACCAGCGTCGCCTCGAGCGGGAGGCCCAGGTCCGGCGCTTCCGCGAGCTCGCCGCCCTGGTGCCCTCGGCCGGTGTCGTGGCCCCCGTGCGGAGCGGGACCTGACGTGGAGGGCATGAATCGCGCAGCCTGGCGCGGGATCCGCAGCGACCGGACCATGGCCCGTGAGCGGGTGGGCCGCGAGACGGTGGTGCGCATCCTGCGCTTCGCCAAGCCGCACCGTCTCCCGATCGCGATCTTCTTGGTGATCACCGTGATCAGCTCGGCCACCGTCGTGGTGATCCCGCTGCTGATCCAGCGAATCATCGACGACGGCATCCTGGCCGATGACAGCGCGCTGGTCACCAAGCTGGCCGTGGCCATGGTCGGCGTGACCCTGGCCACGGCCCTGCTGTCGATCGCCGGTGGCTTCCTGTCCTCACGGATCGGCGAGGGCCTGATCTACGACCTGCGCACCCAGGTCTTCGCCCACGTGCAACGCCAGTCGTTGGCCTTCTTCACCCGCACCCAGACCGGTGCGCTCGTCTCGCGCCTCAACAACGACGTGATCGGCGCCCAACGGGCGTTCACCTCGACGCTGTCGGAGTCGGTGTCCAACTCGATCGCGGTGGTCGTCGTCGGCATCACCATGCTGGCGCTGAGTTGGCAGGTCACGCTGCTCTGCCTGGCCACCTTCCCGCTGCTCTTCTTGTCCTCTCGCTGGGTGAGCGGTCGGCTCGCCGGGCTGACGCGCCGCCAGATGGACGGCAACGCCGACCTCGGCAACACCATGACCGAGCGGTTCAACGTGAGCGGGGCCACCCTGCTCAAGCTCTTCGGGCGTCGCGCCGAGGAGGACGTCCAGTTCGCCACCAAGGCCGCCCTGGTCCGCGACCTGGGGATCCGGATCTCGCTGACCACCCGGATCTTCGGCACCGCGATGGCCACGGTCCCGGCCGTCGCCACGGCGCTGGTCTACGGCGTGGGCGGCAACCTGGCGATCGACGGCAGCCTGACCATCGGCACCCTCACGGCGCTGGCGACGCTGCTGCTGCGCCTTCTCGGGCCCCTGCAGGGCATCTCCAACATCCGCATCGACGTGATGACCGCGCTGGTCAGCTTCGACCGGGTCTTCGAGGTGCTCGACCTGCCGTCCCTGGTGCAGGAGGCACCCGGCGCCCGGGACCTGCCCGCGGGAACCGCCCGCCTCGAGTTCACGGGTGTCTCCTTCACCTACCCGCGGGCCGACGAGGTCTCGCTGGCGTCGCTGGAGGGCGTGGCCCGGGCCGGCGAGCGGCCCAGCGGCCAGGTGCTCGACGACGTGTCCTTCGTGGTCGAGCCGGGCCAGATGGTCGCGCTGGTAGGCCCGTCGGGCGCCGGCAAGACCACGATCACCCACCTGGTCTCCCGCCTCTACGACGCCAGCATCGGCTCGGTGAGGTTGGGCGACCACGACGTGCGCGACGTGACGCTGCAGTCGGTGGAGGACGTCGTCGGCTACGTCACGCAGGACGCCCACATGTTCCACGACACCATCGGCGGCAACCTGCGCTACGCCCGACCGCACGCACGCGAGGACCAGGTCTGGGCCGCCCTGGAGGCCGCCCAGATCGCCGATCTGGTCCGGTCCCTGCCCGACGGTCTCGACACCGTCGTGGGCGATCGTGGCTACCGGCTCTCCGGGGGTGAGCGCCAGCGGCTCGCGATCGCCCGCCTGCTGCTCAAGGCGCCCGCGATCGTGGTGCTCGACGAGGCGACCGCGCACCTCGACTCCGAGTCCGAGGCCGCGGTGCAGTGGGCTCTCGACGCCGCACTGCGGGGGCGGACCTCGCTGGTGATCGCACACCGGCTCTCGACGGTGCGCAACGCCGACCAGATCCTGGTGCTCGAGGCGGGCCGGATCGTCGAGGCCGGCGGCCACGAGGACCTGCTGGCCCGCGACGGCCTCTACGCCCAGCTCTACCGCACCCAGTTCCGCGACGACGTGCCGACCGAGCCGCAGCCTGCCGGTCACCCCGGCGCCCTGGGCTGAGCGGCATGGACCTCGGCCTGAGCGGCACGGTGTTCGTCCGCACCGGGGCGACCCGCGGCCTGGGCCGGGCCACCGCCGACTGCCTGGTCGCCGAGGGCGCCCGCGTGGTGCTCTCGGGTCGCGACCCCGCTCACCTGGCGGCCGCGGCAGAGGCCCTCGGCGAGGCCGCCACGACGGTCCGCGTCGACAACGCCGACCCGGCCGCCCCCGCGGCGCCCGCCGCCGCGGCGTACGTGACCTGGGGACGGCTCGACGGGGCCTTGATCAGCGTGGGCGGGCCCCCACCGGGGTCGGTCGCCTCGATCACCGACCAGCAGTGGGCCGACGCGTTCTCCTCGGTGTTCCTGGATGCGGTGCGGCGGTGCCGCGACCTGGCCCCTCGGGTCGCCGACGGGGGCAACCTGGCCCTGGTGCTGTCCAGCAGCGTGCGGGCGCCGTTGTCGGGCATGGCGATCTCCAACGGCCTGAGGCCGGGTCTGGCCATGGTGGCCAAGACGCTCGCCGACGAGCGGGGACCGCGCGGGGTCCGGGTCAACGGACTGCTGCCGGGCCGGATCGAGACCCAGCGGGTCGCCGAGCTCGACGCAGCGGCGTCCGACCCGACCGCGGCCCGCGCCACGGCGGAGGCGGCCATCTCGCTGGGCCGCTACGGCCGCCCGGAGGAGTTCGGCCGGGTGGCGGCGTTCCTGCTGGCGCCGGCGGCGTCGTTCGTGACCGGCGCGATGGTGCCGGTCGACGGCGGGCTGCTGCGCTCTCTGTGAGCGACGGCTCCCGGTGGGCGGCCAACGCCCGTCTTGGCCTCGCTCTCCCGCAGCGCACGCCGCTCCTCCTCCTGGCGCACCAGCTCGCGCCGCACAGCTGCCTTGGAGGGGGGTTTGCCGGGCCTGGGGGCCCGCTCAGGTCGGCGACGGCGCACCGGGCGGTCTCCACGCGGGCCGCGGCGCCACTCGTCGTACAGCAGGTAGAAGAACCCGAAGATCGCCAGCGCCGAGAAGAACCACCACTGCAGGCCGTAGAAGAAGTGCGGCCCGTTGTTGAGCTCCGGCAGCTCGACCTTGGTCAGCGACGTGGCCGGTGCGGGTGACTCGGTGTCGAGCACCAGGAAGCCGGTGAAGACCGGCAGGTCGATGGCCTCGCCGATCCGGGCGCTGCTGATGGCCCGGGTGGACAGGTCGTCGACCGAGGTGCTGTCGCCGGTGCCGTCGGCACGTACCCATCCGGTGACCGTGACCTCGCCGCGGGGCGGATCCGGCACCGCGCTGCGGTCGGTGCCCTGCGGGTCGGTCTCCAGCCACCCGCGGTCCACCAGCAGCGTGGTGCCGTCGGCGGTCACCAGCGGCACCACGACGTTGATGCCGGACCCCTCGTCACGGCTGCGGTAGCGCACGACGACCGACCGCGCGGGGTCGTAGGTGCCCTCGGCCGTGATGAGGCGCCACTCGTCGTCGGACCCGACCGGACGGCCGGGCGCCAGCACGTCGGCCACGGGTGCCGGAGCGAGGTTCTCGTTGACCCGGATCACGGTGTTCGCAGCCTTGCGCTCGACCAACCGGTCGAACTGCCACTGGCCCAGCCACCAGGTGCCGCCGACCAGTGCGAGCACCGCGAGCGCGAACAGGAGCCAACGACGACTCAGCACGAAGCGCAGGGAAGGCACAGGTGAAGGTTATCCGGCACGCGTTCGCCCCACGGGACGAGCAGGGCCAACCAGGGCGCGACTAGGGTGGGCTGATGCAGACGCTAGCGCTCTCGGACAGCTACGGCCGGGTCGCCCGGGACCTCCGGGTCTCCCTGACCGACAAGTGCAACCTGCGCTGCACCTACTGCATGCCCGCGGAGGGTCTGGACTGGCTCTCCAACGACGCGCTGCTCACCGACGACGAGATCGTCCGGCTGATCACGGTGGGCGTCGAGCGTCTTGGCATTCGTGAGGTCCGGTTCACCGGGGGCGAGCCGCTGGTACGCCGCGGCGTGGTCGACATCGTCTCGCGGGTGCACGCGCTTGCTGATGCTCCCGAGATGTCGATTACGACCAATGCGCTCGGCCTGGCCCGCACGGCCGGGGCTCTCGCTGCTGCCGGCCTGGACCGAGTCAACGTCAGCCTGGACACGGTGCGGCCCGAGACGTTCGAGGCGATCACCCGACGTGACCGGTTCCACGACGTGGTGGCCGGGCTCGCTGCCGCCCAGGACGCCGGCCTGGGCCCGGTGAAGGTCAACGCCGTGCTGATGCGGGGCGTCAACGACGACCAGGCGTCCGAGCTGCTCGACTGGTGTCTCGAGCGCGGCTACGAGCTCCGGTTCATCGAGCAGATGCCGTTGGACGCCCAGCACGGCTGGACCCGCGACGGCATGATCACCGCCGACGAGATCCTGGCGCACCTCAGTGCCACCCACACGCTGAGTCCGGCCCTGGAGCCGCGGGGCAGTGCCCCGGCCGAGCTGTTTACGGTCGACGGTGGCCCCGGGACCGTGGGGGTGATCGCCTCGGTGACCCGCCCGTTCTGCGGCGACTGCGACCGGGTCCGGCTCACCGCCGACGGGCAGGTCCGCAACTGCCTCTTCGCCCGCGACGAGTCCGACCTGCGCGGTGCGCTGCGTGCTGGTGCCGACGACGCGGACCTGGCACGCCGCTGGGTCACCGCGATGGCGGGCAAGCTCCCCGGCCACGGTATCGACGACCCGACCTTCCTACAGCCGGACCGCCCGATGTCCGCGATCGGCGGCTGAACCACACCGCCAGGTCGGCTCGGTGCACCCGCTCGGCTCAGCCGGCGGGCTCGGGGTGGGGTTCGACGTCCTTGAGGAACGACCGGGCGCCGAGGAAGTCCGACAGGCTGCTCCGGTGCTCATCACAGGCCAGCCACACCTTGCGGCGCTCCGGGGTGTGCAGGGCCGGGTTGTTCCACAGCAGCGCCCAGGTCGCTGGCGCCGGACAACCCTTGGCCGAGCAGACGTCCGGTGCAGTGGCTGCGGGTTCTCTCACGTGCCGGAACCTACCGGGTGGTGGGACCCGGGGGTTCACCGCCGGTCGGCGACCGGGATCGACTCGGCGGGTGCACCCGACATCAACTCGGGCCGGTGGGTGGTGTCGAGCAGCGCGAAGCCGTCGGTGCGGGTCGTCGAGATGTTCGCCAGCACGACCGCGATGTAGGGCAGCACCAGGGCTCCGGCGATGAGGAACCAGCACAGCAGACCCGGGCCGACGATTACGGCACCGATGAAGCATCCGGACCGCAGGCTCATCGAGAGCAGGTAGCGCTTCTGCCGGGCCGCGATGTCCGCCGCCTTGCTGGACGAGGCGGTGGTGATGCGTACTGCTTCGGCGTCGCGCTGTCCCCGGACCATGGGGAAACTCTACGTCGGGCGGACCCGCGACCCCGACGCCTAGGGGTGAACTCGGAGGGGTGAACTCGGAGGGGTGAACTCAGGGGATGGTCTCGCGGGCCGGTTCCGGCGTACACCTGCAGGTTTCCGCGCCCGGTGCGAGGCTGGCGGACATGCGCCGTGTCCGCCGCCGCCCGCCCGTCCTCGCCGTCGGGTTGAGCAGCGTGCTGCTCGTGGCCCTGCTGGCAGCGGCGCCGCCGGGCGCGGCCCTTCCGGTGGGTGGGCCGGTGCCGATCGCGACCGTCTCGGGCACGCCGTGGGAGATGGCCGTTGTCCCCGGTGGCGGCACCTTCGTGGTGCAGCGCGACGGCGGGATCCTCTACCTGGACGCGCAGGACCGGTTGGCGCCCACGCCGGCCCTGGTGCGCACGGCCATCCCGGACGTGCGCAAGCTGCTCGGCCTCGCCCTGGCGCCTGACTTCCCCGAGAGCGGCTTGGCCTACCTGTACGCGGTCCGGTCCACCGACCCTGACGGGTCCGGCCCCGCCACGGGGGAGAGCGGGATCTGGCGGCTGCGTGCCTCCGGGGGCACCCTGCAGGTCGTGGGCCAGGTCTTCGACGGCATCGACTCCGACCTCAGCCACGACGGCGGCCGGATGGTCTTCGGACCCGACGGCCACCTCTACGTGAGCACCGGGGACATCCACCACCCTCCCGACCGCAGGACCCGGCCTCGCTGAACGGCAAGATCCTGCGTCTCGGTGTGGCCCCGACCGGCCCGCTGACCGCGCCGGACGACAACCCGTTCCGTACCGGCGCGGCCGACGCCAGGTGGGTCTGGTCCCTGGGCCACCGTCACCCGCAGGGCCTGGCCTTCGACGCGGCCGGCCGGCTCTGGGAGACCGAGCACGGCCCGAGCGGCGAGCGGCACGGGCCGGCGTACCCCGGTGGGGACCAGAAGACCGGCCGGGACGAGCTGAACCTGGTCGTCGGGGGCGGCAACTACGGCTGGCCCCTGGTGTCCGGCCCCGGGAACGGTCCCGGCTTCGTGCCGCCGGTCGCCGTGGCCGGGGACTCGCCGGCCTGGGCGCCGGGCGACCTAGCCGTCGGTGCGGACGGGTCGCTCTACGCACCCTTCCTGGCCGGCGCCGAGCTGCACCGCTTCGACGTCCGCGCCGGCGTGGTCGTCGGCCAGGGCTCGCACCTGACCGACCGCGGCCGGCTGCGGGTCGCGGTCACCCGCGGGACCGACCTGCTCGTGGCCCAGGACCAGGGCACCGGCGCCGTGATCTTCCGGCTTCCTCTGGACCCCGTCGATCCCAGTGGCAGTGATCCGGCCCTCCTGCCCGCCCCGCCACCGATCGTGGTGCCACCGGGGACGGCGGGAGCCCTGGACGCTCGTGAGGTGCGTACCCGGACCCGGCTGCTGGCCCGTGCGCTGGGCTCCGCGGTCCGCGAGGCGGGACGCGGGCGGCTGCTGGCGGGTCGTGCGGTCACGGTCCGCAGCGCGGCCCCGTCGACGGGCACCACGGTGGTCTCGCTGCGCCTGCGCGACGCCGAGGGCCCGGTGCTGTCGCGCACTGCGAGCACGAGCGCGACGACCGGACGAGCCCGGTACGGCGTGCAGCTGGGCCGGGTCGGGCGGCGACGGCTGGACGCCGGTGGGTCGCGGGTGGTGCTGCGGGTGGTTCACCGCCCGGTTGAGGGGCCGCCGTGCGCCGCGGCGTACCGGCTGGTGCTGCCGCGCCGCTGACCCCCGCACGGCACCCGCCTGCGATGCTGGGGCACCACACGACCAGACCTGCTCCTGGAGGACCCCGATGACCAACCGCACCTACCGTGTCTCCGAGATAGTCGGCACCTCGCCCGTCGGGATCGACGACGCCATCCGCAACGGCATCGCGCGGGCCGGCAAGACCCTGCGCCACCTGGACTGGTTCGAGGTCACCCAGGTCCGCGGCCAGGTCAAGGACGGTGCGGTCGAGCACTTCCAGGTCGGCATGAAGGTCGGCTTCCGCCTGGAGGACGACTAGGTCCCGGGTTTCGTCTACCCGGTGGTAGTCACTAGCGTCTGCCGGGTGAGCCACGACACCCCGGACACCCCGGACATCCCGCAGGAAGCCGGCCGCTCGGTTCTCGTGACCGGCGGCAACCGTGGCATCGGGCGGGCGATCGCCGAGGCCTTCATCGCCGGCGGCGACCGGGTGGCGGTCACCACCCGCAACGGGGGTGCACCACCCGGTGCCCTCGACGTGCGCTGCGACATCACCGACCCGGCCGCGGTCGAGGTGGCCTTCGCCCGGGTCGAGGCCGAGCACGGTCCCGTCGAGGTGCTGGTCGCCAACGCCGGCATCACGCATGACACCCTGCTGGTGCGGATGTCCGAGGACGAGTGGGCCTCGGTGATTGACACCAACCTCACGGGCTCGTTCCGGGTCGCCAAGCGGGCGGTGAGCAAGATGATGCGGCTGCGGCGCGGCCGGATCATCTTCGTCTCCTCGGTCGTCGGCCTGCTCGGCAGCGCCGGACAGGTCAACTACGCTGCCTCCAAGGCCGGCCTGGTCGGCATGGCCCGCTCGATCGCCCGGGAGTACGGCTCCCGGGGCATCACCGCCAACGTCGTCGCGCCCGGCTTCGTCGAGACCGACATGACCGGCGCGCTGAGCGAGGACCAGAAGGCCCTGATCAAGGCCCAGGTCCCGCTGGGCCGCTACGCCTCGACCGTGGAGGTCGCCGCCGCGGTCACCTGGCTCGCGGGCGACGGAGCGGCGTACGTCACCGGGGCCGTCATCCCCGTCGACGGCGGCCTCGGCATGGGCCACTGACCGACGCACGGGCTCGAGTCCCGGGCCGACCCACCCCCACCACAGGAGCAGCAGACATGGGCATTCTCGACGGCAAGCGGATCCTGGTGGCCGGGGTGACGATGGACTCCTCCATCGGCTTCGCCACCGCCAAGGTGGCCCAGGAGCAGGGCGCCACGGTGCTGATCTCCAACTTCGGGCGCGCGCTCGGCATCACCCGACGCATCGCCAAGCGGCTCCCCGTCGAGCCGGCGGTACTCGAGCTCGACGTCACCGACCCCGAGCACCTGGAGCGGCTCCCCGACCTGGTCCGCGAGCACGTGGACGGTCTCGACGGCGTCGTGCACTCCATCGCCTACGGCAACCCGGAGACGCTGCTCGGCGGCAAGTTCATGACCGGGCCGTGGCAGGACGTCGCTCAGGCGGTGCACGTCTCGGCGTACTCCCTGATGTCGCTGGCCCAGGCCACCCGCCCGCTGATGCCTGGCGGCGGGTCGATCGTCGGGCTGACCTTCGACGCCACGGTCGCCTGGCCGGTCTACGACTGGATGGGTGTCGCCAAGGCCGGCCTGGAGTCCTGCTCCCGCTACCTGGCCCGCGACCTGGGTCCCGAGGGCATCAGGGTCAACCTGGTCGCGGCCGGCCCGCTGCGCACCCTGGCCGCCAAGGCCATCCCCGGCTTCAGCGACCTGGAGGAGATGTGGAGCGGCCGCTCCCCGCTCGGTTGGGACAACACCGACCAGGAGCCCACGGCCAAGGCCGTCGTGGCCCTGCTCTCGGACTTCTTCCCGGCCACCACGGGTGAGATCGTGCACGTCGACGGCGGCTACCACGCCATGGGCGCCTGAGCCGCCGGGGCCACCCGCTCGGGCGACCTCGTTGAGCGCAGCCGCGTCAAGTGCGAGGCTGGGGGAGTGCCGACCACCTCCGCGCCCACCACCACGCGCACCCTGGTGATCATGCGCCACGCCAAGGCAGAGCAGTCCGGGCCGACCGACGCGGAGCGGCTGCTCGCCTCGAGGGGCTTGGCCGACGCCACCGTCGCCGGCGCCTGGCTGGCCGGGCAGGGGATCACCCCCGACGCCGCCCTGGTCTCGGCCGCCACCCGGACCCAGATGACCTGGGACGCCGTCTGCGAGGCCGCGGGCTGGGACGTCGAGGCCGTCCTCGACGAGGGCCTGTACGACGCCGGGCCCGAGACGGCGCTCGACCTGGTCCGGGCCGTCGGGCCCGCGGTCACCACCCTGCTCCTGATCGGTCACAACCCGACCGTGAGCTACCTCGCGCAGCTCCTCGACGACGGCGAGGGTGACGACGACGCCAGCACCCGGATGACGATCGGTTTCCCGACCTGCGCCCTGGCCGTGCTGACCTTCGAGGGCGACTGGGCCGAGCTCGACGAGGCGTCGGCCAGCGTGGTCTCCTTCCGCGTCGGCCGTGCGTGAGCTGATCGTGACCCGCTCATGACCCGCTCGGTGCCGAGGGCCCCGACCGATGGCTCAGCGCGCTCGACGCGATCTGTCCGCCCGTGACCGACTGCATCCGTGTCCGCGGCGCCCGCGAGAACAACCTGCGTGACGTCTGCGTCGACCTGCCCGAGAAGCAGATCACCGTCTTCACCGGGGTCTCCGGGTCCGGGAAGTCCGGCCTCGGCTTCGGCACCATCGCCGCGGAGTCACAGCGGCTGCTCAACGAGACCCACACCTCCTTCATCCAGAACTTCCTGCCCAACATCGCGCAACCCGAGGCGGACTCGCTGGAGAACCTGTCGGCGGCGATCGTGGTCGGCCAGGCGCGGATGGACGGTAACTCCCGCTCGACGGTCGGCACCGCGACCGACATCCAGACCATGCTGCGGCTGCTCTTCGGACGGCTCGGCCGGCCGGCGGTCTCGCACCCGGCCCAGCTGTCGTTCACCTCTCCCGAGGGCATGTGCCCGCGATGTGAGGGCCTGGGCCGAGTGGACGACCTCGACCTCGACGAGCTGATCGACTGGGACCTGTCGCTCAACCAGGGCGCCATCCGGCTCGCGGACTACCAACCCGGCAAGTGGTTCCTCCAGATCTTCACCGACTCCGGGTTCTTCGACAACGACAAGCCGCTGCGGGACTTCACCGAGGCCGAGCTCGAGCGGTTCCTGCGCGGCGAGACGACGAAGGTCAAGACGGCCCACCTGAACCTGACCTACGAGGGCCTGCTGGACACGTTCCGTCGTACGCATCTGAGCAAGGACCGCGACTCCCTGCAGCCCCACGTACGTCGCGCCATCGACCGGGTGGTCACCTCGCAGCCCTGCCCCGACTGCGGGGGGATAGCCGCTACAGCCGCGCCGTGCTCGACTGCCGGATCACCGGGCCGGCCGGGTCCTTCAACATCGCTGGGCTCGTCGCTGACCGACCCGACCTACGTCTTCGACGAGCCCTCGGTGGGGTTGCACCCGCACGACCTGGGCCCCCTGAACACGATGCTGCGCCGGCTGCGCGACAAGGGCAACACGGTCCTGGTCGTCGAGCACAAGCCGCAGGTGATGGCCATCGCCGACCACATCGTCGACATGGGACCAGGCGCGGGCGAGGCCGGCGGACGGGTGGCTTCGAGCAGCTGCGGAACCTCAGGGACCCGCACGGGACGGCAGCTGATGGCCCGGCCGGCACTGCGCACCTCGCACCGGACCCCGACCGGCAGCGTCGACGTGCGCCACGCCCGGCTCCACAACCTGCGCGACGTGAGCGTGTCGTTCCCGACGGGGGCGCTCACCGCGGTCACGGGCGTCGCCGGGTCGGGCAAGAGCTCGCTGGTCTTCGGTGCACTGGCCGGGGCCGCGTCTACCTGCTCGACGAGCCCACCACCGGGCTGCATCTCGACGACGTCGAGGTGCTGGTCGGCCTGCTCGACCGGCTGGTCGACGGCGGGTCGACCGTCGTGGTCGTCGAGCACCACCTCGACGTCATCAGCCAGGCCGACTGGGTGCTGGACATGGGTCCGGGCGCGGGGACGGGTGGTGGCACGGTGGTCTTCGAGGGCACACCGAGCGACCTGGTCGCCTCCGGCACCCTCACCGGCGACTGCCTGCGCGAGCACCTGCGGTGAGATGGGACAGCCCGCTCAGACCGGGGGAGCGGGCGTCACGATGCCCTCCGCGGCGTCGGCGGCCACGATGTCCTCGCGGGAGATCCCGAGCAGGTACATGATCGTGTCGAGGTAGGGCACGTTGACCGAGGTGTCGGCGGCCCGCTGCACCACCGGTCGGGCGTTGTAGGCGATGCCGAGGCCCGCGGCGTTGAGCATGTCGAGGTCGTTCGCGCCGTCCCCGATCGCGACCGTGGCCGCCTGGCTGAGCCCGAGCTCGGCGGCGAACTCGCGCAGCGCCCGGGCCTTGCCGGCACGGTCCACCACGTCACCGACGATGTCGCCCGTCAGGCGACCGTCGACCACCTCGAGCTCGTTGGCCCGCGAGAAGTGGATGCCCAGGTCGGCGGCGAGCCGGTCGGTGATCTGGCTGAAACCACCCGAGACGAGGGCGAAGCGGTACCCCAGACGTCGCAGGGTCCGCACCAGCGTCCGAGCACCCGGCGCGAGCTCGATCGCGTCGTACACCTCGTCGACGGCGGAGACCGGGAGCCCGGCGAGCAGCTTGACGCGGGAGCGCAACGAGTCCTCGAAGTCGAGCTCGCCGCGCATCGCGGCCTCGGTGACGGCCGCGACCTCAGACCCGAAGCCGGCATGGGCGGCCAGCATCTCGATCACCTCGCCCTGGATCAGCGTCGAGTCGACGTCCATCACGATCAGCCGCATGCCGCGGCGGACCAGGTCGGCGCGCTGCACCGCGATGTCGATGCCCTGCCGGGCGGCCTCAGCGGCCAGCACCGGGCGGAGCACCTCGGGGTCGGCCCCCGAGACGTGCAGGTCGATCGCGGTGACGGGGTAGCGCGCCATCCGCTCGATCCGGTCGATGTTGGCACCGGCGTCGGCGATCCGACCGGCGATCGCCGACATGGCCGAGGCCTTCAGCGGTGTGCCGATGAGGGTGACGTGGGAACGGCCCTCGCGCCGGGTCGGGCGGTCCCCGGAGCCCCGCTCGACCTCGACGGCCATGTCCAGGTCGCGAGCGGTCAGCTCCACCGCCTCGCGCAGCCGCTTCCACTCCCGCGGCACGGTGACCAGGACGCCGAGGATCAGGCGTTGGCGCAGCACGATCTGCTCGATGTCGACGACGATCACACCCGCCTGGGACAGGGTCGAGAAGATCGAGGAGGTCACGCCGGGCCGGTCCTTGCCGCTCAGCGTGATCAGGAGGGTCTCGGGCCGCCGGCCCTCGTGGTCGCTCATCTCGGGTCAGAGGGTATCGGTGCGGTGCGCGATGTCGGTCCCGGAGTCCATGCTGGTGCCATGACCGAGCAGGACGACACCGGCGCGCACGTGCACCACACCATCGACTACGTCGAGATCAACGTCACCGACCTCCCGGCGGCCCGGGCGTTCTACGCCGCGGCCTTCGGGTGGACCTTCAACGACCACGGCCCGGAGTACGCGGGCATCCGGTGGGTCGAGGGCGACGGCGAGGTGGGTGGCCTGAACGCGGCCCGGGCGCCGGTGCGTGGTGGCCCGCTGGTACTGCTGTGGTCCGCTGACCTCGACGCCACGGCGACCGCGATCACCGCGGCCGGGGGTGTCGTGGTCGAGGGGCCCTACGCCTTCCCCGGCGGTCGTCGGCTGCACTTCACCGACCCGAGCGGCAACGAGCTGGGGGTCTGGGCGTCGCGCTGATCACCTCAGCCCGACGGCGGCCACACCTCGGGCGAGGACGCCGCGACCAGCGCGTGGCGCCCGGCCCGGGCCAGCGGCACGAGCGCGAGGCGGCGGGCCTCCACCTCGTGAGCGGTGATCGCGCCACCGTCGTCCTGCAGCGCCACCTCGACGATCTCCAGGGCCTGCAGACCGGCTGCCACCAGCTCCACGCACCGGGGCGGCACCCCGTCGGGCCCGGTGACGAGCGGTCGTCGGCGCAGGTCCATCAACCGGTCCGCCACCTCCGGGCGCCAGCGCGCCACCTGCAGCGAGGCCAGGGTGTCCGCGGTCGCGGTGAGGGCACGCCGCAGCGTGCGGTCGGCCTCGCCCACGTCGGGCAGCTGACGGCGGGCCGCCGCGAAGGCCTGCCAGGTCACGACGGCCCCGACCCGTCCGGGCACCAGGCCGAGGTCGGCCCCGACCACGACCACGGCCTCGCCCGCGTCCAGGGCTGCGGCGTTGAACCCGACCGGCCCACCCAGGCCGCACAGGTCACCCTCGACCGGGTAGGCCGCCCCCAGGCCGGTGGCGCCCTCGGCCCGCAGGCGGGCCAGGCCGGCCAGGAGCGTGTCGGCGGTGTCCGCCTCGCCACCCAGGCCCAGCTCGGCCAGTCGGGCGACGGTGTGGGTGGCGTCCTCGCCGATCACCGCGTCCAGCATCAGGTCGGTGACGACCTGGCCGCGCAGCCACGCGGTGCCCCACCAGGCGAGGCGGGTGGAGGCGGGCAGGTCGGTCACGCCCGAGGACGATACCGAGCGTCTCGGGGCCGGGTGCGCATGGCCTAGGGTTCGGGTCGTGTCCATCGTGCTCCAGCTCACCGAGGTCACGGTCCGTCGTGGGGACGCCACCCTGCTCGAGGGCGTCACCTTTGCCGTCGAGGAGGACGAGCGCTGGGTCGTGCTCGGCCCCAACGGCGCCGGCAAGACCACGCTGATGCAGGTGGCGGCAGCCCGGATCCACCCCACGTCGGGCACGGCGACCATCCTCGACGAGACGATGGGCCAGGTCGACGTCTTCGACCTGCGTCCGCGCATCGGACTGACCAGCGCCGCCCTGGCCGAGCGGATCCCGGCCCACGAGCTGGTCCGCGACGTCGTTGTCAGCGCGTCGTACGGCGTGGTGGGCCGCTGGCGCGAGGAGTACGACGGCCTCGACCACGACCGGGCTCGCAGCCTCCTGGTCGAGCTGGGCGCGGGTGACCTGCTGGAGCGCACGTTCGGCACCCTGAGCGAAGGCGAGCGCAAACGGGTCCAGATCGCCCGGTCCCTGATGACCGACCCCGAGCTGCTGCTGCTCGACGAGCCCGCGGCGGGCCTCGACCTGGGCGGTCGCGAGGACCTGGTCTCGACCCTCTCGGTGCTGGCGATGGACCCCGACGCGCCCGCGACCGTGTTGGTCTCGCACCACGTCGAGGAGATCCCGCCCGGCTTCAGCCACGCCCTGCTGCTCAAGCAGGGACGGGTGGTCGCGGCCGGCCCGGTCGAGCGGGTGCTCACCGAGGCCCACCTCTCGGCCGCGTTCGGGATGCCTCTGGTCGTCGACCGGGTCGACGACCGCTGGTCGGCCCGGCGACGCACCCGGGGCCAGCACCTCTGACGGCGGCCCGAGCACGCCTCGTGAACAGGTCCCCGGCGGTAGGGTCGGGTCATGGAGTGGATGAGCGAGCACCTGTGGTCGGTGTGGCTCGGCATCGCCATCGTCCTGGGGGTGGGCGAGATGTTCAGTCTCGACCTGATCCTGGCGATGCTGGCAGCCGGTGCCCTGGTCGGCATGCTGGTCGCGTTCACCGATGCTCCCTTCGCGCTGCAGGCCCTGGCTGCGGCCGGCACCTCGCTGGCCACGCTGGCCCTCGTGCGGCCCTCGCTGGTCACGCGGCTGAGCACCGGTCCCGACCTGATGCTGGGCCACGGCAAGCTCATCGGCACCCAGGGCCTGTGCACGCAGCGGATCACCGGTCTCGAGGTCGGCCGGGTCCGTCTCGGTGGCGAGATCTGGTCGGCGGCCCCCTACGACGACACCCTCAGCATCGAGCCGGGCGACCTCGTCGAGGTGCTGGCGATCCGTGGTGCCACTGCCTACGTGCACCCCATGCCCCAGCTCCACTGAGCTCCCGCGCTACCCACGTCTGATCAAGGAGAGTCGATGACCGTCTACATCCTGGTGCTGCTCGCGCTGGTGTTCGTCTTCGTCGTCACGGTGCTGGCCAAGACCGTGCGGATCGTGCCGCAGGCCCGCGCCGGCGTCGTCGAGCGGTTCGGCAAGTACAAGAACACGCTGCCGGCCGGGCTCAACATCGTGGTGCCGTTCATCGACAAGGTGCGCTACCTCATCGACCTGCGCGAGCAGGTCGTCAGCTTCCCGCCGCAGCCGGTGATCACCCAGGACAACCTCGTGGTCTCGATCGACACGGTCATCTACTTCCAGGTCACCGACCCGGTGGCGGCGACCTACGAGATCGCCAACTACATCCAGGCCGTCGAGCAGCTCACCATGACGACGCTGCGCAACATCGTCGGCGGCATGGACCTCGAGGGCACGCTGACCAGCCGCGACGAGATCAACACCCGCCTGCGCGGGGTGCTCGACGAGGCGACCGGCAAGTGGGGCATCCGCGTGAACCGCGTCGAGCTCAAGGGCATCGACCCGCCGCCGTCGATCAAGGACTCGATGGAGAAGCAGATGCGAGCAGACCGCGACAAGCGGGCCCAGATCCTGACCGCCGAGGGTGGCCGCCAAGCGGCGATCCTGACCGCCGAGGGCGAGAAGCAGAGCTCGATCCTCTCGGCCGAGGGCGACCGCGAGTCGCTGATCTTGCGCGCCCAGGCCGACCGGGAGGCCTCGATCCTGCGGGCGCAGGGTGAAGGTCAGGCCATCCTGACGGTCTTCCAGGCCATCCACGACGGCAACCCCGACCAGTCGTTGCTGTCGTACCAGTACCTGCAGATGATGCCCAAGATCGCTGAGGGCACCTCCAACAAGCTCTGGATCGTGCCCAGCGAGATCGGCAAGGCCCTCGAGGGCCTCGGCTCGACGATGAATGAGCTGCGCGGCATCCCGACCGAGAGTGACGGGCCCAGGACCCGCGTCGATATGGGCAGCATGGCGCCGGCCACGCTCTCGGGCAGCGGTGCGCTGGCCGACCAGGAGCGGCAGCGCCCCAGCGCCGCAGTCGAGGAGGCCATCGCCGAGGCCGCCAAAGCCGCTCACCCCCACCAGAAGTTGGCCTCCCAGACGGACCCCGCCATCGACCCGGGGACCTTCAGCCCCCCGCCTGCCCCGCCTGCCCCGCAGCCGTAACCGGTGCCGGTCTTCGAGGCCGTCGCCATCCTGCTCGCCGGGCTCGCCGCCGGGACGATCAACGCGGTGGTGGGCTCGGGCACGCTGATCACGTTCCCCACGCTGCTGGCCTTCGGTGTGCCGCCGGTGACGGCCAACGTCTCCAACACGATCGGGCTGGTGCCGGGCTCGGTGACGGGCGCGATCGGCTACCGCCGCGAGCTCGCCGGTCAGCTGCCCCGGACGCTGCGGCTGCTCACCGGCTCGGTGCTCGGTGGCGCGGTCGGTGCGGTGCTGCTGCTCGTGCTGCCCGCGGGGGCATTCGAGGCGATCGTGCCCGTGCTGATCCTGCTCGGGGTCGTGCTGGTGGTCTTCCAGCCCCGACTGTCCCGCTGGGTCGCGGACCGGGCCGAGCGACGCGGCACGAGCAGTGAGCACGACGCCTGGTGGGTGTGGCCGGCCGTGCTCCTGACCGGCGTGTACGGCGGCTACTTCGGCGCCGCGCAGGGCGTGCTGCTGATGGCCGCGCTCGGGATCGGCATCAGCCAGGGCCTCCAGCGCAGCAACGCCGTCAAGAACGTGCTCGCCGCGGCCACCAACGGGGTCGCCGGGGTGCTGTTCATCATCGTGGCCGACGTCGACTGGCGGGTCGTCGGCCTGATCGGTGGCGGCTCGATCGTGGGCGGCCTGCTGGGCTCCAGCGTCGGGCGTCGGCTGCCGCCGCTCGCGCTGCGGGTGGTGATCGTGGTGGTGGGCGTGGTCGCGCTCACCGCGTTCCTGCTGCGCTGAAATCGGACCTCAGACGGCCGGGGTCCTCGCGACCTCCGGGCCGGACCGCGCGAGCAGACCCAGGGGGGCGAGCACGACCGCGCTGATCGCGATCGCGACCGCGGCCCAGCCCAGCTCGCGGGGCAGCGTGCCCTGCTGGATGCCGAGGTAGGCGGTGCCGGCGTCCCCGGCGTCGACGAGCATGCCGGTCACCACCAGGTGTCGGCGCGCGCTGCCCGAGGACACCAGCGTGACCAGGCCGAGGGCGAGCTCGCGGGTGCCGAACCACTGCGTCATCAGCGGCGAGGCCTGCGGGGACGTCGGGCCCAGGACTGCAGCGACCTGCCGGGGCTTGACGAGGGAGGCGACGCCGACGGCGATCCGCCCCAGGCAGAGACCGGTCACGGGGTTCATGGACGCAATCTAGCCCGCGCGTCAGCGCCGCGTGCCCGAGGACCGCTGCACGTAGGTCGTGAGCCAGCGCGCGAGCTCGTCGTAGACGCGGGTGCGGGCCGGGTCGCGGGACAGCACGACGTCGTGGATCGCGCCCTCGATCCCGACGTAGGTGACGTGACGCCCGATGCTGGTCGACCAGCGCCGGATCTGCTCCACGTCCAGCACGATGTCGGTGGTGTGGACGTCCTCGGTCATGCTGGCCGGGACAGAGGACCGGGTCGAGGCCAGCACCAGGACCGGTACCGGCACCTCGAGGCCGCGGTGCAGCTCGGCGTGGGCGCTGCGGACGGCGCGCAACCACCCGGCGTACACGGCGAAGGAGGCCATCGGCTTCAGGGCGAGGTCGAAGTCCCACTCACCCTCGTGGTCACGGTGCAGGCTGCGGGCGTAGAAGCCGTTGACCTGCCGCCTGATCTCGCGCATCGGCTGCCGGGCCCCCACCTGGGAGATCACCGGGGTGCCGACCACCCGGAGCAGGGCGCTGCCCTGCAGGTCGAGCCACGGCGAGTTCAGAGCCATCCCCACGAGCGCCGACGGCCGGCGGTGGTGGGCCCACAGCGCGGTGATCAGCCCGCCCGTGGAGTGCGCCGACACGACGACCTCGCGGTGTCCGTCCCGCTCGGTGACACGCTGCCACGCGGCGTCGAGCTCCGGGAAGTGCTCGGCCAGGTCGGCCACGTAGTTGGCGGTCTGGTGCGGCATCAGGGACCGGCCGTACTTGCGCAGGTCAAGGGCGTAGAAGTCGTAGCCGCGAGCGTTCCACCACTCGGCGTACCCGGTCTGGAAGAAGTAGTCGGCGAACCCGTGCACGTGCAGCACGGCCCTGCCGCGCGATGAGCCTGCGGGGCGCCGGACCAGGGTGGCGACGACCGGGCCCTCGTGGTCGTCGCCGAGCACGATCGTCTCGGCGACGTACGGCGCGCCCAGCACGTCGGTCCGGGGCACCGCGGCCTGCTCGTTCACGCGACGCAGTCTCTCAGCAGGCGGGCGGCCACCGGTGCGCGGTCCACGCGTCGCGGGTGCGCGGGCCGGCGGCCGGGCCGTCGATGCGCACCCACCGGGCCCCTCCCGCGGTGCCTCCCACAGCGCGAGGAGCTCTCCAGTCAGTGGTCCAGACCAGCGGCTGCCGCGTTCACGGCAGCCCACCGCACCGGGGTGCTCACCGGTGGGAGGCGTGGGTCGCGGCGGCCCGGACCAGCCCGGCCAGCAGGCCGACGTCGGCCACGGTCTCCGGGTGCCACTGCACCGCCACGCAGAACCGGTCCCCGGGCGTCTCCATGGCCTCCAGCGTGCCGTCACCGGCGCGGGCGGCGGGCACGAACCCGGGATGCGAACGCACCGCCTGGTGGTGGTGGCACGACACCTCGAGCCGCTCACCGAGCAGCGCCGCGACCCGGGTGCCGGGCTCGGTGGCCACCGAGGTGGTGCCGTAGTCCGGCCCGCCCGGGCTGTGCGCCTCGTGACCGACTACGTCCGGCACGTGCTGGTCGAGGTGGCCACCGGCGCGCACCGCCATCACCTGCATGCCGCGGCACACCCCGAGCACGGGCAGGCCGGCCTCCTCGGCCGCCTCCAGCAGGGCCAGCTCCCAGGCGTCCCGGTCGGATCGCCACGCCGTCGTGCGCGGGTGCGGCGCGGCGCCGTAGGCCGCGGGGTCGACATCGGCCCCACCGCTCACGACCAGGCCGTCGAGCCGGGCCACCACGACGGACGCCGCCCCGGGCACGTCGAGCGGCGCCAGCAGCACCGGCACCGCCCCGACGGCGGTGACCGCGTCGGCGTACTCGCTCGGCAGCAGGTCGGTGCGCTGGCTCCACACGCCGTACGACGCGTGCTCGCGGTAGGTGGTCAGGCCGACGACCGGGGTGCTCATGGGCTCAGAGAGGGGTGACGTAGGCACCCGAGATGCCCCCGTCGACCAGGAAGGTGCTGGCCGTCATGAAGGAGGAGTCGTCGGAGGCCAGGAACAGCACTGCGGACGCCATCTCCTCGGGTTCGCCAAAGCGACCCATGGGCACGTGCACCAGCCGGCGGGCGGCCCGCTCGGCGTCGGCGGCGAACAGCTTCTGGAGCAGCGGCGTGTTGACCGGGCCCGGGCACAGGGCGTTGACCCGGACCCCCTCGCGGGCGAACTGCACGCCCAGCTCCCGGGTCATCGAGAGCACCCCGCCCTTGGAGGCGGAGTAGGAGATCTGCGAGGTCGCGGCGCCCATCACGGCCACGAACGAGGCGGTGTTGATGATCGAGCCCCGGCCCTGCGCCAGCATGTGGGGCAGGGCGGCCTGGCAGCACAGGAAGACGCTGGTCAGGTTGACCTCCTGCACCCGTCGCCATGCCCCGAGGTCGGTGTCGAGGATGGAGGCGTCCTCGGGTGGGCTGATGCCTGCGTTGTTGAAGGCGATGTCGACCGCGCCGTAGGTGTCCTTGGCCGTGCGGAACAGGGCCTCGACCTGCTCCTTGCTGGTCACGTCGACGTGCACGTAGGTGGCGACGGCCGGGCCGCCCAGCTCCTCGACCAGCGTGGACCCGCGGGCGTCGTCGATGTCGCCGACGCCGACCTTGGCGCCTTCGGCCACGAAGCGCCGCACGGTGGCCAGGCCGATGCCCGAGCAGCCACCGGTGACGACCGCGACCCGGTCCTGGATGCGTCCTGGCATGACTGGTGCTCCTTCTGCGGTGGTGGAGGTGCGAGGAGCGCCGGCGACGAGCCCCGGCACCCGGTGAGGACTAGTGCGCGATGAAGACGTTCTTCTCCTCGGTGAACGCCATGGGGGCGTCTGGGCCGAGCTCGCGGCCGAGACCGGACTGCTTGTAGCCGCCGAACGGGGTCCAGTAGCGCACCGCGGAATGCGAGTTGACGCTGAGGTTGCCGGCCTCGACGCTGCGCGCGACCCGCAGCCCGCGGCCCAGGTCGCGGGTGAAGATGGAGCCGGACAGGCCGTAGTCGGTGTCGTTGGCCAGGGCGACGGCGTGGACCTCGTCGTCGAAGGGCATCACCGCGACGACCGGACCGAAGACCTCCTCGCGCCAGATCCGCGACGACGTGTCCTCGGTGGTGACCACCGACGGCGCGACCCAGAAGCCGGCCCCCGGCGGAGCGCTGCCCGCGAAGGCCACCTCGACCTCGTCGAGGTAGCCGCGCACGGTGTCGCGCTGCCGGGCCGAGATCAGCGGCCCCATCTCGCTGGACTCCTCGCGCGGGTCGAGCACCCGCAGACCTCTCACCGCGGGCTCGAGTCGGGAGACGAACTCGTCGTACGCCGGGCGCTCGACCAGGATCCGGGAGCGGGCGCAGCAGTCCTGGCCGGCGTTGTCGAAGGCGGCGTACGGCGCGCTGGCGGCGGCCGCGGCGAGGTCGGCGTCGGCGAAGACGATGTTGCTGCTCTTGCCGCCCAGCTCGAGGGTGACCCGTTTGACCTGCTCGGCACAGCCGGCCATGATCGTGCGGCCCACGGCCGTGGAGCCGGTGAAACAGATCTTGCGCACCAGCGGGTGCGTGACGAAGCGGTCCCCGACGACCGGGCCCGCCCCGGGCAGCACGGTCAGCACGTGCTCGGGCAACCCGGCCTCCAGGGCCAGCGCACCGAGGCGGACCGCGGTCAGCGGGGTCAGCTCGGCCGGCTTGAGCACCACCGTGTTGCCGGCGGCGAGCGCCGGGGCGAAGCCCCAGGCCGCGATCGGCATCGGGAAGTTCCACGGCACGATGATGCCGACCACGCCGAGCGGCTCGTGGAAGGTCAGGTCGACGCCGCCGGGCACCGGGATCTGGCGTCCGAAGAGCCGTTCGGGTGCGCCGGCGTAGTAGTTCAGGCAGTCGCGGACGTTGCCGGCCTCCCAGCGCGCGTTGGCCCAGGTGTGACCGGCGTTGCGGACCTCCAGGCCGGCCAGCTCCTCGAGGTGTGCGTCCACGACCGAGGCGAAGCGGCGCAGCAGGCCGGCCCGCTCGCCCGGCGAGACGGCCCGCCAGGAGGCGAACGCCTCGTGCGCCGCCGCGATGGCGTCGTCGGTCTCACTCAGCGACGCCAGGGCCACGTCGACCAGCGGCTCGGCGGTCGAGGGGTCGACCACGGTCCAGGAAGTGCTCATCGGGTCCTCATCGGCTGGTTGTCACAATCTCTCGAAGCCGCGCCGCAGCTCCCAGTCGGTGACGGCAGAGCCGAAGGCGGCGAGCTCCACGTCGGCCATCGTGACGTAGTGGTCGACCACCTCGTCACCCAGCGCGGCCCGGGCCACCGCCGAGGTGGCGAACCTCTCACGGGCTTCGGCCAGGGTGCCTGGCACCCGGTCACGACCCGAGGTGTAGGCGTTGCCGGTCAGTGGCTCCTCCAGCGCGAGACCGGCCTCGATGCCGTGCAACCCACCGGCGATCATCGCGGCCAGGGCGAGGTAGGGGTTCACGTCGCCGCCGGGCACCCGGTTCTCCATCCGCGCGCCCGCACCCCGGCCCACCAGGCGCAGCGCACAGGTCCGGTTGTCGAGTCCCCAGGCGATGGTGTCCGGTGCGAAGGAGCCGGCGGCGAAGCGCTTGTAGGAATTCACGTTGGGTGCGTAGAGCAGGGTGAGGTCGGCGATGGTGGCCAGCACCCCGGCCGTGAACTGGTCGTAGAGCCGGCTGCGGGTGCCGCGGCCGTCGTCGCCGTCGGCGTCCCAGAACACCAATGAACCGTCGTTGCCGCGTAGCGAGAGGTGGATGTGGCAGGAGTTGCCCTCGCGCTGGTCGTACTTGGCCATGAAGGTGAGCGCCTTGCCCTGCTGCGCGGCGATCTCCTTGGCGGCGGTCTTGTAGACGGCGTGGTTGTCGGCGGTGGTAAGGGCATCGGCGTACAGGAACCCGATCTCGTGCTGGCCCAGGTTGCACTCGCCCTTGGCGCCCTCGACGTCCATCCCGGCGGCGTACATGTGGTTGCGGATGGCGCGCAGCAACGGCTCGACCCGGGTGGTGCCGAGGATGGAGTAGTCGACGTTGTACTGGTTGACCGGCCGCAGGTCGCGGTAGCCCGCGTCCCAGGCCTGTTCGTAGGTGGTGTCGAAGGCGATGAACTCCAGCTCGGTGCCGGCCAGCGCGGTCCAGCCCTGCTCGGCGCACCGGTCCAGCTGACGCTGCAGCACGGCCCGGGGTGACTGCAGGACGGGGGAGTGGTCGGGCCAGGTCAGGTCGCACTGCACCATCGCCGTGGCGGGCAGGTGCGGCAGCAACCGGATGGTGCGCTCGTCGAGGGTGAACTCCATGTCGCCGTACCCGGCCTCCCACGAGGCGATCGCGTAGCCCTCGACGGTGTTCATGTCGACGTCGACGGCGAGCAGGTAGTTGCAGCCCTCGGTGCCGTGGTCCACGACGTGCTCGACGAAGTACTGCCCGTGCAGCCGTTTGCCCTGCAGCCGGCCCTGCATGTCGGTGAAGGCGACCACCACCGTGTCGATCGCGCCGGCCCCGATCCGGGCCACCAGGTCGTGCATGCTGAGGTGTCGCTCGTTGCGCAGGCTCACCGGGTCCTCCATCTATCCCACGAGGCCGCGCAGCAGCGCGGCCGTGTCGTCGCAGTGCTGCTCCATCGCTCGGCGGGCTCGGTCAGGACGTCCTGACAACACGGCCTGCACGACCGCGGCGTGCTCGAGGTCCGAGTGGGCGATGTTGGTCTGGAGCACGGGGATCGCCAGCAGCATCTCGTGCAGGGTCGACTGCACGGAGGTGACCGCCTCGATCAGCCGCGGCGAACCGGTCAGGGCTGCGAGCGTGAGGTGGAAGCGGGAGTCGGCCTGGCGGTGCTCGGCCGGCTTGACGGCCCCGGCCACGTCGGCGTGGGCCCGTTCCAGCTGCCCTCGTCGTACGTCGCCCAGGTCGAGGCCGGCGGCGAGGGCCGCCGCCCCGGGCTCGACAACACGTCGGTAGTCGAGGGCGTCGACCCAGTCTCGCCGCTTCGCCGCCGACGTACGGGCCGCCATCCGCCCGGACGGGCTGCGCGGCTCCCAGGTGACCACGGTGCCGCCACCGCGACCGCGGGTGGTCTCGATGAGCCCGGCCTGCCGCAGTGCTGCCATGGCTTCGCGCAGGGTGGCGCGGCTGACGTCGAGACGCTCGGCCAGGTCTCGCTCGGGCGGCAGCGCCGAGCCGAGCGGGTAGACGCCGAGGCGGATCGCGGTGCCCAGCTGCCCGACGCAGGCCTCGAAGGCGTGGTGGCCCCGCACCGGCCGCAGCACCACCTCGGGCAGGTGGTGCTCCGGGGCGGCGGTCATGGCGTCATCCTCGCGCGACGGCGGTCGGTGCTGTCAACGTCACCGGCATGATTGGTCTGAGTTCATACCATTTTTACCTCCGGCCATTTACACCCCCGAACGGCCGGGTCTAGGTTCCGAGCATTCGATGCGGCCCGGACTCGGCGGCGGCCCGAGACCGGAAGGTGACCACCATGGCTCAGCAGACACCCCTGAACGACGACGAGGCGATGCTCGCCAAGCTCGGCTACAAGCAGGAGCTCAGCCGGACCTGGTCCAGCTTCTCCAACTTCGCCATCTCGTTCTCGATCATCTCGATCCTGGCGGGCTGCTTCACGACCTTCGGCCAGGGCTTCAACAACGGCGGTCCGATCGCCATCTCGTGGGGGTGGCCTGTCGTCTCGCTGTTCATCCTGATCATCGGGTTCACGATGGCCGAGCTGGTCTCGGCGTACCCGACCTCGGGCGGCATCTACTGGTGGGCGGCCAAGCTGGGCGGCCCGAAGGCCGGGTTCTTCGCCGGCTGGCTCAACCTGATCGGCCTGGTCGCGGTGACGGCGTCGGTGGCCTACGGCTGTGCCACCTTCATCGACCTGACCCTGAGCACCTACTCCACGTCGTACGCCGACGGTTACTCGCTGTCCCGCGTCTTCGTGATCTTCCTCGTCGTGCTCGGGCTCGCCTCGGTGCTCAACATCTTCAGCGGCCACCTGATGGCGGTCATGAACAACGTGTCAGTGTGGTGGCACGTGGTCGGAGTGGTGATCATCATCGCGATCCTGGTCGTCGGTCCGGAGAGCCACCAGAGCTTCGGCTACGTGTTCGGCGAGCGGTTCAACAACTCCGGCTACAGCGGCGGGGCCACCGACTCGGTGAAGTACTGGTTCCTGGTGATGCCGTTCGGCCTGCTGCTGACCCAGTACACGATCACCGGCTTCGACGCCTCGGCCCACCTCTCGGAGGAGACCCAGGCCGCCTCCGAGGGAGCGGCCAAGGGCATCTGGCGCTCGATCGCCTACTCCGCGATCGGCGGGTGGCTGCTGCTGCTGGCCGTGCTGTTCGCGATCCCCGACGACGCGTCGGGCAACCCGGACAACGCCGGGGTCGGTGGCGGAGGAGTGGCCTACATCTTCACCTCCGTCCTGGACAGCGACGTGGCCGCCACGATCCTGCTGATCTCGGCGGTCGGGCAGTTCTTCTGCACCACGGCCTGCATGACCAGCGCGTCCCGGATGACCTTCGCCTTCAGCCGCGACAAGGCGATCCCCGGCTCCGCGCTGTGGTCGAAGGTGTCGCAGAGCAAGGTGCCGGCCAACGCGGTCGTGCTGGTGGCCGTGGTCGCCGCCCTGATCACCCTGCCGGCCCTCGTGGAGGTCAACCTCGGCACCGAGGCCGAGCCGCTGATCGTGCCGACCGCGTTCTACGCCGTGGTCTCGGTGGCCGTGATCGGCCTCTACCTCGCCTTCCTGATCCCGATCTGGCTGCGTTGGCGGATGGGCGACACCTTCGTGCCCGGGTCGTGGACCAACGGCAGCAAGTACCGGTGGATGAACCTGCTCGCGGTGGGCGAGATCGCGGTCATCTGCGTCTACTTCGTGCTGCCCTTCGTACCCGGTGGCATCCCGTTCACCGACGGCTTCTCCTGGAAGTTCGTGAACTACGCCCCGGTGCTCACCCTGGGCTCGTTGGCCGCGCTGGCCGTGTGGTGGTCGGTCTCGGCGAAGCACTGGTTCACCGGTCCCCAGGTCACGATCGACCAGGCCGTCGTCGAGGCGTTCGACGACTGAGGCGGGCGGGCCGTGCTGCCGGGCCCGCGGTCCGGGTCCTAGGCTGATCGCCGTGCCTATTCCCGACTTCGTCGTCGAGCTGCGCCGCCACCTGGGCACCGCCCGTCTGTGGCTGCCGGGTGTCACCGCCGTCGTACGCCGTGGCGATGAGGTGCTGCTCGTGCGACGCGCGGACAACGACGAGTGGGCGCCGGTCACCGGCATCCTCGACCCGGGTGAGGAGCCCGCGGCGGGCGCGGTGCGCGAGACCCGGGAGGAGACCGGCACTCAGGTGCGGGTCGACCGACTGGCCGCGATCTCCTCGGGCCTCGAGGTCACCCACGTCAACGGCGACCTGGCCGTCTACCTCGACCACACCTTCGCGTGCACCTGGCTCGCGGGCGAGGCCCACGTCGCCGACGACGAGTCGGTCGACGTTCGCTGGTGGCCGCTCGACGCCTTGCCCGCCATGAAGCCGGTGCTGCTCGGGCGCATCGACGCCGCCGTCTCCGACGAGACCGCGGCCCGCTTCACCGGGTGAGTGCTGCCCCGGCTCGCGGCGGCCAGGACCTGCGGTGTGGTCCACCACCGCAGGCCCCTGCGGCCCGGACCCGCGCGCCGGGGAGATCCGAACGACGTACCGGCCGCGCCGTACCGGCCGCGCCGTGCCGCGGAGGCCGTCGTGCGGCTTTACGCTGGCGCGGTGAGCCAGCCGTCGACCAGTCGCCCCCGGGACGCGGGTCGACGAGTGCTCCGCTACGTCCCGGACCGGGTGGAGGCCTGGCGTACCGGCTCGTGGCAGAGCCAGCTGTACGTGCTGGCGGTGCTGCTGCTCGGCGTCGGGTTGTCGTTCACCGTGTCGCTGTGGCGCTACCCCTACATGCCGTTGACGACGTACTTCATCTGGCTGCTGCTCGGCATGCTCCTGCTGCGGTTCCGCCCGCTGGCACTGCTGTCGGTGACCGCGACCAGCGCGGCCGTCGCCGCGGTGGTCATCGACGTCGACCCGGTCAACGTGACCCGGGTGGTTGCGCTCTGCGCGATGGCGATGTCGGTGCTGCTGGTCCTCTTCGCCGCCAGCCGGCAGCGCAGCGGCCTGCCCAGCACGCTGAGCGAGGCGATGCTGTCCGACCTGCGTGACCGGCTGCAGTCCCAGGGCAAGGTGCCCGACCTGCCGACGGGTTGGCTGGCCGACTCCGCGATGATCGCCTCCCACGGCGTGGGCTACGCGGGCGACTTCCTGGTGGCCGAGATCGACGAAACGGGTCGGCGCCTCGAGATGGTGCTGGTCGACGTCTGCGGCAAGGGGGTCGCCGCCGGCGCCCAGGCGCTGCACTTCGCGGGCGCCCTCGGCGGGCTGCTCGGAGCACTGGACCAGCCCGCGCTGTTCCACGCCGCCAACGCCTTCCTGCTGCGCCAGCACGCCGACGAGTCGTTCTCGACCGCCGTGCACCTGCGCGTCGACCTCCAGACCGGCGAGTACGCCGTGACCAGCGCCGGCCACCCGCCGGCGCTGCGCTGGGACCTGACCCGTGGCGAGTGGGTGCTCGACAACGCCCGCGGAATGGCGCTGGGCATCATGCCGGACCCCGACCTCGTCGCCACCTGCGGCGTGCTGGCACCCGGTGAGGCGCTGCTCTTCTACACCGACGGCGTCGTGGAGTCGCGCGCCGAGGACCTCGACGTCGGGATCGAGTGGCTGCGCAGCACCGCTCGCGACGCCGTGTCTCTCGGAGGCTACGCCGGCGCCGCCAGGCGGATCGTGCGACAGGTCACGCGGGGAGACGACGACCGTGCCGTGCTGATCCTCAGCCGCGGCGCCCACCCGGTGACCCGGCTCGCGGCCGCGGCACGACCCGCGGTCGGGACGGAGCCGGCGAACCAGCGGTCGCCCGGACACGCACCCGGGCGCGCACCCGAGCCCGCGCCCGGGACCGCCTAGCGACCGGTGCGGGACCGAGCAGCGGCGCCGCGCGCCAGCCACGCCACCGCGATGCCCGCCACCAGGGCACCCAGCGTGCCGAGCACCTGGTCGCCCAACGTGTCCTCGTAGAGCGTGCCGGGGTAGGGAGCGGAGTAGAACCAGGCCCACTCTCCGAGCTCCCAGAGCACCGCGAGGGCCGACCCCAGGCCGGTCACCAGGACGCCGAGGGCCCAAGGCGGCCGCACCGTGTGCACCAGGGCCAGCCCGATGCCCCCGCTGAGCAGCAGCCAGTTCGAGACGTGGTTGACGTCGTCCCACCACGAGATCGTGGCGTAGAGGTCTGCGACGTTGCCGATCGTGTCGATCAGGAAGGGCAGCGTCACCAGGGTGGTCGCGGCGGCCGGCACCGGGCGGCCGGTGCGCGCCAGCAGGTGCACCGCCGGGAGCACGAGCGCGAGCAGGGGATAGGCCACCAGCCGGTACGCCGCCGCCGGATCGCCGAAGTGGCCGGGCGTGACCGCAGCCAGCACCAGCAGCGCGACCAGGGCGGACCAGACGGCCGCCGACAGCACGAGGGACGTACGAGACGGGCGGGTCATGCGCGTGGCGTCGACCGGCCGCGCACCCACGCCACGGCCAGGCCGGCCAGGGTGGCGCCCAGGGTGCCCAGAGCCTCGTCGCCCAGGGTGTCCTGGTAGGCCGTGTCGAGCTCGGTGCCGCCCCGGATGAAGGTGTACCACTCACCGGCCTCCCACCCGACCGCGAGCGCGGCACCCAGCCCGGCGACCATCACGACCAGGGCCCACGTGGGCTGCACCCGACGACCGACGAGCAGACCGATGCCGGTGAGCAGGAAGACCCAGTTCGTGACGTGGTTGAGATCGTCCCACCACGTCACCGAGTCGTAGAGGTCGAGACTGTTGCCGCTCACGTCGACGAGGAAGCCCAGCATCACCAGGGAGAACGCGCCGTACGGCACCTCGGCAGCGGGCACCCGGCGCTTGACCGCGATCCACCAGATCGCGGGCACCAGCAGCATCATCACGGGGTAGGCCACCAGCCGGGCCCCGAACGCCTTGCCGGAGAACCGCTCGATGCCGGGAACCCATTGGGCGACGGCGAGCTGGCCCACCGTGAGCACCAGGACGGCGATCGGCACCCAGAGCGACACGCGGCCACGGCGGGCAGGTACGACGGGAGCGTCCGGGTGGGTGCGGGTCACCCGAGCATCATCCACGCCACGACCGCTACCCGCCTGCGTCCGGATGCTCAGCCGACTCCGACTCCGAGCCGCGGTCCGGGCTGCTGGTCGGGGAGCCCTCAGTGCTGGAAGGTGCCCTGCACGATCGCTCGGCCGGCGGTCTTGAAGACCAGGTTGAACGAGACCACGGCCGCCGAGGCGTCCTTGTCGACGCCGAGGGACTCCTCGGTCACGGCGTGCACCACGAAGTAGTAGCGGTGCACCTGGTCACCCTGCGGCGGGGCGGCACCGGTGAAGTCGAACGTGCCCGCGTCGTTGCGGCACATGAACGCGCCGCCCGGCAGGTCGGCCCCGGCGGCACCGGCACCGGTGTCCAGCGAGGTCACGTCGGCCGGGAGGTCCACCAGGATCCAGTGCCAGAAACCGGACGGGGTGGGTGCGTCGGGGTCGAAGCAGGTCACCGTGAAGCTCTTGGTGCCCTCGGGGGCGCCGGACCAGGACAGCTGGGGCGAGGTGTTGCCGAGGTGAGCCACCTGGGCGTCGGCCAGCGGCGCCCCGCTGGCGACGTCGGTGCTGGTCACGTCGAACGACGGGACCGGCGGCAGCAGGTCGTAGGGGTCGGGGGTCACGGGGCGCTCAAGCATGCGGCCAACCTAACCTGGAGACGGGTGAGTCGCTGCTCACCCCGACGATCCACGAGGCGGCACCGGTCGTCCCGCGTCCCCGGCCACCGGAGATGATGGCACGATGCCCGACCACCCGACGTACCCCTCCGGACTCCGCCTCGCCGGCCGGCGGGTGCTGGTCGTGGGCGGTGGCCACGTCTCCCAGCGCCGGGTGCCGGCGCTGATCTCGGCGGGCGCCGACGTGCTGCTGGTCTCCCCGCAGGTGACGCCCGCGATCGAAGGCATGGTCGGCGCCGGCGAGCTGACCTGGCGTGCAGGCCCGTTCGAGGAGGACGACCTGGACGGGGCGTGGTATGCGATCGCGGCCACCGACGACGCCGCGGTGAACCGGGCGGTCGGAGCGGCCTGCGAGGTGCGGCGGATCTTCTGCGTGCGCGCCGACGACGCCTCCGAGGCCTCGGCCTGGACCCCGGCCACCGCTCACCTCGACGGCCTCACCGTGGCCGTGCTCGGCAACCGGGAGCCACGCCGGTCCGCGGCGCTGCGCGACGCCATCATGCAGGCGGTCGTAGACGGCCGGGTCGACCAGACCGACCGGCCCCAGCAGACGGCTGGCGTGGTGCTGGTCGGCGGCGGCCCGGGTGACCCCGCGCTGATCTCGGTGGCCGGGCAGCGGGCGCTGATGCAGGCCGACGTCGTCGTGGCCGACCGGCTCGCGCCACGTGAGCTGCTCGGCGACCTGCGTCCCGACGTGGAGCTGCTCGACGTGGCCAAGCTGCCCCGTGGCCGCTCGGCCCAGCAGGAGGAGATCAACCGCCTGATCGTGCAGCACGCCCTGGCCGGCAAGCGGGTGGTGCGGTTCAAGGGTGGTGACAGCTTCGTTTTCGGTCGCGGTTACGAGGAGGTCATCGCGTGTCGCGAGGCCGGCGTGCCGGTCACCGTGATCCCCGGCCTGACCAGCCCGGTCGCCGTGCCCGCCCTGGTCGGCATCCCGGTGACGCACCGGGGCGTGGCGCACGAGTTCACGGTCGTCTCCGGGCACCTGCCACCCGGGCACCCCGAGTCGCTGACGCACTGGCCCTCGGTGGCTGGACTGCGCGGCACCCTGGTGCTGATGATGGCGGTCCAGAACGCCGCCGCGATCAGTGCCGCCCTGGTCGGGGGTGGTCGGGCGGCGACCACGCCGGTGGCGGTGATCTGCGACGGTTCGATGCCGGGGGAGCGGACCGTGCTGTCCAGTCTCGGCGAGCTGGAGCACGACCTGGAGCGGCACGCCGTACGCCCCCCGGCGATCATCGTGGTCGGCGAGGTCGTCGCGGTCGCGCACCCCGGGCACTACACCTGATGGCGACCCTGGTCGACATCGACGACCCGGCCGACCCACGGCTGGCCGACTACCGCGACCTGCGCGACGTCGAGCTGCGCAAGCACCTCGAGGCCGAGCACGGCCTGTTCCTGGCCGAGGGCGAGAAGGTGGTACGCCGGGCGGTCACCGCCGGGTTCACGCCGCGCTCGTTCCTGAGGGCACCGCGCTGGCTCGACGGCCTCGCCGACGTGCTGGCTACCTCGCCCGCACCCTGCTACGTGCTCTCCGAGGCGCTGGCCGAGGAGGTGACCGGCTTCCACGTGCACCGAGGCGCCCTGGCCTCCCTGCAGCGTCGTCCTCTCGAACCCCTCGACACGGTGCTGGCCGCGGCCCGGTCGGTGCTGGTGCTGGAGGACCTCGTGGACCACACCAACGTGGGCGCGATCTTCCGCAGCGGGGCCGCGCTCGGCGTCGACGCCGTGCTGCTCGCGCCTCGCTGCGCCGACCCCCTCTACCGACGCTCGATCAAGGTCGGCATGGGTGCGGTGTTCACGCTGCCCTGGACCCGCTTGCCCGACTGGTACGACGCGCTATCAGACCTGTCGGCCCTGGGGTTCACCACGGTGGCCCTGACCCTGGCGCCCGACGCCGTACCGATCGAGTCCGCTGTCGCTGACGTCGACCGGCTCGCGCTGGTGCTGGGCTCGGAGGGCCATGGCCTCTCGACCCACTGGGAGAGCGCCGCCGATCGCCGCGCGATCATCCCCATGGCCGAGGGCATCGACTCCCTGAACGTCGCCGCCGCCACCGCGGTCGCCTGCTACGTCGCTGCTCGTCGCTGACCGGATCGGCCTGCCGTTTGGTCCACCACCGCAGCTCCCACGGGCCGAGAAGTGCGGTGGTGGACCAAACCGCGGGTTTTTGCACCGGCGGTTGAGGCCTAGGCTGGCGTCACCCCAGTCCCCGAACGAACGAGGTACCCGATGCCTGACGCAGCCGTGACCACCATCGAGACCGGCGCCCGCCAGGTCTCCTGTCGGGTCACCGTGAACGCCCCCGCCGCGGCGATCTTCGACCTCGTGGCCGACCCGCACCGCCACCCCGAGCTGGACGGCTCCGGCACGGTCCGTGACCGCGCGGTCAAGGGCCCCGCCCGGTTGTCGCAGGGGGCGACGTTCGGCGTCGGGATGAAGCAGTACGGCGTGCCGTACGCGATCACCTCGACCGTCACCGCGTTCGTGGAGGACCGTCTCGTGGAATGGCAGCACCCGCTGGGCCACCGCTGGCGCTGGGCTCTGGAAGAGACCACCCCCGGCACCACGCAGGTGACAGAGACCTTCGACTACGCGGGTGCCAAGGCGCCCAAGGTGCTCGAGGTCTTCAGGCTGCCGGAAAAGAACAAGGACGGCATCACCAGCACGCTCCAGGCTCTGGCCCGCAGGTTCGCCTGAGCCCGGGGGACCTGCGGTTTGGTCCACAACCGCAGGTTCAGCGGCCCCAGATCCGCGGTGGTGGACCAAACCGCGGACTCTCAGACGGCCAGCTCGAGGATCAGCTCAAGCCCGTCCTCGTTGTCCCACTGCTCACCGTTGGCCACGAACGGGTACTGCGTGACGAGCCCGAGCGAGGCTTCGTTGGTGGGCGAGACCGTGACCCGCACCGTCCGTACGCCGGGATCGGCCCGGGCGCGGTCCAGGAGCACCTCGAACGCCGCGCGGGCGTAGCCACGGCGACGGTGGGCCGGGTCGATCGCGAAGCCCACCTCGACCATGCCGTCGTCGTCGGGCGCGGCGTGGAAGCCGGCCCGGCCGACCACCGCTCCGACGCCCTCGGTCCCGACGTCCTCGGCCCAGACCAGCCCGGTCACCCACGGCTGGTCGCCGGGCGTCTCGGCCACCTGCCAGGCTCGTCGCCGCCAGATCTCGATCACGTCGCCGGAGACCAGCCACGGCGTCAGCGGCACCGGGCTGGCTGCCGCTGCGGCCTCCAGGTCGCCCGCCGCCAGGGCGTCGAGGCCCAGGTGCACGACCCGGACGCCGGGGGTGCTCACGCCGGCCAGTCCGCCGAATAGTCCTCGGCCGACTTCTCCATCTGCTTCTGCAGCTTCTTGCGCAGCTTGGTCGGCACCCGGTCGCCGAAGACCGTGCCCAGCGTGTGGTCGGTCTCGTGCTGCAGGCAGCGCGCCAGCAGCCCCTCGCCGGTGTACTCGACCGGTTCGCCGTCGGCGCCGACACCGTGGACCGTGGCCCGGTCGGGGCGGGCGCACAGCACGAACGAGCCCGGGTAGGACAGGCAGCCCTCGTCGGCCTCCTCGAGTTGCCGGTCCTTGCCCTCGGGCAGCGTCAGCTCGGGGTTGCACACCACACCGACGGTGCGGGCGCCGTCCTCGTCGGGGCAGTCGAACACGAAGACGGCCAGGTCCACACCGATCTGGCACGCGGCCAGGCCCACCCCGTCGGCGGCGTACATCGTGGCGACCATGTCGGCGACCAACGTGCGCAGCTCGTCGTCGTACGCCGTGACCTTGCGCTGCGCACGGTGCATGACGGGGGTGCCCCAGCGGGTCATCGGGTGGACCGCGCCGCCGGTGGGCAACGGTCCGTACGGCTCGTTCACAGGGGGCTCGCTCATGCCCCGGATCGTAGGAGACCCCCGCCGTCGAGACCCAGCCGGGCATCCGAGGTTGCTCCGGTCGCCGGGAGCGGTCCGGTCCGGCCGTGGCGTCGTCGTGAGGCCACCGGTCGAACGCTCGGGTGATCGCGACCTCACCACGTCACGAGTCAGCCCAGGAGGGCGACCAGCTGGGCTTTGGTCTGCCCGGAGTAGGCCACCTCGCGGGCGCGAGCCTCCTGACGCAGCTGCGGCACCGTCCACGAGGCGTCGGGCTTCGGGCTGCGAGCCGTCCCGGGGGCCTTCGCCGTGCTGCTCCTCGCAGCGGGGGCCTTGGCAGCGGGGGCCTTCGGGGCGGTGCTCTTCGCCGCGGCCACGTTCGCAGCAGTGTCCCGCTCAGCGGTGTCCGGCTTTCCGGGCGGGAGGCCCGGGAGCGTCGCGACCTGCTCGGCCACGACCTTCTCGACGGCACCGCCGACGGTCTTGGCGAGCTTCCTCTCGAGCTTGGCGACCTTACCGACGACCTTCGCAGCGGCCGACCGGTGGCCGGCGGCCTCGTCCTTCCACCGCGCGGCTCTCGCCTCGGCCTTCTTCAGGCTCGCCTTGAGCCGCTTCACCTCGGCGCGCAGCTCCTTGACCTCGGACTTGCTGGCCTGCTTCTTCGGCATCTGCTCCCTCTCGTGGGTTCCCTGGCGCAGCATGATGGCCCATCCGGGTGAACCCCGCTCGATCGGCTCCCGGCCCGGACCGCCTCCTGATCAGGTGCGGCACTGACGGACCACCGCCCAGCACGCGCAGACGGGCGGGCACCCGGGGTGGGTGCCCGCCCGTGCGGACAGCGGGACGCAGGAACGCAGGAACGCAGGAACGCAGGAGGCAGGAGTACAGGACGGAGATCAGGAGGCGACGCGGAACGGGTCGTGCTCGGCCGGGATCTTGTCGACCCGGGCCTGGTCGAGACGGGTGGAAACCGACGTCTGGTCCTGTGCGTCACGGATCACCTTGGCCAGGGTGAAGGACGACGTCGTGAGGTAGAGGGTGCCGAGGCCGAGGAAGGCCCGGACTCAGGGGTCGACCGGCAGGTAGAGCACGGCGAAGAGCATCGCGAGCAGGGCGATCGCGAACGAGATGCCGGCCTGGGCGAAGAAAGCGGTGGTGTTGTGGGTCTGGTTCGGAGTGGTCATGCGCCGAGCCTCGCGGACACGGCCCGGGCGGGGGCCCGCCGTCGTACCGTGATCTGGGTGAGTACCCGACCTCAGCCGGGGGCCGGGTGCTCGAGGCCTGCACCGCCCGACGGTACGGCGAGCAGGTGCGACGCGACGGCGTACCCGGCGTCGGTGAACGCGGCGTCGATCGAGGCGGTCACGGCAGCGAGCCGGTCACGGGGCACCAGTGCGACGCTCGACCCGCCGAACCCGCCCCCGGTCATCCGGGCGCCCCGGGCCCCGGCGCGCACCGCGGCCGCCACCGCCAGGTCGAGCTCGGTGCACGAGATCTCGAAGTCGTCGCGCATGGACCGGTGGGAGGCGTCCATCAGGGTCCCCACGCGGGTCCAGTCCCCGGCCTCCAGCGCGGCGACGGCCTGCTGGACCCGGTCGATCTCGGTCACCACGTGCCGGGCCCGGGCCCGCAGCACCGGGTCGGCCAGGGCCTCGACATCGGCCAGCGTGGCCTGACGCAGCGTCGGCACGCCCAGGGCCTGTGCGGCCGCCCGGCACTCCGCACGACGGTTGCCGTAGCTGCCGTCGGTCAGGGCGTGGCTGACGCGGGTGTCGGTCACGAGCAGTGCGTGGCCGGACTCGCCGAGGTGGAGCGGGACCGCCTGGGTGCAGTCTTCGCGGAAGTCGATCAGGAGCGCGGTCCCCGGCTGGGCCAGCATCGCGACCGTCTGGTCCATCCCGCCCGTGGGCGCCCGGGCCACCTCGGTCTCGGCCCGCACGCAGGCGACGACGAGCCGCTGCCGGGTGACGGTGTCCAGCTCGACGCCGAGCACCGAGGTCACCGCGACCGCGACCGCGCACTCGAGAGCCGCCGAGCTGGACAGGCCGGCGCCGAGCGGGACGGTGCTGTCCACGTGGATGTCGAGGCCGGGCGCACCCAGACCCGCCTGCCCGAGCGCCCACACGACGCCCGCGACGTACGCCGCCCAGCTACCCGACCCGCCGCCCGCCCCGGGACCCAGGTCGTCGAGGGAGCCGACCCACGGCTCGACCTGCTGAGCGCTGGAGATCCGCAACGTCTGGTCGCCGGTGGGCCGCACTGCCGCGAAGGTCGCGTGCGGCAGCGCGACCGGCAGGCACAGGCCGGCGTTGTAGTCGGTGTGCTCACCGATCAGGTTGACCCGGCCGGGAGCCACCCCCACGACCTGGGGCGGCACGCCGTGCCGCTTGGCGAAGGAGCGGGCGACGGCGGCGGCCCGGGTGGTCCTGGAGTCGGGGTCGAGCAGGCTCATGGCGACCACCCTAGGGACACCGGAGCAGGGCGCGACGTACGAGACGCCGCCCTGGCCGACCTGGCCCAGCACGTGCCGGACCCGGGTCCCCGAGCCCGGCGTCGCTCGGGTGCTGCCGGGGATGAGCGCGGACCCCGACCCTGTCTCCCGAGTGCTCGGGAGCCCACGGGTTCCTGCGAGCGGGAGCCGCCCGCTCTGTAGCGTCACGCAGGTGAAGTTCCTCGACGAGCGCCGCCCGGCCCACGACCTGACCTACGACGACGTCTTCATGGTGCCGCGGCACTCGGCGGTGGCCAGCAGGTACGACGTGGACCTCGCCACCCTCGACGGCACCGGGGCGACGCTGCCGATCGTGGTGGCCAACATGACCGCGATCGCCGGCAGACGGATGGCCGAGACGGTGGCCCGGCGCGGTGGCCTCGTCGTGATCCCGCAGGACATCCCGATCCCGGTCGTGGCCGACGTGGTGGCGTGGGTCAAGGCGCGGCACCAGGTCTTCGACACCCCGATCGAGCTGTCGCCCAGCCAGACCGTGGGCGAGGCACTGGCCCTGATGCCCAAGCGGGCCCACCGGGCTGCCGTCGTGCTGCACGACGGCCGCCCCGTGGGTGTGGTGACCGCGGCCGCCTGCGCGGAGCGGGACCGCTTCGGGCAGGTACGCGACGTCATGGTGCCGGCTTCGGTGACGGTCGGGGCCGACACGGCGCCGCGTGCGGTCTTCGATGCGCTCGACACCGCCCGGGCCGAGCTTGCCGTGGCCGTCGACGCCGACGGGGTGCTGGTGGGCGTGATGACGCGCACGGGCGCCCTGCGGGCCACCCTCTACACGCCTGCCGTGGACGCGTCGGGCGGGCTGCGGATCGCGGCCGCGGTCGGCGTGAACGGTGAGGTCGGGCTCAAGGCCAAGGCGCTGCTCGCGGCCGGGGTCGATGCGCTGGTCGTGGACACCGCGCACGGTCACCAGGACCGGATGGTCGAGGCGCTCGGCACGATCCGAGGACTGGACCCGCAGGTGCCGGTCGTGGCGGGCAACGTCGTCTCGGCCGAGGGCACCCGCGCCCTTATCGAGGCCGGCGCCGACGTCGTCAAGGTGGGCGTCGGGCCCGGTGCGATGTGCACGACCCGGATGATGACCGGCGTCGGTCGGCCCCAGTTCTCGGCCGTGCTGGAGTGCGCGCAGGCCGCACGGGCGCTCGGGCGGCACGTGTGGGCCGACGGTGGTGTGCGGCACCCCCGCGACGTCGCCCTGGCCCTGGCCGCGGGGGCCTCGTCGGTGATGGTGGGCTCGTGGTTCGCCGGCACCCACGAGTCACCCGGCGACCTGGTGCAGGACGCCGACGGGCGCTCCTACAAAGTGTCCTTCGGGATGGCCTCCGCGCGTGCGGTGGCCCACCGCACCAGCACCGAGTCGGCCTACGAACGGGCCCGCAAGGGCCTCTACGAGGAAGGCATCTCCTCCTCGCGGATGTACCTCGACCCGGCTCGCCCGGGCGTCGAGGACCTGATCGACCAGATCTGCTCGGGCGTGCGGTCGGCGTGCACCTACGCCGGCGCCCGATCGGTGGCCGAGCTGCACGAGCGGGCCGTGGTCGGCGTGCAGTCGGCGGCCGGGTTCCACGAGGGCCGGCCGCTCTCCTCGAGCTGGTAGCCCTCCCGGAGGACTGGCCGCGAGAGCTAGCCGCGCGAGCTGCGCTCGGAGCGGCCGCGCACGATCCCGATGAACGCCTGCACCTGGGGGTCGTCGTCGGTAACAAGCCAGGCCAGGCCCACGGTGGTGTCGGGCAGGTCGGTGACCGGGCGGGTGATCACGTCCCTGCGCTGGTGCAGCCGGGCCACCGACATGGGTAGCAGCACGATCCCGGTGCCGCTGGCCGCCACCTCGACGGCATCCGCGACACCCATCTCGGGCCAGTCCAGCTGCTCGGCCTGCGGGGTCCAGCCGGACGCGTGCGGGCGCACCAGCTGCTCGTCCACCAGGTCGGCCAGGGTGACCTCCTCGGTGGCCGAGACGAGGTGCTCGACCCCGGCGACGACGACGGGCCGCTCGTCGTACAGGGCGATCAGGTGCAGGCCCTCCCGGTCGACCGGGAGCCGCACCAGGGCCATGGCCAGGGTGCCGTCCCGCACCCCGTCGAGCTGCTCGTGCTCCTCGACGGGCACCAGCTCGAGTGGCACCCGGGAGCGTTCCCGCCAGACGCGGGCCCACTTGTCGGGCGTCGCACCGGTCACGAAGCCGACCCGGAACCTGCTCACCCGGCTGCCCCGAACAGCTCGACCCGGATCGCGTCCGAGCGAACACCGGCCCGGACCGGGCCGGGCGTCTCGTGCGGTCCGGGTGACGGTCCGGGCCGGGACCCACGACGCGGGCGGGCGAAGCAGCCTGGGGTGATCCGCACAGGACCACCCTAGGACCCGGGCCGGGGTGTACGACGGCGGTACCGGGCGCAGGTGAGCTCCAGGTCGGCCTCCGACCGCCGCGGCCCAGGGCTGGACCACGGTGCCGGGCCTCGTGGGCGTCCGCAAGGCGCACAGCCCCGAGCAGCCCTGAGCAGCCCCGAGCACCACGGCACACAGCCAGCCGGTGTTCGCGGCCTGGACGCACGACAGGCCCCGGTCGGAACCGGGGCCTGTGCATGGTGCGGGTCGATCTGGTCAGGCGACGTCGTACCGGTCGAGGTCCATGACCTTGACCCACGCGGCCACGAAGTCGGCCACGAACTTGGGCTGGGCGTCGTGGCTGGCGTAGACCTCCGCGACTGCTCGCAGCTCGGAGTTGGAGCCGAAGAGCAGGTCGACGCGGCTGCCTGTCCAGGTCGTCCCGGCGGTCTCGTTGAAGCCGGTGTAGGTGCCCTCCTCGGCCGGCTTCCAGGTGGTCCCCATGTCGAGCAGGTTCACGAAGAAGTCGTTGCTCAGCGTGCCGGGCCGCGAGGTCAAGACCCCGAGCGCGGACTGCCGGTGGTTGCCGCCCAGCACCCGTAGACCACCCACGAGCACGGTCATCTCGGGCGCGCTCAGGGCCAACAGGTTGGCCCGGTCGACCAGGAGGTACTCGGCGGGCAGCCGCTCGCCCTTGCCGAGGTAGTTGCGGAAGCCGTCCGAGCTCGGCTCGAGCCAGGCGAAGGACTCCACGTCCGTCGTCTCCTGGGTGGCGTCGGTGCGGCCCGGCGTGAAGGGCACGACGACGGAGTGGCCCGCGTCCCGTGCGGCCTGCTCGACCCCGGCGCTGCCGGCGAGCACGACCAGGTCGGCGAAGGAGATCTCCCTGCCACCGTTCTGGGCGGCGTTGAAGCCCTGCTGCACCCCCTCGAGGGTGCGCAGCACGCTCGCGAGCTCGTCGGGCTGGTTGACGTCCCAGCCGTTCTGCGGCTCGAGGCGGATCCGGCCGCCGTTGGCGCCACCGCGCTTGTCGCTGTAGCGGAACGTCGAGGCCGCCGCCCAGGCGGTCGAGACCAGCTGGGAGACCGACAGGCCCGAGGCGAGAACCTGTGCCTTGAGGACCGCGATGTGGGCGGCGTCGACGAGCTCGTGGTCGCGTGCCGGCACCGGGTCCTGCCACAGCAGCGTCTCGGTCGGCACCAGCGGGCCGAGGTAGCGCTGGATCGGGCCCATGTCGCGGTGGGTGAGCTTGAACCAGGCTCGGGCGAAGGCGTCGGCGAACTCGTCGGGGTTGGCCAGGAAGCGCCGGGTGACCTGCTCGTAGGCCGGGTCGACCCGCAACGCGATGTCGGTGGTCAACATCGTCGGGGGCCGGGTGAGCTGGCCGCTCTCGGGGTCCGGCACGGTGTTGGCCCCGCCGCCGTCGACGGGCTGCCACTGGTGGGCACCGGCGGGGCTCGTGGTGAGCTCCCACTCGTAGGCGTACAGGTTCTCGAGGTACTTCATGCTCCACTGCAGCGGGGTGGAGGTCCAGGTGACCTCCAGCCCGCTGGTGATCGCTTCGCGGCCGTGGCCGCTCCCGAAGCTGTTGCGCCAGCCGAAGCCCTGCTCCTCGAGAGGAGCCGCCTCGGGCTCGGCGCCGATGTGGGCGTCCGGGTCGGCCGCGCCGTGCGTCTTGCCGAAGGTGTGACCACCGGCGATCAACGCGACGGTCTCCTCGTCGTTCATCGCCATCCGAGCGAAGGTCTCGCGGATGTCGCGGGCCGAGCCCATCGCGTCCGGCACGCCGTTGGGGCCTTCGGGGTTGACGTAGATCAGGCCCATCTGGACGGCGGCGAGGGGGCCGGTCAGCTTGTGCTCGCTGTCGTAGCGCTCGTCGCCGAGCCAGGTCTGCTCGGGACCCCAGTAGACGTCCTCGTCGGGCTCCCAGACATCGGCGCGACCGCCCGCGAAGCCGAAGGTCTTGAAGCCCATCGTCTCCAGCGCCCGGTTGCCGGTGAACACGATCAGGTCGGCCCAGGACAGCGACTGACCGTACTTCTGCTTGACCGGCCAGAGCAGGCGGCGGGCCTTGTCCAGGTTGGCGTTGTCGGGCCAGCTGTTGAGGGGGGCGAAGCGCTGCATGCCCGCGCCGGAACCACCCCGGCCGTCGCTGACGCGGTAGGTGCCCGCGCTGTGCCAGGCCATCCGGATGAAGAAGCCGCCGTAGTGCCCGAAGTCGGCCGGCCACCAGTCCTGCGAGGTCGTCATCAGCGCGTCGACATCCGCGGTCAGGGCGTCGAGGTCGACGGTCGCGAACGCGGCGGCGTAGTCGAAGGCCTCACCCATCGGGTTGGCGACGGCCGGGTGCTTGCGCAGGATCTTCAGGTTCAGGCTATTGGGCCACCAGTCCTGGTTGCCGCCACCCTCGGTGGGGTGCTTGAAGCCGGCGCCGACGGGACAGCCGCCGGACTCCTCGTCGTTCATCTTGCTCTCGACGGTCACATGGCTCTCTGTCATGGGTTTCCTTCCGAGGTGGATCAGCTGGAGTGGATCAGGGAGGTCGCGGCGGAGCAGCCGGGGCAGGTGCCCCAGTAGATGACCTCGGCCTCGTCGATCGAGAAGCCGTGGTCGTCGGAGGCGGTCAGGCAGGGCGTGCTCTCGATAGCGCAGTCCACGTCGGCGATCACCCCGCACCCGCGGCACACCACGTGGTGGTGGTTGTCGTCGACCCGGCACTCGTAGCGGGCCACGGAGCCGGCCGGCTGGATGCGCCGTACGAGGCCGGCCGCGGTCAGCGCCCGCAGCACGTCGTACACCGCCTGGTGGGAGACCTCGCCCAAGTCGCTGCGGACCACGCCGATCAGCGAGTCGGTGTCGGCGTGCGGGTGGTCGCGCACGGCACTCAGCACCGCGACGCGAGGTCGCGTCACGCGCAGGGAAGCCGCATGCAGTAAGGACTCGACATCGGGGACCGGGGGCACACCCAGCAGTGTGGCCCACTTTCTGGAATCGTTCAAGAACCCCTCGACGCTGCCGGCCTGGGGTGGACGCCGGACCTCAGGGCGATGCGGGGGGCGCGGAAGGCTGCTGACGAAGGGCCAGGACCGCCAGGTACAGGTCGAACAGGAGGCCCGTCTCCGTCATCGACCGCTGGATGAGGGCCTCGATGCGGTGCATCCGTCTGATAACGGTGTTGCGGTGGCAGGCGAGATGTCGCGCGGTGGCCACGTGTGAGCCGTGGTGCTCGACGAAGGCCTCGATCGTGGTCAGGAGGACGTCGCGCTCGACCGGCGCCAGGGCGAGGATGGGCCCGAGGCTGTGTGCCACGAGGACCTCGGCGACGTCGGGCATGCCGATCAGCAGCGCGTGGGGGAGCCGGTCCGTGGCCTGCACGAGCGCCGTGGAGTCCGGTGCGAGGGTCCGGACGGCGAGCTCGGCCAGTCGGTGTCCGTCCGCGATGCCGCCGAGGCTCGAGACCAGGGGTGAGAGCGCGGCCGGCCCCGGGAGGCGGGCGGCCAGTGCTTCCTGGACACCCCGGGTGCCGGTGCGTGCCGAGACCGCGATCACCCCGATGTCGCGAGACCCCCTGCTCACCCAGGCCGAGGCCAGACCCACCGAGGTGAGGATCGCCTCGACCTCGGGGATGGGGTCGAGGTCGGTGGGGCCGACCTTGCGCACCACGACGACGTAGCTGCTGTCGACCGGCATGCCGAGCACCCGACCCGCATCGGACAGCCCGCCCGACGCGGGGGGTCGGCCGTCGAGCAGGTTGCCGAGCAGGACCTCACGTCGACGCTGCACGAGGAGTTCCAGGCGGAGCTGCTCGTCGCGGTAGGCCCTCGTCACCACCTCCGAGCCGCGGTCGACGACCTCCCACACCACGCCGGCGTCGTTCAGCAGCCGTGAGAGGTCGCCCTCGTGGCCGGCGGCCGCGTGGATCATGCCTTCCCAGAGCACCCGCCCGCCGATGCGGAAGCTCCGCAGCAGGGACTCGAGGGGCACCCGCTGCTGGGCACGCCGGCGACCGGTCTCGGCCAGCGTGGTCCACGCGTCGTCGAGGGCCTCGGTCCCCTGGTGGGCCAGCGCCCCCAGGAGTTGGTCGAGGTTGCCCCGGATGGTGGATCTCAGCTCGGTCTCGGTCAGGGACGCTCCGAGGTACTGGGGTGTGGCCCCGATCACCAGGCGGAACGCCTGCTGGGTCAGGACGTCGAGCTCGGAGGTCTGCATCCGGTGGGCCAGCCGCTGGATGGTGGTGGCCGCCGCGTGCACGGCGCCAGAGTACGCCCGCATGGACAGATTGCACCTCCTCCATGGCCCTCGTCCGCGGGGGTGCCCGTCGTGACCGGAACGTGATGGAGCGATGTGTTGCGCACCGGAGTGAGGAAGGGCACAGTAGCCGCAGTCCGATCCGCCCGAGGAAGGCTCCCGCGTGTCATTCCCACCCCCCGGCGCCCACCGCATCGTGCTGCCTCGACCTCGACCCGCCGGTGTGATCCGATGCTGAAGGTCGACGATGTGCACGTCCGCTACGGCGGCGCGGTGTCCGCGTTGCGAGGGTTGTCCCTCGAGGTGCCCGACGGCGCGGTGGTCGCCCTCCTGGGCAGCAACGGGGCGGGAAAGACCACGCTCCTGCGCACGATCTCAGGCACGCTAAAGCGCTACAAGGGCAAGGTCGACTCGGGCTCGATCACCTGGAACGACACCGACCTGACGGCGCGTGACCCCGCCCGTGCCGTGGCGCGCGGAGTGGTGCAGGTGCCGGAGGGTCGTCGGATTTTCGGCCGCCTCACGGTGGACGAGAACCTGCGTGCCGGGGGCATGGGCAACCGTGACCGAGCGGCCAAGACGAAGGCCAAGGAACGGGTCCACGACCTGTTTCCCGTCCTGCGTGAACGGTCCACGCAACGTGCCGGGCTGATGTCCGGCGGTGAGCAGCAGATGTTGGCGATCGGGCGTGCCTTGATGGCGAGCCCTCAGCTGCTCCTGCTCGACGAGCCGTCCCTCGGGCTGGCGCCGCGCGTGATCGGGCAGATCGGGGAGGTGATCACGGAGATCAACCGGCAGGGCACCTCGGTGCTGCTCGTGGAGCAGAACGCCACCATGGCGTTGCGGGTCGCCGACCACGCGTTCGTGATGGATCTGGGCCGCGTGTCCATCGCCGGCCCGGCCGCCGAGCTCGCCCGCACCGACGAGGTCCAGCGGCTCTACCTGGGTCACGGCGCCGAGAGCCCCGAGACCCCGGTCACCCACCGGCCGGCGCGGACCCTGAGCCGGTGGTCGGCGTGAGCACCGACACCGACCGGGCACCCGTTGCCCGCACCGACGTCCCGCCGCTGGAGGTCCGCAACGTGACGGTCACGTTCGGGGCGATCAAGGCCCTGGACGACGTCTCCTTCACGGTGGCTCCGGGCACGGTGCACGCGGTGATCGGGCCCAACGGGGCCGGCAAGTCGACCATGTTCAACGTCCTGTCCGGTGTCTACAAGGCCGACGAGGGCGAGGTCACCTTCGGCTCCGCCCGGCTGGATCAGATGCGACCGTTCCAGATCGCCGGCGCGGGCGTGGCCCGGGCGTTCCAGAACATCGCGCTCTCAGCGGGCCAGTCGGTCGCCGAGAACCTGATGCTGGGGCGCCACCACCTGACCCGCGCGGGCTTCATCTCGGCCGGGTTGAGGCTGCCCCGGGCGACGCGCGAGGGACGCCTGCACGGCGAGCGGGTCCGTGAGATCGCCGCCTTCCTCGACCTGGAGGACAAGCTGCACACGCCGGTCGGCGTGCTGTCCTACGGCGACCAGAAGCGGGTCGAGGTGGCCCGGGCCCTGTGCATCGAGCCCCGGCTGCTGCTGCTGGACGAGCCTGTCGCGGGCATGAACGCCGAGGAGACCGAGCGGATGGCGGACGTGATCCGCGAGATCCGCTCAGGGCTCCAGATCTCGGTGATCCTGGTCGAGCACGACATGGGCATGGTGATGTCCCTGGCGGACCGGGTCACCGTCCTCGACTTCGGTCGCTGCATCGCCGACGGTACGCCGGCAGAGACCCAGGACGACCCCGCGGTGATCCGCGCCTATCTCGGCTCCGGTGACGACGAGAGCCCCCTGGACGCCATCTCCGCGCACGAGACGGGCGTGGCCGACCACCGGGCCGCCCAGGCGACCGAGCACCCCACCGACGACGACCAGTCCAGGAAGCAGCCATGACCCAGTTTCTGATCCTCTTGCTCAACGGACTCTCGCTGGGAGCCATCTACGCGCTGATCGCCCTCGGGTTCGTGATCATCTTCAAGGCGAGCGAAGTCGTCAGCTTCACCCACGGATCACTGCTCCTGCTGGGGGCCTACTCGATCGCCCGGCTTTCGGAGTCGATCGGCTTCGCGGCGGCCGTCGTCGTCGGGGTGCTCGTCACCGCCCTGGCCGCGTTAGTGGTGGAGCGCCTGATCATCAACCGGCTCCGCGGGGCCCCGGTCATCAGTCTCGCGATCGTGACCATCGGCGTCGACATCATCTTGCTGACCGAGCTGATCCGCCGGATCGGGCCGGACATCTTGAACGTCCCCCACCCGTGGGGTGGGCAGTCGGTCAGTGTGGGCGGCATCGGCATCAGCGAGAACCGGGCCATCGCCATGGTGGTGGCCACGGTGCTCATCATCGCGTTCTTCCTGGTCTTCAAGTACTCCAGCTGGGGCGTGGCCATGCGCGCCTCCGCCGAGGACGGCGAGACCGCCGCCCTGATGGGGATCCGGCAGGGGCGGGTGTCGGCGGTGGCCTGGGTCGTGGCCGGCGTCCTGGCCGCGGTGGCGGCCCTGTTCCTGGTCGGGGCCCCGACACCGGGGGTCAGCGCGGCTTCGTACACCGTCGCTCTGCGCGCCTTCCCCGCCGCGATCCTGGGTGGGTTGGACTCGACGGGCGGCGCCCTGGTCGGAGGTCTCCTCATCGGGCTCGCGGAGTCGTTCGCCGCCGGGTACCAGGAGAACCTGCTCTTCCTCGGCCGTGGGTTCGGTGACGTCGTCCCGTTCGTGGTCATGATCGCGGTGCTGATGTTCCGCCCCTCCGGCCTGTTCGGGACCCGGGAGCTGACCCGTGTCTGAGTCCACGATCACGACCGAGCGGGTCGACCCGACGGGTCCTGCTCGCCCGGCAGCCGAAACGCGATCGGTGCGCTGGGTGATGTGGGCGGCGTGGTCCGCCGTCGCCGTCGTCCTGCTCCTGCTCCCGCTTTACCTGGACGAGTTCTGGCTGCGCCTGGGGTTCGCCTCGGCCGGCGCCGTCATCGGTGCCATCGGCCTCAACCTGCTGGTCGGCACCACGGGACAGCTGTCCCTGGCGCACGCCTTCTTCCTCGCGGTGGGCGCCTCGACCTACATCTACGTGTCGGGGGAGAGCGGTGGGTTCGGCCTCAGCGACCTCAGCGGCCTGGGTCTGCCACCGGTCATCGGCATGGTGCTCGGTGTCCTCGCGGCGGGGCTGGCGGGTCTGCTGTTCAGCCCCATCGCCGCCCGCCTGCGCGGGATCTACCTGGGCGTGGCCTCGCTCGCCCTGGTCTTCATCGGGGTGCACATCTTGAACAGCTGGACCTCGGTCACCGGAGGCTTCAACGGCCGCGCGACACCGGAGTTCGCGATCCTCGGGTTCACGTTCGGCAACAGCGACCCCGACCTCACCGTCCTCGGTGTCGACTTCGGCGAGGCCGAGCGGCTCTGGTACCTCGGACTGGTGCTGGCGGCGGTCGGCTACGTCTACGCCCAGAACCTCCTGCGCAGCCGACCGGGCCGGGCGCTCCAGACCCTGCGCGACAGTGAAGCGGCGGCGTCGGTGATGGGCGTCAACGTGCAGGCCTACAAGGCCCGCGCCTTTCTGGTCAGCTCCATGTACGCCGGGCTGGCGGGGGTCCTCTATGCGCTGTCGGTGGGCAGCATCGCCCCGGAGTCCTTCGGTCTCCTGGTCTCGATCCAGTACCTCGCCATGATCGTGCTGGGGGGTCTCGGGTCCGTGGGTGGTGCCGCGCTGGGTGGCGTGTTCGTCACCGCGCTGCCGCTGCTGTTCCAGCGCTACGCCGATGTGATCCCGCTCGTGAACTCCACTCCCGGGGAGGGGGGCTTCGTCCCTGGTGAGGCATCGCGCTACCTCTACGGGTTAGCCATCATCCTCGTCATCCTCTTCGAGCCCGCCGGCCTGGCCGGACTGGCACGACGACTTCGCGGACTGTTCCGCGGAGACCAACGCCGAGCGCGGCCGTCCCGGCCGACGCCCGATCCAGCCGGGCATCACGAGATGCCCAGTACCTCGGACCGACCAGCACAGGGGAGTACCACAACATGAGCAGCAAGAAGACTGTCAGGGCGATCGTGGCCGTGGCGACACTCGCCGTCGTGACCGCCGGGTGCAGCACCAAGGCAGAGGACAGCGGTGGCGGCAGCGGTGGTGGGTCCAGCGACGTCGCGACCGACGTCGGCATCGAGGGCACCACCATCACGCTGGGAGCCCTCACCGACCTGACGGGCGTGTTCGCGGCGCTGGGCAACGACATCACGAACGGGAACTCGCTGTTCTGGGAGGAGAACAAGGTCTGCGACACCTACGACGTCGAGATCGACGTGCAGGACACCAGCTACAACGTCCAGACCGCCGTCCAGCTCTACAGCGGGATGAAGGACAACGTCCTGGGGATGCAGCAGACGATCGGGTCCTCGATCAACACGGCGCTGGGCGCCGACTACCAGGCCGACCAGGTCATCAACTTCCCGTCGGCGTGGGGCAAGACCCTGACCGAGATCCCCGGGACGGGGGTGCTGGGCGCGACGTACGACATCGAGATCGCGAACGGCTACGACTACCTCCTGCAGGAGGGTCTGCTGGCCGAGGGGGACACGGTCGGACACATCTACTTCGAGGGTGAGTACGGCGAGAACGCCCTGGCGGGCAGCGAGGCCGCGGCCGAGGCCTACGGTCTCGAGCTGGCGAAGGTGCAGATCAAGGCGACGGACTCCGACATGACCGCGCAGGTCACCCAGCTGGCCGCTGCGGGCGCCGACGTCATTGTCCTGACGGTGGCGCCGCCGCAGCTGGCGTCGGTGGCCGCCGTCGTCCAGGCGCAGGGTCTGGACGTCCCGATCCTGGGCAGCAACCCCGTGTTCGCTCCCGGTCTCCTCGAAGGCCCGACGGCCGACATCCTCAAGAAGAACCTCTACATCGCCTCGCCGATCTCGGCGTTCGACGAGCACCCCGAGATCCTCGAGGCCTACCAGGCCGCCTTCCCCGAGATCACGCCCAGCCTCGGCGTCGTGTTCGGGTACGGCATGGCCGAGACCATGAAGCAGGTGCTGGACTCCGCATGCGAGGAGGGCGACCTGACCCGCGAGGGCGTGCTCGCTGCGTTCGAGGGTCTCTCGGACGTCGACACCGGTGGTCTGATCGTGCCGCTGCGCGGCTTCGAGAGCGGCAAGTCGCCGAGCCTGGAGAGCTACATCCTCAAGCCGGACGACGTGCCGGGTGGCGCCAGCCTGCTGCAGGACGCCTTCACCGGTGACCTGGCCAGCACCCTGGACGGCGAGTAGAGCAACCCACGTGCCGCCGGAGCCCACGTGGTCATCAACCCCCCCCAGGTGTCCGCGCC
>JAJAYJ010000007.1 GCA_026786275.1 Nocardioides sp. | reverse complement strand
GGCCCCGGCCGCGGACCCCCGCCGCTTAATGAGCGCGGCCGACGTACTAGACCGCCCCGCCGACGCCGGCGCGCCGGGCCCCCCCAGCTTGGGCAGGCCGGGCCGGGTCCGGGGCTGGAGCGGCGGCCTGGTCAAGCCCCGCATGTCGGAGGCCGAGCAGGCCTACGAGAGCGACCGCTCGACCGTGCAGCGCGACTTCGACGGCCCGCGCACGATCGCCTTCATCAACCCCAAGGGCGGCGCGGCCAAGACCACCGGCGTGCTCGCCACCGGCTACACCTTCGGCACCGTGCGCGGCGGCGGGGTGGTGGCGTGGGACAACAACGAGACCCGCGGCACCCTGGGGATCCGGGGCACCCGCAGCGCGCACCAGAACACCACGCGTGAGCTGCTGGCCTCGCTGAACCGCTTCAACGACGTCACGCAGTCCCGGCTCGGCGACCTGGCCGCGTTCGTGCGCTCCCAGGGCGATGCCCACTTCGACGTGCTCGCCTCCGACGAGCGCCCGGACGTGACCGGCCAGATTCACGCCGAGGACTTCAACGCCATCCACCAGCTGATGGAGCGCTTCTACCGGGTCATCCTGGTCGACACCGGCAACAACATGCGGGCCGAGAACTGGTTGGCCGCCGCCGACGCCGCCGACCTGCTGGTCGTGACGAGCACCGTGCGCGAGGACACCGGCTACAGCGGTCTGTGGATGCTCGACGCCCTGCAGGACGCCGGCTACCAGCACCTGAAGCGCAAGACCGTGACCGTGCTGTCCGATCCCTCGCCGAGCGTCGACCAGGGGCTGGCCGAGGACCTGGTCGAGGTCTACCAGCAGCGCACCCGCAGCGTGTTCCGGGTGCCCTACGACCCGATCCTGGTCGCCGGCGGGGTGGTGCCCTACAGCCAGCTGTCCTCGAACACCCAGATGTCCTGGCTGCGCGCGTGCGCGGGGATGGCGGCCGCCCTGTGACGCACGCCTGACGCGACGCCGACCCCGCCCGGGGTCGGCGTCCCGCTAACGTCAGGGACATGCGTGCCATCACCTACCGCGAGACCGGTCCCTCCTCCGTGCTGAGCCTGACCGACCGGCCGGTGCCCGCACCCGGGCCCGGTGAGGTACGGGTGCGGGTACTGCGTGCCGGCGTGAACCCGACCGACTGGAAGATGCGGGCCGGGATGATGACGGGTGCCGACGAGGTCACCCCGGGACAGGACGGCGCCGGTCTCGTCGACGCGGTGGGTGAGGACGTCGGGGGGCTGGCCCTGGGGGACCGGGTCTGGTTGGTCCTGGCCCAGCACGGCACGGCGTGGGGCTCCGCCGCCGAGCACACCGTGCAGCCGGCCTGGCACGTCGCCGAGCTGCCGGACGAGGCGTCGTACGACCTGGGGGCGAGCCTGGGCGTCCCGGCCGTCACCGCGCACCGGGCGCTCACGTCCTGCGAAGGCGGACCGACCCGCCTCGCGCCCGGTGCGATGGCGGGGATGACCGTGCTGGTGGCCGGGGGAGCGGGCGCCGTCGGCAACGCCGCCATCCAGCTGGCCCGCTGGGCGGGGGCCGTGGTCCTCACCACGGTCAGCAGCGACGAGAAGGCGGCCCTGGCCACCGCCGCCGGCGCCCACCACGTCGTGAACTACCGGACCCAGGACGCCCGGGAGGCGATCCTCGCGATCGCACCCGACGGCGTTGACCTGGCCGTCGAGGTGGCCCCGGCCCAGAACAACGCCCTGGACGTCGCCGTGGTCGCCAACCGGGGCACCATCGCGATCTACGCCAACAACGGCGGTGAGACCTTCGAGGTCGCCATCCGGCCCACGTTCTCCAAGAACCTGCGCTACCAGTTCGTGCTGCTCTACTCCCTGGGCCACGACCTCGTCGCGGCGGCCACGTCCGACATCAATGCCGCCGTCCGGGCCGGTGCGCTGCGCGTCGGTGCGGACGCCGGGGTGCCGCTGCACCACTTCGCGCTCGAGCACGCCGCCGCCGCGCACGACGCCGTCGAGGCCGGCACCGTCGGCAAGGTGCTGCTCGACGTGGCCGAGGCGGATCCCGCTCGGAGGTGACCTCCGGAGGTGACCTCGGAGGTGACCTCGGAGGTCTCCCGGGTCGTGACCCAGGCACCACTACCCGGCACCGGGCGAGGCGCTAGCATGAGCGTGTCCGACATCCTTTAACGAGCCGTCCCGTGAGGCGGAGAAGGAGGTCACGCACCCATGGGTGCCCAGCCTGCTCCCGAGGCACCGACCACCGGTCGGGTCGTCCTCGACGCCCGTGACATCACCCGGGCCCTGACCCGCATCTCGCACGAGATCCTGGAGCGCAACAAGGGTGCCGCGGACCTCGTCCTGCTCGGCATCCCCCGCCGCGGCGTGCCGCTCGCCCACCGGATCGCGGAGCGGATCACCTCGGTCGAGGGCCACGACGTGCCCGTCGGCTCGCTGGACATCACGATGTACCGCGACGACCTGCGGATGAAGCCCGCGCGGGCGCTGCTGCCCACCCAGATCCCGGCCGGTGGCATCGACGGCAAGGTCGTGGTGCTCGTGGACGACGTGCTGTTCAGCGGCCGCACCATCCGCGCCGCCCTGGACGCGCTCAACGACCTGGGCCGGCCGACCGCCGTGCGCCTGGCGGTGCTGGTCGACCGCGGTCACCGCGAGCTGCCGATCCGAGCCGACTTCGTGGGCAAGAACTTGCCCACCTCGCTGGTCGAGCGGGTCCGGGTCACGCTCGAGGGCATCGACGACACGGACGCCGTAACCATCCAGGGCACCGGGTCGGACGCGTGAAGCGGCACCTGCTGAGCGCCGCCGACCTGACCCGCGACGACGCCGAGCTCGTGTTGGCCACCGCGCAGGAGATGCGCTCGCTGGCCGACCGGCCGATCAAGAAGCTGCCCGCCCTGCGCGGGCGCACGGTGGTCAACCTGTTCTTCGAGGACTCCACCCGCACCCGGATCTCCTTCGAGGCGGCAGCCAAGCGGCTCAGCGCCGACGTCATCAACTTCGCGGCCAAGGGCTCCAGCGTCTCCAAGGGCGAGAGCCTCAAGGACACGGCGCTGACCCTGGAGGCGATGGGGGCCGACGCCGTGGTGGTGCGGCACCCGGCGAGCGGTGCCCCGCACCGGCTCGCGCACTCCGGCTGGGTCCGCTCGAGCGTGGTCAACGCGGGCGACGGCACCCATGAGCACCCCACCCAGGCCCTGCTCGACGCCTTCACGCTCTGGCAGCACCTCGGCCAGGGCACCAGGAGCGGCCTGGACGGGCGCCGGGTCGCCATCGTGGGTGACGTGCTGCACAGCCGGGTCGCGCGCTCCAACGCGCTGCTGCTGCAGACCCTGGGGGTGCAGGTGACCCTGGTGGCCCCGCCCACGCTGCTGCCCGTCGGCGTCGAGAGCTGGGGGGTGGAGACGTCCTTCGACCTGGACGCCGTGATCCCCCAGGTCGACGCCGTGATGATGCTGCGGGTGCAGGCCGAGCGGATGAACGGCGGTTTCTTCCCGACCGCGCGGGAGTACTCGCGCCGCTACGGCCTCGACGGCCGCCGGATGGCGACGCTGCCGGACCACACGATCGTGATGCACCCCGGCCCGATGGTCCGGGGCATGGAGATCACCGCCGAGGTGGCCGACTCCACCCGCTCGGTGATCGTCGAGCAGGTCACCAACGGGGTGGCCGTCCGGATGGCCGTGCTCTACCTCCTGCTCAGCGGGATGGACGTCGAAGGAGAGACCGCGCCGTGACCGCGTACCTGATCAAGAACGCCGAGATCCTCGGTGGCGAGCCGACCGACCTGCTGCTGCGCGACGGCGTGATCGCCGAGATCGGCACCAGCCTGGACGCCGGTGGGGCCGACGTCGTGGACGCGACCGGGCTGGTCGCGCTGCCCGGCCTCGTCGACCTGCACACGCACCTGCGCGAGCCGGGCCGTGAGGACGCCGAGACCGTGGAGACCGGCACCCGCGCGGCCGCCATGGGTGGCTTCACCGCGGTGCACGCGATGGCCAACACCGACCCGGTCGCCGACACCGCCGGCGTCGTGGAACAGGTCTGGCGCCTGGGTCGCGAGGCGGGGCACTGCGACGTCTACCCGGTCGGCGCGGTGACCGTCGGGCTCGCCGGGCAGCGGCTCGCCGAGCTGGGGGCGATGGCCGACTCCGCGGCCCGGGTCCGGGTGTTCTCCGACGACGGCCGGTGCGTGAGCGACGCGGTGCTGATGCGTCGGGCCCTGGAGTACGTGAAGGCCTTCGACGGCGTGATCGCGCAGCACGCGCAGGAGCCGCGGTTGACCGAGGGCGCCCAGATGAACGAGGGCGAGCTCTCGGGCCGGCTCGGGCTGACCGGCTGGCCGGCCGTGGCCGAGGAGGCCATCATCGCCCGGGACTGCCTGCTCGCGGCCCACGTCGGCTCCCGGCTGCACGTGTGTCACGTGTCCACGGCGGGGTCGGTGGAGATCGTGCGGGACGCCAAGGCCCGGCTGGGGCGGGAGGGCGGCTGGGACATCACCGCCGAGGTGTGCCCGCACCACCTGCTGCTGACCGACGACCTGGCCGCGACGTACGACCCGATCTACAAGGTCAACCCGCCGCTGCGCACGCACGCCGACGTCGCCGCGCTGCGCGCGGGTCTGGCCGACGGCACCATCGACGTCGTGGCCACCGACCACGCGCCCCACCCGCACGAGGACAAGGACTGCGAGTGGGCCGCGGCGGCGTTCGGCATGCTCGGCCTCGAGACCGCGCTGTCGATCGTGCAGGAGACGATGGTCGACCCCGGTCTGCTCGACTGGGCCGGCGTGGCCGAGCGAATGTCGAGCGCCCCCGCACGGATCGGCCGGGTCGCCGACCACGGTCGCCCGCTGCAGGTCGGCAGCCCAGCTCACGTGGTGCTCTACGACCCCGCCGTACGCCGCACCGTGCAGGCCGCGGAGTCCGCGTCGCTGTCGCGCAACACGCCGTATCGCGGCATGCAACTGCCCGGCCGGGTGGTCGCGACCTTCCTGCGGGGGCACGCCACCGTGCTCGACGGGAAGCTCACGTCTCAGTAGCCGCCCGAGCCGCCCGGACCGCCTGCCCCGCCTCCATAGGCCACCAGCAGCGCCACGGCGACGAGCAGTGCCACCGCGGCGAGGATCAGCAGGATCCGAACCCACCACGCCACGGGACCACCTCCTTCTCAGACGCCTCGACGGTACCAACGTCTGAGGAGTCGTGGACCGGGTGGCCAGGCCGACCTCACGCCCGTCTCCTGGCCGTCAGCAGCAGGTACTCCCATCCCATCGCACCGGCACCGGCACCGTCACCGTCACCGGCACCGTCACCGGCACCGTCGCTGTCGCCGTCGCCGTCGCCATCGCCGTCGCCGGCACCGTCGCCGGCGGCCAGGTCGACCAGGGCCGCGTCGAGCTCGGCGGCCCGCTCCGGAGAGTCGGCGTTGTTGCGGTACGCCGCGATGGTCGGGCCGTAGGTCGCCTTGAAGAAGTTGCGGAACGCCTCGGGCGAGGCGAACCGGGCGACCGGCAGCAGACGCCGCTCGGCTCGTACGTCCTCGACCCGGTCGCCGAGCAGGCCCCGCACGTGCGTCTCGTCGCCCCACAGCGGCGGTGGCTGGGAGCCCGGGGGCGGGGCCCGGGTTGAAGGGCTTCATGGTCGCGACGAGCTGGCCGATGAACCCCGCGGCGTCCAGCTGATCAGGCCGATCGTGCCGCCGGGGCGACAGACCCGCACCAGCTCGTCCGCGCCGGCCTGGTGGTGCGGCGCGAACATCACCCCGACGCACGAGGGCACCGTGTCGAAGGTGTCGTCGGCGAAGGGCAGTGCCTCGGCGTCGGCCTCCTGCCACTCCACCTGGACGCCGGCCCGGGCCGCGAGGTCCCGCCCGACGTCGAACAGCTCGGGCGTGAGGTCCGAGGCGACGATCCGGCGCCGGCGGCGGCCGGGACCGCGACGTTCCCGGATCCCGCGGCCACGTCCAGCAGCCGGTCACCGGGCCGGACCCCGACCGCCTCGACCAGCACCGGACCGAGCGCCGGGATCACCTCGGTGGCGACAACGGGATAGTCGCCGAGCGCCCACATGGCCCGGTGCTTGGCCTTCAGGGCGCGGTCGGCGGCGCGGTTTGCGGCGAGGTCGGGGGGGCACGACCGGGGGTGAGGTCGGGAGTGCTGGTGCTCGTCATCGGGTGCTCCTGGCGGTGTCGGGTGTGGACGTCACCTCGTGTCTAGGCCCGCCGGACCGCCCGGCGGATCGGCAGCGGCTGCCCAGATCGGACCCGGGGCTACCCAGATCGGTCAGGCGGCACGATCGCGCACACTGGTCCCCGTGGCCCTCGACCCGATCTCGCGCCTGCTGGCCGCCCCCCCGGACCTGCCGGTCGTCGGCGGGCTGGCCGCGCTGAGCGCCGCGCTGCGAGCCCACGGCACCGCGGTGGTGCAGGCGCCGCCGGGCACCGGCAAGACCACGATGGTGC
>JAJAYJ010000006.1 GCA_026786275.1 Nocardioides sp. | reverse complement strand
GGGGGTGGGGGTAGGGGGGGGGGGGCGGCTGGGTGTGGGGTATCAACCCAACCGTTTTGTTTCCACCCCAAACAGCCGCTGTACCCGCCCACCACCACGAGGACCGCGATGACCCCCGCCATCGGCCACGACCCGGCAGCGGCCCGACCGCGCGTCGAGGGCGTCCGTGAGCAGGAGGTCCTCGACGCCACTCTCGAGGTCCTGGCCGATCTCGGCTACGACCGGTTGACCATGGACTCGGTGGCCACCGCGGCCCGCGCGTCCAAGGCGACGCTCTACCGGCGCTGGTCGACCAAGGCCAGCCTCGTCATCGACGCCCTGCTGTCGCAGAAGGGGCCGATGACGATCCCCGACACCGGCAACCTGCGCGACGACCTGATGCAGACGTTCTGCGGTCACGGTGGTCTCACCGACCACCGCGAGACCGCGGTCTTCGCCAGCGTCATCACGGCCATCTCCCGCGACACCGAGTTCGCCGAGGCATTCCGTCGCGACTTCATCGGCCCCAAGGCGGCCATCGGCCACCAGATCTTCGAGCGGGCTCGGGCCCGCGGCGAGATCGGCCCGGACGTCGACATCGACCTGCTCGCCCCTGCCCTGGCCGGCATCGTGCTGCACCGCCTGTTCCTCATGGGCGAGCAACCCACCCCCGACCTGGTCACCAAGGTCATCGACCAGATCATCCTGCCCGCCGCGACCGGCGGTCGCTGACCGGCGCCCGCCGGCCGCCACCTCCCGACACCTCCAGACACCTCAACCGCCCGACGTACCGCTCTCCAGCGAAGGACACCCCCATGACCGACACCGCGAAGGTCGAGGGCCAGACCCCCGACAGGACACTCCACCTCGGGTGGGCGCTCGTGCTCATCTCCATCGCCCAGCTGATGGTCGTGCTCGACGCCACCATCGCCAACATCGCTCTGCCCTTCATCGGCAACGACCTCGGGATCGACGACGCCAACCTGTCGTGGATCGTCACCGGCTACTCGCTCGCCTTCGGTGGGCTGCTGCTCCTCGGTGGTCGCCTCGGCGACCTGTTCGGGCGCCGCAAGATCTTCATGGCCGGTCTGGCGACCTTCGCCATTGCCTCCCTCCTGGGGGGCATCGCCACCAACGAGGGCCTGCTGCTCGCGGCCCGTGGGCTGCAGGGCTTCGGCGCCGCGCTGGCCTCGCCGGCGGCGCTCGCCCTGATCACCACGACGTTCCCGGCCGGTCCGGCGCGCAACCGGGCCTTCGCGATCTACGCCGCGATGTCCGGGGCCGGTGCCGCCGTCGGCCTGATCCTGGGCGGTTGGCTCACGGGTCTGGACAGCATCGCGGGCATCGACATGAGCGGGTGGCGCCTGACTTTCCTGATCAACGTGCCGATCGGTCTGGCCGCGGCCGCGCTCGCTCCGCGACTGTTGCCCGAGTCCGATGCCCAGCCCGGGCGTCTCGACATCCCGGGCGCGGTGACCGGCACCCTCGGCCTGCTGGCCCTCGTCTTCGGGTTCACCCGGGCCGGCGAGGAGGCGAACGGCTGGGGCGACCCGGTGACGATCGCCTGCCTGACGGCCGGCGTCGCCCTGCTGGTGACCTTCGCGTTCATCGAGTCCCGCGTCGAGCACCCGCTGCTGCCGATCCGGATCTTCCAGAACCGCACCCGGGCCGCGAGCTTCCTGGTGATGATGCTGGTGCCCGCCGCGATGTTCGCGATGTTCTTCTTCCTCAGCCTGTTCATCCAGAACGTCGTGGGCTACAGCCCATTGCGCACCGGTTTCGCATTCCTGCCGTTCTCGCTCGGCATCGTGTTCGGCGCGGGCCTGTCCTCGAACCTGGTGAACCGGATCGACCCCCGCTTCATCGCCGGCACCGGGACGCTGATGGCGGCGGTCGCCCTGTTCGGGTTCTCGCGGCTCTCGGTCGACGACTCGGCGGCCAACCTGCTCTCGGCCGCCTCCTCCGGCGGCTTCATCGGCTCGGACCTCAACTACTGGTCCTCGATCCTGCCGTTCATCCTGCTGATGTCGGTCGGCATGGGCATGGTGTTCGTGCCGCTCACGCTCACCGCGGTCCATCACGTGCGGGCCGAGGACTCCGGGATCGGGTCGGGCGTCCTGAACACGATGCAGCAGGTCGGTGGAGCGCTCGGCCTGGCCGTCCTCAGCACCGTCTCCCTGGCCTCGGCGGCCGGCCAGAAGGAGACCCTGGCGACCGACCTCGCGCAGCAGTCCGGCGGGAACCTGCCACCCGAGCAGCTCGGCTACCTGACCTACATCGGGTCCTTCACCGACGGCGCCACCGCAGCGTTCCTCGTCGGGGCCGGGATGATCCTGGTCGGCTCGCTGGTCGTCTGGCTGTTCCTGGACGTCAAGCACGCCGAGCTGGCCACCGACGGCCCCGAGGCCCCGGTCCACGTCTGATCCGGTCCCCGACCGATCAGGTCACGTTCGCGGCGCTCGTTCTGACCAGGGCGAGCGCCGTGCGCGTCCAGGCCGACGTCGCCCCGGCCAGCCCACAGGTGGGGGTGAGGACCAGCTGGGGTGCGACGTCGCCGGGGTCGAGGCCGAGCATGTCGAGCCAGCGCAGCAAGACCCCGGTGACGTGGGTGTCGCTCGGGACGGCGCCCGCTCCCGGACCCGGGGCGCTCGAGGGCACCAGACCGAACGCCACCGTCTCCCCCGCCTCCAGGGCCTCGGCCAGCTGGTCGTGGTCGGCGGCCGAGGTCTGGGACAGGTCCACAGCGAGCCCCCGCGCGCCCGCACCCCGCAGCAGGCCCAGCGGCGTGCCCGCGGCACAGGAGTGCACCCAGGGCTCGCCGCCCTCCGCGGTGATCGCGTCCAGCACCCAGCCCAGGGCCTCGGACACCTCCGGCGGGTGCACGCTGCGGTGCCGGCCGAAGCCCGACGCCGTCGGCACCCCGCCGCCCAGCACCCGCGGCAGGACCGGCTCGTCCACCTGGACCACGAGGCGGGTCACGTCGGGCACGCGGCGGCGTACGTCGCGGACGTGGTCGCGCACGCCCTCGGCCAGGGCCTGGGCCAGCTCGCGGCGGGCCCCGTGGTCGGAGAGCACCTTGTCGCCGCGCGGCTTCTCGACCGTCGCGGCGAGGGTCCACGGCCCGGCCACCTGGATCTTGAACGCACCGCTCAGGCCCTGCGCCTGCTCCTCGAGGCCGTCGAGGTCCTGGGCCAGCAGGCTCACGGCGCGACGCTGGTCCACCCCGGCGGCGTCGGTGAGCCGCCACCCGGCCGGCTGCAGGTCGGCGCCGAGACCCGTGGTGAGGGCCAGGGCCCGACCGGTGATGGTCGCGACCGCTCCCCGACCGGGCACCTCCGGCAGGTGCGGCAGGTCAGGCAGCTCGTGCAGCACGAGCCTGACGGCCTCGTCGTAGGCACCCTGGTCGGTGCCGGGCATCGACCCGATGCCGGTCGCGAGCGCCATCAGCGATCCCTGCGGGTGGTGCTGGAGATCGTCGCGGAGCCGACCACCCGGCTGCCGTCGTAGAGCACCACGGCCTGCCCCGGCGCGATGCCGTACGCCGGGTCGTGCAGCTCGACGTCGACCTCGCCGTCCGCCCCGACCGTCACCGACGCCCGGTGCTCGTCGCCGTGCGCGCGCAGCTGCACGCTCACCCCGGGGCCGGCGAGCGAGGAGGGCACGGTGCCGCACCAGCGGGGACGGATGCCGTGCACGCCCGTAAGGGCGAGCCGCTCGTGCGGCCCGACCCTGACCGTGCCGGAGACGGGCTCGATGTCCAGCACGAAGCGGGGCTTGCCGTCGGGGGCCGGCGTGCCGATCCGCAGGCCCCTGCGCTGCCCGATCGTGAAGCCGTAGCTGCCGTCGTGGTGGCCCAGCACCTCACCGGTGGTGTCGTCGAGGATCTCGCCACGATCGTGGGTGACCCGGTCGCCGAGCCGCTCGCGCAGCCAGCCCGCGTTATCCCCGTCGGCCACGAAGCAGATGTCGTGACTGTCGGGCTTGTCGGCCACGAGCAGGCCGCGCTGCGCCGCCTCCCGGCGCACGGCGGGCTTGGCGCTGTCACCGAGCGGGAAGACGGCGTGCGCGAGCTGGGCCTGGTCCAGCACGCCGAGCACGTAGGACTGGTCCTTGCCGTGGTCCACGGCCCGGTGCATCTCGACCAGGCCGTCCGCACCGGTGCGGAGCTGGGCGTAGTGCCCGGTCGCGACGGCGTCGAAGCCCAGGGCCAGCGCCCGGTCGAGCACGGCGGCGAACTTGATCTTCTCGTTGCAGCGCAGGCACGGGTTGGGCGTGCGGCCGGCGGCGTACTCGGCCATGAAGTCCTCGACCACGTCGGCGTGGAAGCGCTCGGAGAGGTCCCAGACGTAGAACGGGATGCCGATCACGTCGGCGGCCCGCCGGGCGTCGTTGCTGTCCTCGATGGTGCAGCAGCCCCGGGCCCCCGAGCGGTACGATGCTGGGTTGCGCGACAGGGCCAGGTGCACGCCGGTCACGTCGTGACCGGCCTCCACGGCGCGGGCGGCGGCCACGGCGGAGTCGACCCCGCCGGACATTGCGGCGAGGATCTTCACGCCGTCACGCCTTCGCGGCCCGGGCCCGCTCGACGCACGGACCGATCGCGGCGACCAGGGCGTCGACGTCGGCCTCGGTGCTGGTGTGGCCCAGTGAGAATCGCAGCGAGCTGCGTGCGGCCTCGTCCTCGCGGCCCATCGCCAGGAGCACGTGGGAGGCCTGCGGCACACCGGCCGAGCAGGCCGAGCCCGTGGAGCACTCGATGCCGCGGGCGTCGAGCAGCATCAGCAACGAGTCGCCCTCGCAGCCCGGGAAGCTGAAGTGCGCGTTGCCCGGCAGCCGCACCAGGGCCTCGCCGTCGGGCACCGCGCCGTTGAGACGGGCGTCGGGCACCACCTGCAGCACGCCGGCGACGAGCCGGTCGCGCAGCACGCTCAGGCGCCCGGCGTGCTCGGACTGCTGCTTGACGCAGAGCTCGACGGCCGCCGCGAAACCGGCGATGCCGGGCGTGTCGATGGTGCCGCTGCGGATGTCACGCTCCTGCCCGCCACCGTGCACGAGGGCGGTGACCTCGACCTCCCGGCGCACGACCAGGGCACCGACGCCGTACGGTCCACCGACCTTGTGCCCGGTCAGGGTGAGGGCGTCCAGGCCCGAGGCGGCGAAGTCGACCGGGACCGACCCGACGGCCTGCACGGCGTCGGAGTGCACCGGGATGCCGTGGGCCGCGGCGAGGGCGACGACCTCGTCGATGGGCTGCAGGGTGCCCACCTCGTTGTTGGCCCACATCACCGAGACGAGCGCCACCGACGCGGGGTCGCGCTCGATGCTGGCCCGCAGCGCGTCCAGCTCGAGCCGGCCGTCGGAGTCGACGGCCAGCAGCTCGACCTCGGCGCCGGCCGTGTCGGCGAGCCAGTGCAGCGGGTCGAGCACGGCGTGGTGCTCGATCGCGGTCGAGAGCACCCGGCGCCGGGAGTCCTCGGCACCACGACGCGACCAGTACATGCCCTTGACCGCGAGGTTGTCGGCCTCGGTGCCCCCCGAGGTGAAGACGACCTCGCCGGGCCGGCAGCCCAGCGCCTGCGCGATGGTCTCGCGGGACTCCTCGACCACCCTCCGGGCGGCCCGGCCGGAGGCGTGCAGGGAGGAGGGGTTGCCGACGTCGCCGAGGTGGGCGGTCAGCGCCTCCAGCGCCGCGGGCACCATCGGGGTGGTGGCGGCGTGGTCGAGGTAGACGGGTCGGGGATCGGTGCTCATGCCGCCCCCAGCCTACGGCGCCGTACGACGAGCGGGACGGCACGGTCCAGCGGAGTGCTCAGCCCGCCACCGCGGAGGCGAGGTTGCCCAGCGAGTCCTCCAGCTGCGACTGCGCCACCAACGGGAAGTGCAGGCTGGCCAACACCTCCTTGTCGGTCACCTTGTCCCAGCGGTAGGTGAGGTGCACGTCGGTGCGGTCCCCGCCCTGCGCGGTCAGCTCCCAGACCCACTCCCAACCCGGCGGGGCGGTGTCGGCGGGGGCGGTGGCCCAAGCGAGGAGGTGGTTCTTGTCGTAGCCGGTCACGGTGTTGTCGGTCTGGTAGTCGCCACCCATGTGCGGCCCGGTCATGTTCATCCGGAACACTTGGCCGGTGGCGGTGATCCGGTCGCTCTTCTCGTCGCCCAGCACGAAGCCGGAGCCGTCGAGCTCGGCGTGCCGCTCGGGATTACTGAGCACGGCGAAGAGGTCCTGCGCGGAGGCGTCGATGACGCGGTTGACGGTGATCGAGGTGTCGTTGGTCATCTCCTCACCGTGTCCCGGGCACCCAGCCCGTTCAACCCCCCAGGAGGGTGGACGACCCGACTTCGCGACCCGCCGCCACCTCGGTGCTGGTCGAGCGTGGCGGTCACCTGGTGGGGGTTGCAACCCCCGACAGGCGCAGGGATCCCCGGCTGACCGGGGATTCATACACACCTCCGACCGGGCCCGCCGCCGCCTCGGTTGCTGGTCGAGCGTGGCGATCACCTGGGGGGGTTGCAAACCCCCCCAGGTGAGTGGAACGCTCGGCGAGGACATTTCTCGGCGCAGCCGGTCCAGCCAGGGGTGGCCGGGGGCGGTCTCGGCGGTCGCGTCACGCAGCCAGGTCCGTCGTACGTCGTCGAGCAGTGGCCAGGCCGCCGCGAGGTCGGCGCGGTCCTTGGGCCGGTCGAGCGTGGCTTGAAGAGCAACACGACCTCGGGCACGACAGAGCGGATGCCGTCGACGGCCACCCACGTGGCCTCCTCGAGAGGGACGACGTGCGCGGGGCAGCGTCGGTTGACCCACTCCCCGTCGCGGTCGGGGTTGAACAGCACGTCGACCCGCCACGGGCCTAGGGCGTGCTCGCGGATCCAGACCTGGCTGGCCTCCGGCCGTCACGTCGGGAGAGTCGTCGTCGACCGGCCGGAGCGCCCGGGCGCCGGCCGACCAGAGGTGGGCTCGCCCCGCGAACGCTCGTCGTAGCAGGGGCAGGTCGCGACGGAAGATCGCCACGTCCATGTCCTCGTGGTGCCGGGCGACCCCGGTGAAGGCCTTGATCGCCCACCCGCCCGCGATCCACCACGGCCCGGCGTCACCGCCGTCACCCAGGTAGGCCGCCACCTCGGCAGGACGCAGGGGCTCCCACGGGCCGTAGAGCCGCTGGAACGCGGCCTCCTCCTGCTCCTCGGCGTCCGCGTCCACTCCTCGAACCTATCCAGCGGGGGATGGGGTCGCGATGTGCTCGGCAGGCGACTGCTCCGGCGCGAGCGGGCCCACGGGGGTCGACTCCGGGGTTACAGGCAGACCAGGTCGTCGCGGTGCACGACCTCACGCTCGTACGCCGCGCCCAGCTCGCGGGCCAGGTCGGGGGTCGAGCGACCCAGCAGGGCCGGCAGCTCGGTGGCGTCGAAGCCGACCAGTCCTCGGGCCACGACGGCGCCGTCGGGACCGACCAGGTCGACCGGGTCGCCGGCGTGGAACGCTCCGCTCACCGCGGTGATCCCGGCCGGCAGCAGTGACGCCCGTCGTGAGACGACGGCCCGCACCGCGCCCTCGTCGAGGCTCAGGGTGCCGAGCGGCTCGGTGGCGTGCGCCAGCCACAGCAGCCGGGTCGGTCGGCGCCGACCGGTGCTGTGGAACAGGGTGCCGACCGGCTCACCGGCCAGCGCCGCCCCGGCCCGGGCGGCCGAGGTCAGCACGACGGGGATGTCGGCCCCGGTCGCGATCCGGGCGGCGTCGAGCTTGGTCCGCATGCCGCCGGTGCCCAGCCCGGCCGACCCGGCCCGGCCCACCTGCACCCCGGCCAGGTCGTCGGTGCCCCGCACGTCGGTGAGCAGGGTGCTGCCCGGGTCGCGCGGGTCGGCGTCATAGAGCCCCCCGACGTCGGAGAGCAGCACGAGCAGGTCCGCGTGCACCAGGTGGGCGACCAGGGCCGCGAGGCGGTCGTTGTCGCCGAAGCGGATCTCGGCTGTGGCCACCGTGTCGTTCTCGTTCACGATCGGCAGCACGCCCAGCTCGAGCAGCTTCGCGAACGTCTGGTGGGCGTTGCGGTAGTGCCCACGCCGGGTCACGTCGTCGGCGCTCAGCAGGACCTGCCCGGCGATCAGCCCGTGCCGGCGCAGCTCCTCGGTGTAGCGGTGCACCAGCAGACCCTGGCCGACCGACGCGGCCGCCTGCTGGGCAGCCAGACCACGCGGGCGGTGAGCCAGGCCGAGCGGTGCCAGCCCCGCCGCGATCGCGCCCGAGGACACCAGCACGACCTCCGCCCCCCGCGCGCGCACCCCGGCGAGCACGTCGACCAGGGCTCGGACCCGGTCGGGGTCGATCCCACCGGCGGCGGTGGTCAGCGACGACGAACCCACCTTGACCACGACCCGCCGCGCACGCAGCACCTCGGGGCGAGGGGTCACGAAGACCCCGCGTCGGGGTCGGACTCCGCCCAGTCGGGGTCCTGCGGAGAACCCACGTCGTAGGACATCGGACCGAAGTCGGGCCGGTCGAGCCGGCGGGCCACGTCGGCCCGGGTCTCGTGGTCACCCCGCTCGGGCATCAGCTCGTCGATCTTGCGGCGGCGGGTGCGGGCGGGGCGTTGCTCGTCGAAGCGCTGGTCCTCGCCGCGACGTCCCAGCATCTCCGCACCGGCCTCGATGGAGGGCGAGAAGTCGAAGACAACGGCGTTGTCGGGGTCACCGATGACCACGGTGTCGCCCTCCTCGGCGCCCAGCGTGACCAGGCGGGCCTCGACGCCGAGCCGGTTGAGCCGGTCGGCGAGGAAGCCCACGGCCTCGTCGTTGCTGAACTCGGTCTGGCGGACCCAGCGCTCCGGCTTCGTGCCGCGCACGACCCAGCCGTCGGAGGTCGCGGTGATCGAGAAGTCGTCGTTGCCGTCGACCGACGGCGGGCGCAGCACGATCCGCTCGACCACGGTCACGGGCTTCTCCGCCCGGGCCCGGGTCACGATCTCGGCCATCGCGAAGGTGAGCTCGCGCAGGCCCTCCCCCGAGGCGGCCGACACCGGGAAGACGACCAGGCCGCGCGCGCGCAGGTCGTCGACGACCATGTCGGAGATGTCGCGACCGTCCGGCACGTCGATCTTGTTGAGCGCGATGATCCGCGGGCGGTCCTCGAGACCGCCGTGGCGGGTCAGCTCGGCCTCGATCAGGTCCAGGTCGTCCGCGGGGTTGCGGCCCGGCTCGATGGACGCGGTGTCGACCACGTGAACCAGCGCGGCGCAGCGCTCGACATGGCGCAGGAACTCATGGCCCAGGCCGCGGCCCTCGCTGGCGCCCTCGATCAGGCCGGGCACGTCGGCGACGGTGAAGACGGTCTCGCCGGCCCGGACGACGCCGAGGTTGGGTACGAGGGTGGTGAACGGGTAGTCCGCGATCTTCGGCCGGGCCCGCGAGATGGCCGCGATCAGGCTGGACTTGCCGGCGCTCGGGAACCCGACCAGGCCGATGTCGGCCACGACCTTGAGCTCCAGGCGGATCTCCAGCTCGTCGCCGGGCTCACCGAGCAGCGCGAAACCGGGCGCCTTGCGCTTGGAGGAGGCCAAGGCGGCGTTGCCCAGACCACCGCGTCCGCCCTGGGCGCCCACGAGCTCGGTACCGGCACCGACCATGTCGACCAGCAGGTCGCCCTGCTTGTCTCGCACGACCGTGCCGTCGGGCACCGGCAGCACCAGGTCGGCCCCGTGGCCGCCGTTGCGGTGTGCCCCGGCCCCGTGGCCCCCGTGCTCGGCCTTGCGGTGCGGGCTGTGGTGGTAGTCGATGAGGGTGGTCACGTCCGGGTCGACCCGCAGGATGATCGAACCGCCGGGCCCGCCGTTGCCGCCGTCGGGGCCGCCGAGCGGCTTGAACTTCTCACGGTGCACCGAGGCGACGCCGTGTCCGCCCCGACCCGCGCTGACGTGCAGCACGACCTGGTCGACGAACGTGGGGACTGCCATCGGGTTCTCCTGGGCGGTGGTGGGGGTGCGAGCTGCGGAGCCTCGAAACCCCGAAGGGCGCCCCGTGACCGGGACGCCCTCCGATGAAGTGCTGCGTGGTTGCGCCTAGGCGCGGGTGAGCGTCAGCTCACTCGCCCGGGACGATGTTGATGACTCGACGACCCCGGCGAGTGCCGAACTCGACGTTGCCACCCACGAGCGCGAACAGGGTGTCGTCACCGCCGCGGCCGACGCCGCTGCCCGGGTGGAAGTGGGTGCCACGCTGACGGACGATGATCTCGCCGGCGTTGACGAGCTGACCGCCGTAGCGCTTCACGCCGAGGCGCTGGGAGTTGGAGTCGCGCCCGTTCTTGGTGGACGCTGCGCCCTTTTTGTGTGCCATGTCGAGTCCTTTGGTGTCGTGCGGATCAGCGAGCGATCAGACAGAGATCTTGGTGACCTTGACCTGGGTGTACTTCTGGCGGTGACCCTGGCGCTTCTTGTAGCCGGTCTTGTTCTTGTATTTCTGGATGATGATCTTGGGACCCTTGATCGCGCCGAGGACCTCGACGGTCACGGTGGCCTTCTCGAGGCCCGTGGACGTGATGTTCTCGCCGTCGACGGCCAGGACGACCGGCAGGGTGAGCGTCTCGCCGACCCCGGTCAGCACCTTGTCGATCTCGATGACGTCGCCCAGGGCAACCTTCTGCTGCTTGGCGCCTGCGCGCACGATCGCGTACACCGCGGTCTCCTTCGTCGAATCGATGGTGAGGCTTGATGTCTGGGGCTCCGCCCACACCACGAGGTCGTGATGAGCACACGGAGTGGAGGTGCCGCCCAGGGCGGGCACGCGTGAACGTACCGAGAGGCAATAGTACGGACGCCCCGGGTGGGGCGCAAAACGTCAGCGTTTGCGGGTGCCCCGGCGCTTGATCGGCACGTGCTCCACCACGGGTACGTCGCCGCCGGCGACCACGTCCGCGCCCCCCGCGGCGGAGGCCGCGGCCTCCGCGTCGAGGGAGACGACCGTGCCTACGGCTCCTTCCGGCGGACCCGCCGGACGAGTCGCGCTGCGGCGCCGAGTGCGCGTGACGACACGGGGCTGCTCGGGCTGCTCGGGCTGCTCGGGCTGCTCGGGCTGCTCGGGCTGCTCGTCGGGAAACCGGGCATCTGTCTCCGGCGCCTGGTCCGGCGTCACCGGCGCCGGGGAGCCGGTGCGGTCCACGGCGTTCTGCTCCACCGCGGCGGGCTCCACAGGGGCCGGCTCCACAGGGGCGGGGGCCTGCGCGTGATCCGCGGTCCCCTGGGCCACGGGCTCGGCCGCGACCGGGGCCGTCTCGAGC
>JAJAYJ010000005.1 GCA_026786275.1 Nocardioides sp. | reverse complement strand
CGTGCACGGCGTCGGCGACGCGGCTCCAGCCGGCGAGCTGCTCGGGGGAGTGGAAGCCGGGCGTGCTGGGGTAGCCCTGGCCGCGGGCGCTGGGCTGGCTGCCCTCGGTGATGATCAGGCCGGCCGACGCGCGCTGCGCGTAATACTCGACGGCGAGGTCACCGGGCACCGTGCCCTCCGCACGGTTGCGGGTCAGCGGGGCCATCACCAGGCGGTTGGGGAAGGTCCAGTTGTTCACGGTCAGGCTGTCGAAGAGGTCAATCATGCTTCCCCAACGGCACCGGGTGTGTCGTTCATTCCGGTGGGCAGCGAGAATGGGGGCGATGCACAACACGGTGGACATAGCGGTGGACCTGGCGCGGGCCCTCGTGCCCCAGCACCTCGGTGCGCTGCACGGGGTCGAGCAGGTGCTCGTGCTGGTGCTCGCGTTCGGACCCTTCGTCCTGCTCGGGGTCGTGCTCGCCGTCCGCACCCGGCAGGCTCGCGCGCACGGCCCCCAGGATCCTCAGCGCGACAGGTAGTCCCGGCCGACCCTGTTCTCGGCCTTGAGCGCCCTGCGCAGCAGGTCGCCGATCAGGCCCTCGATCTTGCCACCGACCAGTGGGATGCCGATCTTGATCTCCATGTCGACGGTCTCGGTGGTGACCCCGCCGGACTCCACCAGCGCGATGGTGCCCCTGATGTCACCCGGCTTGCCCGGGGTGGTCATCTCGATCGTGCCCTGGTCGGCGCTGGTCCACGACTCGGTCTGCACGATGTGGATCGTCTCGCCCACAAACTTCTTGGCGAACGACGCGATGCCCTCGGCGGCCTGGGTCTGGTCGATGGTGACCTGGCGGACCCCACCGACCTCCTCGATCGTGACGTCCGAGCTCAGCACCCGCTGGTCGGTGCAGACCTGCTCGCGGAACGCCGGGTCGCCGAGCATCGCGGCGACGTCCGCCAGGGGTGCGTCGTAGGTCAGCTCGTAGGTCATGCGCTTGCTCATCGGTTCCCCTTCAGGTGGTCCTCTGGTCCTCGCCATCATGCCGGTCGCGCCGCCGGCCGCCGACCCCGGACGTCAGGTGGTTCAGTAGCGGCATGAGCACTGCTGGCGAGACCCCCGACGACCCGTCGACCGACCGGTTCGTATCCTTCGGTGAGCAGGGCGCACAGCTGACCTACGGCAGCTACCTGCGACTGCCCCAGCTGCTGGACTCCCAGCACCTGGAGTCGGACCCCCCGGCCCACGACGAGCTGTTGTTCATCACCATCCACCAGGTCTACGAGCTGTGGTTCAAGCAGCTGCTGCACGAGGCCGCCGCGGCCCGGGACGCGATGAGCCAGGGCCGGCTGTGGTGGGCCCAGCACCTGCTGGGCCGGATGCACGTGATCGAGCGGGTGCTGGTGCAGCAGGTCGACGTGCTGGAGACCATGACCCCGCAGGACTTCCTGGAGTTCCGGCAGCGGCTGGCCCCGGCGAGCGGGTTCCAGTCGGTGCAGTTCCGCGAGCTGGAGTTCCTCTCCGGTGCCCAGGACGCGTCGTACGTCGAGCGGTTCCGGGGGCTCACCGACCTCGAGCGGCGACGGCTGGAACAGCGCCTGGTCGAGCCCACCCTGTGGGACGCCTTCCTCGACGTGCTGCGCGACCAGGGCCTCGCGGCCGACACCGACGCCGAGATCTCGGCCTCGCTGCGCACCGCAGCCCACGACCGTACGCAGCACGCCGCGGTGTGGGCACTCGCGGAGGCGCTGCTGCAGCACGACGAGCTGGCCGCGAGCTGGCGGGCCCGGCACGTGGTGATGGTGGAGCGGATGATCGGCCGCAAGTCGGGCACCGGCGGCTCGAGCGGGTCGTCGTACCTGCGCGGCAGGTTGTCGATCCAGTACTTCCCGCTGCTCTGGGACCTGCGCAGCGCGCTCTGAGGCCGCCGGGTCATCTAGGGTCGGAGGCGTGTCAACGACGACGCAGGATCTGGACAAGGCCGAGCTGCTCGGCAAGGCGATCGACCTGGCCAGTGCCAGCAAGGGCACCGGGGGGCCGCCCCGTGGGGACGTGGCGGCGCTGCTGCGGGCCTACTACCGCTACGTGAGTCCTGAGGACATCCTCGAGCGCAGCGACGTGGACGTCTACGGCGCGCTCGCCTCCCACGTCAAGCTGGCCGGACGGCGTCCGCAGGGCACGGCCAGCGTCCGGGTCTTCACCCCGACCCTGAGCGAGCACGGCTGGACCGCCGGCGGCCACTCGGTGGTGGAGGTCGTCGTCGACGACATGCCCTTCCTGGTCGACTCCCTCACCATGGAGCTCTCGCGCCAGCTGCGGGCGGTGCACCTGGTGGTGCACCCGGGCTTCGACGTGACCCGTGACATCACCGGGGTCCTGCAGCACGTCGCGCCGGTGGTCGACGGGTCCCTGGCCCCCCAGGGCGAGGCCGTGCGGGAGTCGTGGATGCACGTCGAGGTCGACCGCCTGCGGGAGGGCGACGACCCGGCCGCGGTGGTGGAGGACGTGCAGCGGGTGCTGCGCGACGTGCGGGAGTCGGTCGAGGACTGGCCCAAGATGCACGCGATGATCGACGAGGTCGTGGCCGGTCTGCGGGCCGATCCGCCGCCGCTCGAGGCCGAGGAGGTGCGCCAGGCCGTGGCCCTCCTGGAGTGGCTGGGTGACGAGCACTTCACGTTCCTGGGCTACCGGGAGTACGCGCTGCAGCGCGCCGAGGTCGACGGGTTCGAGGACGACGTGCTGCGGGCACTGCCCGGCACCGGGCTCGGGATCCTGCGGGCCGACCAGGACCTGTCCACGTCGTTCGGGCGGCTGCCCGAGCCGGTGAAGGCCAAGGCTCGCGAGAAGACCCTGCTGGTGCTGGCCAAGGCCAACTCCCGCGCCACCGTGCACCGCCCGGCGTACCTCGACTACGTCGGCGTGAAGACGTTCGACGCCTCCGGCGAGGTCGTCGGCGAGCGGCGCTTCCTCGGCCTGTTCAGCAGCGCCGCCTACACCGACTCCCTGATGCGGATCCCGCTGCTGCGCGAGAAGGCGGCGGCGGTGCTGCACGCGAGTGGCTTCGACCCCCGCAGCCACGCCGGCAAAGCCCTGATGGACACCCTCGAGACCTACCCCCGCGACGAGCTGTTCCACACGCCGGTCGCCGAGCTGAGCCCGATGGTCGAGGCGGCGATGAACGCCCGCGAGCGCCGGGCGGTGCGGATGTTCCTGCGTCGTGACACCTACGGCCGCTACGTCTCGGTCCTGGTCTACCTGCCCCGCGACCGCTACAACACGGCGGTGCGCGAGAAGTTCGCAAAGATCCTCACCGACCGGCTCGGCGGTGACTCCGTGGAGTTCACCGTCCGTATCGACGAGTCCACGACGGCACGCGTGCACTTCGTGGTGCACCTGGCCCAGGGCTCCCTGGTCGACACCGGGGTCATCCGCGGTCTCGACACCACCGACCTCGAACGTCGCCTCACCGAGGCGTCGCGGTCGTGGAGCGACGACTTCACCACCGCCGTCGTGGCGGAGTACGGCGAGGAGGTCGGCACGATCCTCGGGCGCCGCTACGTCGACTCCTTCCCCGAGGCCTACAAGGAGGACTACGCACCCCGCACGGCGTCGGTCGACCTGGGCCGGCTGGAGGCGATCAGGGGTGACGAGGGCATCGACCTGTCCCTCTTCGAGCACCTCGACGCCGCCCGCGGCGAGGCCCGGTTGAAGGTCTACCGGATCGGGGAGCCGCTCTCGCTCTCGCAGGTGCTGCCGATGCTGTCCTCGATGGGGGTCGAGGTGGTCGACGAGCGGCCCTACCAGCTGGAGGGCCTGGGTCGGGCCTCGCACGTCTACGAGTTCGGGCTGCGCTACCCCCTCGCCCTGCCCGAGGGAGCCCGCGACCTGTTCCAGGACGCGCTGCGCGCGGTGTGGGACGGCTTCAACGAGACCGACGGGTTCAACGGCCTCGTGCTCGCCGCCGGTCTGACCTGGCGGCAGGCCACCGTGCTGCGGGCCTACGCCAAGTACATGCGGCAGGGCGCCTCACCGTTCGCGCAGGACTCGATCGAAGGCGCGCTGCGGATCAACGTCGACATCACCCGGATGCTGGTGCGGCTGTTCGAGGCCCGCTTCGACCCCGCCCTGGGCCCGGTCGAGGGGCCCCGCCGCGAGCAGGAGGTCCGCCGGCGGATCACTACGGCCCTCGACGACGTGGTCAGCCTCGACCACGACCGGATCCTGCGCTCCTACCTGACCCACATGACCGCGACCCTGCGTACCAACTTCTTCCAGCCCGGCGCGGACGGCTCGCCCCGGCCGTACATGTCCTTCAAGCTCGACCCTTCAGGGATCCCTGACCTGCCACAGCCGCGTCCCACGTTCGAGATCTTCGTCTACTCGCCGCGCGTGGAGGGCGTGCACATGCGCTTCGGTGCCGTCGCCCGCGGTGGGCTGCGCTGGTCGGATCGCCGCGACGACTTCCGCACCGAGGTGCTGGGGCTGGTGAAGGCCCAGATGGTCAAGAACACGGTGATCGTGCCGGTCGGCGCCAAGGGTGGCTTCTTCTGCAAGCAGCTGCCCGACGCCGGCGACCGGGACGCGTGGCTGGCCGAGGGGGTGGCCTGCTACACCACGTTCATCTCGGGCCTGCTCGACGTGACCGACAACCGGATCGACGACCAGGTGGTGCCGCCCCGTGACGTGGTGCGCCACGACCAGGACGACTCCTACCTCGTGGTCGCCGCCGACAAGGGCACCGCGACGTTCAGCGACATCGCGAACGGCGTGGCCCACGACCACGGGTTCTGGCTCGGAGACGCGTTCGCGAGCGGTGGCTCGGTGGGCTACGACCACAAGGCGATGGGGATCACCGCCCGCGGCGCCTGGGTGTCGGTGCAGCGCCACTTCCGCGAGCGCGGCATCGACTGCCAGCACGAGGACTTCACCTGCGTCGGCATCGGCGACATGTCCGGGGACGTGTTCGGCAACGGGTTGCTCTGCTCCGAGCACACCCGGCTCGTGGCCGCCTTCGACCACCGCGACATCTTCCTCGACCCCGCGCCCGACACCGCGACGTCGTACGCCGAGCGGCGGCGGCTCTTCGCGCTGCCCCGCTCCAGCTGGCGCGACTACGACAGCAGCCTGCTCTCGGCCGGTGGCGGCGTGTTCTCGCGCTCCCTGAAGTCGATCCCGGTCAACGAGCAGGTGCGGGCCGCCCTGGGCCTCGACGCCTCCGTGACCTCGCTGACCCCGGCCGAGCTGATGCGCGCGATCCTGACCGCGCCGGTCGACCTGCTCTGGAACGGTGGGATCGGCACCTACGTCAAGGGCTCCGAGGAGACCCACGGCGACGCCGGCGACAAGGCCAACGACACCATCCGGGTCGACGGACGCGAGGTCCGTGCCCGCTGCGTGGGCGAGGGCGGCAACCTGGGTCTGACGCAGGCCGGGCGGATCGAGTACGCGCTGACGGGTGGCGACGGCCAGGGCGGCCGGATCAACACCGACTTCATCGACAACTCTGCCGGGGTCGACACGTCGGATCACGAGGTGAACATCACGATCCTGCTCGACAAGGTGGTCAAGGACGGCGACCTGACCGAGAAGCAGCGCAACGCGCTGCTGGTGCAGATGACCGACGAGGTCTCCGCCCTGGTGCTGCGCGACAACTACGAGCAGAACCTGGCCCTGGCCAACGCCGCTGCCCACGCCCCGTCCCTGCTGCACGTGCACGAGGAGTTCATGAAGGACCTCGAGCAGGCCGGGACGCTGAACCGCGAGATCGAGGGCCTGCCCTCGAGCCAGCAGGTACGCCGCCGCCTGGACCAGGGCGGCGCCCTGACCGTGCCGGAGCTGTCGGTCCTGATGGCCTGGACCAAGATCGTGCTGGCCGACGAGCTGATCGCCAGTAACCTGCCCGACGACCTCTACCTCGACCTCGACCTCACGGCGTACTTCCCGAGCGCGATGCGCGAGGAGTTCCACCGCCAGATCGAGGAGCACCCGCTGCGCCGCGAGATCATCGTGACCCAGGTGGTCAACGACCTCGTCAACGGCGCCGGGATGACCTACTGGCCGCGGCTGGCGGGCGAGACGGGGGCCGACGCGGCCGAGCTGACCCGGGCCAACTTCGTGGCCCGGGAGATCTTCGGGTCGCTGCCGCTGCGCGAGGAGCTGACCCGCTACGACAACGTGCTCGACGCGTCGGTCCAGACCAGGATGCGCATCGAGATGCGGACCCTGGTCGAGCGGGCGTCTCGGTGGCTGGTGACCAACCGGCGCCCGCCCCTGGACAGCCAGGTCACCGTCGACCAGTTCTCCGGGTTCGTGCAGCGGGCGATGCTCGACCTGCCGCAGCTCATGTCGGGCCGCGAGCTCGAAGCCTTCCACGGCCGGCGCGACGCGCTGGTCGCCCGGGACGTGCCGCAGGACCTGGCCATCCGGGTCGCGGTGCTGTCGCCGTCGTACATGCTGCTGGGCATCATCGAGATCGCGCAGCGCGACGACCTGGACCCGACCGACGTCGCGCGCGTGCACTTCGCGCTCGGTGAGCGGCTGGGGCTGACGGCGCTGCTGGCCAAGATCGTGGCCCTGCCCCGGGTGGACCGCTGGCAGACCATGGCCAGGGCCGCGCTGCGTGACGATCTGCACGCGGTGCACGCCCAGCTGACCGCCCAGGTGCTGCGGGCCACCTCGCCCGACGAGTCGGCCCCCGCCCGGATCGCGAGCTGGGAGGAGTCCGAGGCTGTGGTGGTCGAGCGCGCCGCGGAGACCCTGGGCCAGATCACGGCCGACGCCACCGGTGACCTGGCCCGGGTCTCGGTCGGGCTGCGGGTGGTGCGCGGCCTGCTCTAGCCTCGTCCGCGTGGAACATCTGAGCGCCGCCGAGACCGCCCGCCTGACCTCGAGCGGCGAGGTCAGCGCCCGGGCGGTCACCGACGCGGCCCTCGAGCGGATCGCGGTGGCCGACCCGGACCTCAACGCCGTCTCCCGGCTGCTGGCCGCGGAGGCCCGGGCCGAGGCGGACGCCCGCGACGCCAGCCGGCGGGCGGGGGAGCCGACCGGGCCGATGCACGGCGTACCGGTCGTGGTGAAGGCGGAGATGGCGGTCGCGGGCTGCGTGACGACCTACGGCGGCGACGGCAACTCCACCCCGGCCATCACGGACGCCGAGACCGTGGCCCGTCTGCGACGGGCGGGGGCGGTGGTGGTGGCCACGACGACAATGCCGGAGTTCGGCGCGTTCCCCTACACCGAGTCCGCCAGCCGCGGCGTCACCCGCAACCCGTGGGACCGGACCCGCACGCCCGGTGGCTCGAGCGGGGGTACGGCGGCCGCGGTCGCCAGCGGCATGGTCCCTGTCGGCCTCGGGGGCGACGGGGGAGGGTCGATCCGGATCCCGAGCGCGTGCTGCGGCCTCTTCGGGCTGAAGCCCCAGCGGGGCAGGGTCACCGCCGCACCCGAGTCACACCTGTGGTGGGCGCTGGGCACCACGGGTCCCCTGACCCGCACGGTGCTGGACAGCGCGATCGTCTTCGACGCGATCCGGGGCAGCCTGCCGAGCGACCTGTTCGCCGCCGGCGAGACCGGGTCCTTCACGCAGGCGGCCGGCCGCGAGCCCGGGCGGCTTCGGATCGGCTGGAGCCTCACGCCGGTTACGCCCGGCGTCCGGCCCGACCCGGTGCACGTGCGGGCGGTCGAGGAGACCGTGAGGCTGCTGGTCGACCTCGGCCACGACGTGCGGCAGGTGGACCCGCGCTACCCCGACCCCACGGCAGCGTTCGTACCTCAGTTCTTCGGCGGCATCCGTGCGCAGGCCGACGCGGTCGAGCACCACGACCGGCTCGAGCGCCGGACCCGGGAGACCTACCGTCTCGGCAGCTGGGTGCGGCCGAGGGTGCTGACCTGGGCGCTGCGACGCACCGAGCAGGTCTCGCTGCGGGCCAACCGGGTCTTCGACGCCCCGGGTGGTCTCGACGTGCTGCTCACGCCCGCGATCGCGCACCGCCCGCCCCGGGTCGGTCTGCTCGACGGCCGCGGCACGGTGGCCTCCTCGCTGCTCGCGATGCCCGCCATCGCGTACGCCGCGCTGTGGAACGTCGCCGGCAACCCGGCCGCCAGCGTGCCCTGCGGCACCGGCCCCGACGGTCTGCCCGTCGCGGTGCAGCTGGTGGGACGCACCGACGACGAGACCACCCTGCTCAGCCTGTCGGCCCAGCTGGAGCAGGCCCGGCCGTGGCCGCTGGTCGCGCCGGCGGCGCGCTGAGGCGAGCGGGCTCAGGTCAGCAGGGTCACCGCGGCGACCACGCCGGCGAGGACGACCAGCACCCGGAACAGGGTCGGCGGGAGCCGGCGACCGATCCGCGCGCCGACGTACCCGCCGACGACCGAGCCCAGCGAGAGCAGGACGATCACCTCCCAGGCCAGGTCGGCGACGACCACGAAGATCAGGGTCGCCACCAGGTTGCCGGCGAAGATCGACGCCGTCTTCAGGCCGTTCACGACGCGCAGCTCGAGGTCGAGGCCGAAACCGAGGACGGCCACCATCATCACGCCCGACCCGGCGCCGAAGTAGCCGCCGTACACGCCCACGAGGGTCGAGAAGAGCGACGTCACGCCGGACATCCGGGTCCGCCGGGCCTGCTGGGGGCTGGTACGTCGGCGGCGCAGCCAGCCCGAGATCGTCGGCTGCACCCCGACCAGCAGGCAGGTGAACAGGATCAACCAGGGCACGACCGCCTCGAAGACCCCGGCCGGGAGCGCGAGCAGCAGTGTGGCGCCCGCGACGGCGCCGAGGCCGCAGGTCACCACGACGACCGCCGTCACCCCGGGGTGGGTGCGCAGCTCCTCGCGGTAGCCGAACGACCCGCTGATGCCCGCGGGCATCAGCCCCACGGTGTTCGACGCGTTGGCCACGACCGGGGGCAGGCCGATCGCCAGCAGCACCGGGAAGCTCAGCAGCGAGGCGACGCCCACGGTGGAGGTCAGGATCCCGGCGACGAGGCCGGTGGCCAGGACGGCGAGCTGCTGCAGACCCGTCACGGGCGCTCGCGCAGCAGGGCCACGTCGCTGACCATCGCCACGTGGTCGTGCATGGCTGTGGCCGCGGCGGCCGCGTCCCCGGCCTCGATCGCCGCGGCGACCCGCCGGTGGCCGGCCAGGGAGTCACGGGGCCGGCCGGGCTGGGAGAGGGACTCGATCCGGGTCTCGCGCACCAGGTCGGCGATGGCGCCCATCATCTGGGCCAGCAGCTCGGAGTGGCCGGCGGCGGTGATCGCTGCGTGGAAGTGCTCGTCACCGGCCACACCCCGGCCGCCCGCCTCGATCTCGTGCTCCATCTCGTCGAGCGAGGCGGTGATCGCCGCCAGGTCCTCCTCGGTACGCCGCTGCGCGGCCAGCGCGGCCAGCTTGGTCTCGAGCGCCTCCCGGGCCTCGGTGATCTCGGGCAGCCGCTTCGCGTGGGCCCGGATCGCCTCGATGACCCGCCGGGAGCCCTCGTGGGAGGTCAGGACCGTGCCGTCGCCGTGACGCACGGCCACGACACCGACCACCTCGAGGGCGACCAGGGCCTGGCTCAAGGTGGCGCGGCTGACCCCGAGACGGGTGGCCAGCTCGCGCTCGGGGGGCAGCCGGTCCCCGGCGCCGAGGCCGTTGTCGGTGATCCAGGTGGTGATCTGCTCGGCGACCTGCTCGTACAACCGGGTTCGCAGCAGCGGCTTCGGGAAGGTGGCATCGGGCTCGGAGTCTCGGCCAGGCAGGGGGTCAGCCATGGGCTCAGCGTATTGACAGACGGCCCATTGACCTATTGGCTAGTCCACTGAGCCGACCCGTGACCTCTGTCACAGGCGGCCGCAACCGAAAGGGACCGCCATGGGAGCGGAATGGGTAGCGATCATCGCGTTGATCGCCCTCTTCGTCATCGGCACCGTGCTGCCGATCAACATGGGTGCGCTGGCGTACGTCGCGGCGTGGCTCGTCGGCATGTACTCGCTGAACCTCGACGAGAAGGAGATCCTGGCCGGGGTCAGCGCTGACCTCGTCCTGACCCTGATCGGGGTGACCTACCTCTTCGCCATCGCGCGCAACAACGGCACCGTCGACCTGATCGTCAGGTCCGCGGTCCGTGGCGTCGGGGGCCGGGTGGCGCTGATCCCGTGGGTGATGTTCGCGGTCACCGCGCTGCTGACCGGCATCGGTGCGGCCAGCCCCGCCGCCTGCGCGATCATCGGCCCGATCGCCCTCGGCTTCGCGTTCCGCTACAAGATCAACCCGCTGATGATGGGCATGTTCGTCGTGCACGGCGCCCAGGGCGGTGGGTTCTCCCCGATCAGCATCTACGGCACGATCACCAACTCCGTGATGGAGGAGAACGGTCTGCCCTCCAGCGAGATCACCGTGTTCCTGGCCAGCCTGGTCGTCAACCTGATCATGGCCATGATCCTCTTCGTGCTCCTCGGCGGCCGCCAGCTGATGGCGCAGCGGGCGGACCCCGACGAGCCGGACACCATCGACGAGGACCTGCACCGCGGCGGTCCCAGCATCTCGGCCGGCGGCACCGGCACCTCGACCGAGACCGCCACCCGGGCCCAGGGCGTCCGGCGCGACCAGGTGCTGACCCTGGTGGCGTTCGTCGGCGTGGCCGTCGTGGCCCTGGCCTTCGACAAGAACATCGGCTTCGTGGCCATCACGGCCGCCGTCATCCTGGCCATGCTCTCCCCGCACGAGCACAAGGACGCGGTCAAGCAGATCGCCTGGCCGACCGTTCTCCTCGTCGCCGGCGTGAGCACCTACGCCGCGATCCTCACCGCCGCCGGGTCCCCGGAGTTCATTGGCACCAAGGCCGCCGCCCTCGGTGCGGTCGCCCTTGGCGCGCTCATCCTGTGCTACGTCGGTGGCGTGGTGTCGGCGTTCGCGTCGTCGACCGCCCTGCTGCCGGTGATCATCCCGATCTCCATCCCGCTGATTGCGGAGGGCGGCGTCAACGCCGGCCTCTTCGTGGCGGCGCTCGCGATCTCCTCGACCATCGTCGACGTCAGCCCGTTCTCCACCAACGGGGCCCTGATGCTGGCCAACCGTCCTGAGAGCATCACCGAGCAGGCCTACTACCAGCAGATTCTGACCTACAGCGTGATCGTCGTCGTGGTGGGCCCGCTGCTGGTGTGGGCGGCCCTGGTGCTGCCGGGATGGTGACCCGATGACCGGACCCCTCGAGGACGTCCTCGTCGTCGATCTGTCGCGCGCCCTCGCCGGACCACAGGCCGCGATGATGCTGGGCGACATGGGCGCCCGCGTGATCAAGGTGGAGGCGCCCGGCCAGGGCGACGACACCCGCGGGTGGGGGCCCCCGTTCGTGGACGGCAGCAGCGGTCGGGAATCGACGTACTTCCTGTCTGCGAACCGCAACAAGGAGTCGATCGCCCTCGACCTCAAGGACACCTCCCCGGGCGGTGACCGCGACGTGCTGTTGCAGCTCGTGGATCGTGCCGACGTGCTGGTCGAGAACTTCCGTACCGGCGTGCTCGAGCGCCTGGGCCTGGGCTTCGAGGCCCTGCACGCCCGCAACCCACGGCTGGTGGTGCTCTCGATCACCGGCTTCGGGCACGACGGCCCGGAGGGCGGTCGCGCCGGCTACGACCAGATCGCGCAGGGCGAGGCCGGGCTGATGTCGCTGACCGGCTCCGGTCCCGACGACCCGCAGCGGGTCGGGGTGCCGATCGCCGACCTGCTCTCGGGCATGTACGGCGCGTACGGCGTGGTCGCGGCCCTGCACGAGCGGGCCCGCACCGGGGTCGGCACCGTGGTCCGGACCTCCCTGCTCGCCGCCACGGTCGGGGTGCACGCCTTCCAGGGCACCCGCTGGACCGTGGCGGGCGAGGTCGGCCGGGCCCAGGGCAACCACCACCCGTCGATCTCGCCGTACGGCCTGTTCCGCTGCCGCGACGGCTCCGTGCAGATCGCGGTCGGGAGCGAGGGCCTGTGGAAGCGGCTCTGCGACGGCTTCGGCCTGGACCCCGCGGCCGAGGGCGTGGCGACGAACGCCGAGCGGGTGGCGGTCCGCGAGCGGGTCCTCGACCTCGTCGAGGCCGCCTTCGCCGACTGGGACGCCGAGCCGTTGCTGGCCCGCCTCGACGAGGTCGGCGTGCCCGCAGGCAAGGTCCGCACCCTCGACGAGGTCTACACCTCGGACCAGACCGCGAGCCAGCGGCTGCTCGTCGACGTCGAGCACGAGACGCTGGGCCACCTCACGCTGCCCGGCTCGGCGTTGCGCTTCTTCGACACCGACGGGGCCGAGACGACCCGCACCGACCACGTCGCGCCGCCGGTCCTGGACCAGCACGGTCCCGCGATCCGGACCTGGCTGGGGAACGCCGAGGAGCCTCGATGACGCACCGTTGGAGCGCCCGGGAGCTGCTCGACCTGGTGCTGGACCGGGGCTCCTACGTCTCCTGGGACACCCCGATCGACATCTCGCACCACTGCGAGGACTACCGGCAGGCGCTGCAGAAGGCCGCGGAGAAGGCCGGCACCGACGAGTCCGTGATCACCGGGCAGGGCCTGGTCCGGGGTCGGCCGGTCGCCGTGGTCGTCAACGAGTTCCGCTTCCTGGCGGGCTCGATCGGCGAGGCGGCCACCCGACGGATCGCCGACGCCGTGCGCCGGGCCACCGCCGCAGGTCTGCCGGTGCTGGCCACCACGGCCTCGGGTGGCACCCGGATGCAGGAGGGCACCCCCGCCTTCGTGGGCATGGTCGAGGTGTCCCGGGCCCTGATGGACCACCGCAGCGCTGGTCTCCCCTACCTGGTCTACCTGCGCAACCCGACCATGGGCGGGGTTTTCGCGTCCTGGGGCTCGCTGGCCCACGTCACCGTGGCCGAGCCGGGCGCGCTGGTCGGGTTCCTGGGTCCGAAGGTTTACGAGGCCCTCAACGGTGGGCCGTTCCCATCGGGGGTGCAGACCTCGGAGAACCTCGTCGAGCACGGCATCATCGACGGTGTCGTGCCGGCCGAGGACGTCCCGGCGCTGGTCGAGCTCGCGCTCGGCGTGCTGGTGGACCCGCCGCGACCGCCGGCCCTGACCCGGCGCAGCGCCGCCCCGTCGGACCGCGACACCTGGGAGTCCGTGCTGCGGACCCGGGCGCCGGCCCGGACGGGCGTGCGCGAGCTGCTGCGGTACGGCGCCCGCGGCACCGTGCGGCTGCGCGGCACGGTGGAGGGCGAGCGGGACTCGGCCGTGATCGTGGCCCTGACCCGGCTCGACGGCCAGCCCTGCGTGCTCGTGGGGCAGGACCGCAGTACCCAAACGCCCGAGCTCCCGATGGGGCCGGCCGCGCTGCGAGAGGCCCGTCGCGGCATGCGCCTGGCCAACGAGCTGCGGCTGCCGCTGGTCACCGTGATCGACACCCCGGGCGCCGAGCTGTCCCAGAAGGCCGAGGAGGGCTCCATCGGGGGCGAGATCGCCCGCTGCATCGCCACCATGACCACGATGACCGTGCCGACGCTCTCGGTGATCCTGGGTCAGGGCTGCGGTGGCGGGGCCCTGGCCCTGCTGCCCGCCGACGTCGTGGTCGCGACCGAGAACGCCTGGCTCTCGCCGCTGCCGCCCGAGGGCGCCAGCGTCATCGTGCACGGCGACGTGGACCACGCTGCCGAGATCGCCACCCACCAGCGGATCCGGGCCCTCGACCTGGTCGCCGACGGCACCGTGCACCACCTGGTCGCGGAGCCCGAGGACGACACGGCCGAGCAGCTCGCCCTGGCCGGGGCGGCCGAGTGCGGAGCGCTGCTGGCGCAGATGACGCAGGAGCGTGGGCGCGGGGCCGGTTGAGGCCGGGTGGGCGGGTGCTCAGCTGGCCTTCTTGGCCGCGGTCTTCTTGGTCGTCGACTTCTTCGCGGCGGACTTCTTGGCCGGAGTCTTCGTGGCCGCTGCCTTCTTCTGCGCCGGTTTCTCGCCCGCGTCGTCGGCCGGTGACTCGCCGCGCGCCGTCCGGGCCGCCTGCACCGAGCGCTGCAGCGCGGCCAGCAGGTCGACCACCTCGCCGGAGGACTTGGTCGAGGTGTCGGTGCGCTTGATCTCACCGCCCTCGATCTTGGCCTTGACCAGCGCCTCGACCGCACCGGCGTAGTCGTCCTCGAACTCGGAGGCGTCGAAGTCGCCGGCCAGGGTCTCGACCAGCATCGTGGCCATCTTGACCTCGGCGTCCTTGACCTCGCCGGCCTCCACGGAGAAGTCGGGGGTGCGGACCTCGTCGGGCCACATCATCGTCTGCAGCACGATCACGTCGTCCTTGACGCGCAGCACCGCGATCGTGGTGCGCTGGCGCAGCGCGACGGTGACGACCGCCATCCGGTCGGCCTCCACCAGCGCCTGGCGCAGGAGCGCGTAGGGCTTGGCCCCGGACTTCTCGGGCTCGAGGTAGTAGCTCTTCTCGAGCAGCATCGGGTCGATCTGGTCGCGTGGCACGAACTTCTCCACCGCGATCTCCCGCGACGACGTCGAGGGCAGCTCGGCCATGTCGTCGTCGCTGAGGATGACCATCTCACCGTCCTCGGTCTCGTAGCCCTTGGCGATGTCGGCGTACGCGATCTCCTCGCCGTCGATCGAGCAGACCCGCTGGTACTTGATGCGGCCGCCGTCCTTGGCGTGCACCTGGCGGAACGACACGTCGTGCGACTCGGTCGCGGCGTACAGCTTGACCGGCACGCTGACCAGCCCGAACGACACGGCGCCCTTCCAGATGGCTCGCATGCGGGGTGTGCTCCTTCGACGGGGGACCGGCTCACCAGTGTGACCGGTGAGGGGAACCCTTGTCATCGGCCGGCGGCCATGGACCAGACTGGGCCGATGCTTCCGATGCTGGCCACCCAGGGCAGCCACGTGCCCACGGGGCCCGACTGGTCGCACGAGGTGAAGTGGGACGGCGTGCGCATCCTCACCGACGTGACCGGCCCCGACCGGGCACGGGTGCGGCTCACCAGCCGCAACGACAACGACGTCACCGTGGCCTGGCCCGAGGTGCAGGCGGCGCCCAGCGGCGTCGGTGACCTGCTCGTGGACGGCGAGATCATCGCGCTCAACGACCACGGCGTGCCCGACTTCCGCACCCTGCAGGAGCGGATGCACGTGCGCAACGCCCGCGCCGTGGCCCGGCTGGTGGCGAGCGTGCCGGCCACCTACATGGTCTTCGACCTGCTCCGCCTCGAGGGTCGCGACCTGAGCGCCGAGCCGCTGCGGCGACGTCGTGAGCTGCTGGTCGGTCTCGACCTGACCGGCTCGGCCTGGCAGGTGCCCGGCACGTATGACGACGGCGAGATGCTGCTCGACGCCACCCGGCAGCAGGGCCTGGAGGGCATCGTCAGCAAGCGGCTCTCGTCGCGCTACCTGGCCGACCAGCGCAGCCCGCACTGGCTGAAGTTCGCGCACCGCTACCGGCTGTCCTACGTGGTCGGCGGCTGGCGCCCCCAGGAGGGCACCACTGACCGGCTCGCCGCCCTGCTGGTGGGCGAGCCGACCCCCGAAGGACTGATGTACCGCGGCCGGGTCGGCAGCGGGATCGGCGCCCGCGCCGGGCGGATACTCTCCGGTCTGCTGGCGCCACTGGCCTCGCAGGTCAGCCCGTTCGACGACGAGGTGCCACGCGTGGACGCGGCGGGCACCCACTGGGTCCAGCCGGTGGTGGTGGTCGACGTCGACACCCACGGCCAGGGCTACCGCCGGCTGCGCCAGCCGTCGTACCGCGGGGTGCGCAGCGACCTCGACGCCGAGCGTCTCGGGCGGGACCGGTGAGCCCGAGGGAGACCCACGGCAAGGCCGAGGTGCTGGTCGACGTCGAGGGCCGCACGCTCAGGATCAGCAGCCTGGACAAGGTGCTCTACCCCCGCACCGGCACCACCAAGGGTGAGGTGCTGAGCTACTACGCGCAGATCTCAGCCGTGCTGCTGCCGCACCTCAAGGATCGGGCGGTGACCCGGATCCGGTGGCCGCACGGCGTGGAGGGCGCCAGTTTCTTCGAGAAGAACGCCCCCGGCGGCACGCCGTCGTGGGTCCGGACCGCCACCGTGCCCACCACCGGCTCCCGGGCGGCTGCGGGCGGCGACACCCTGGTCTTCCCGATCTGCGACGACCTCGCCACCCTCACCTGGCTGGTCAACCTGGCCGCGCTGGAGCTGCACGTGCACCAGTGGACCGTGGGACGCGACGGCCGGCCCCGCCACGCCGACCGGCTGGTCATCGACCTCGACCCCGGTGAACCGGCCGGGCTGCACGAGTGCTGCCAGGTCGCTGCGCTGGTGGCCGAGAAGCTGGCTGAGCGCGACCTGGTCGCCAAGCCGGTGACGAGCGGCAGCAAGGGCCTGCACCTCTACGTCGACCTGCCGCGCCGGCTGCCCTCCGACGACTCGACGGCGCTCGCCAAGGAGGTGGCCGAGGAGCTCGCCCGCGAGCACCCGAAGCGGGTGACCGCGACGATGACCAAGGCCCGCCGCTCGGGCAGGGTCTTCATCGACTGGTCGCAGAACTCCGGCTCCAAGACCACGATCTCGCCGTATTCCCTGCGGGGGCGCGAGCGGCCCACCGTCGCTGCCCCGGTCACCTGGGACGAGGTCGCCGAGGGCGCACAGGATCCGCTGGGCCTGGAGCAGCTGCGCTTCGAACAGGTGCTGGAGCGGGTGGGCGACCACGGCGACCTCTTCGCCTGACGCGCGCTGTGTCCGACACGCCGGGACCCGACACGCCGGACCCGACGAGCCTGTTACCAAGGCGTGGTCACGGTGTTGATCCGTCGTGCCCGCGACGTCCATAGTGTGGTTCTCGGAGCGGATCGCTGGGCTGGCGCAGGACTTTCCTCGACGGTCCCGTGCTCCTGCGGGGGAACGGATTCACACAATCCGGGGGGATGTGTGGACACGTGACTCAGGTGCCCGCGGCGGTATGCGCCGCCGCCGGCACCTCGCGCGGCCCGTCTGGACCTCCGGGCTCCAGGCGGGCCGTCGCGCAGCCGGACACGTTGTCCGCGGTTCGTTCGATGTCCACCTTCCTCGACCACTATGCTCGCCCGCATGGCAGCAAGAGTTCTGGTCGTCGAGGACGAGGAGGACATCGCATTCCCCCTCGTCAGGACGCTGGAGCGTGAGGGCTACGAGGTGCGGTGGGTCGACTCGGGGCAGCAGGCGCTCGACGCCTTGGCCACCGAGACCGCCGAGGTCGTGATCCTGGACCTCGGCCTCCCGGACATGGACGGCCTCGACGTGTGCCGTCGGGCCCGGGACTCCGGTTTCGACGGCGCGATCATGATCGTGACGGCCCGGGCCGGGGAGCTCGACCGGGTGGTCGGCCTGGACTACGGCGCCGACGACTACATGGCCAAGCCGTTCGGGCTGGCCGAGCTGCAGGCCCGGGTGCGGGCGCTGCTGCGGCGCACCGCCACCGGGTCGCTCGACGTCGCGGACGACGGGGGCCTGCGCATCGACGTGGGGGCCCGCCGGGTCTACGCCGGCAGCGACGAGGTGTCGCTCACGGGCAAGGAGTTCGAGGTCCTCAACGTGCTGGTGGCCCACCGCGACAAGGTGGTGTCCCGGACCCAGCTGATGGCCGACGTGTGGGACGAGAACTGGTACGGCTCCACCAAGACGCTCGACGTGACCATCGGTCGCCTGCGGCAGAAGCTCGAGAGCGTGGGGGTCACCGACAAGGTCGTGGCCGTTCGAGGTGTGGGATTCCGCCTCGAAGGCGGAGCAGGCGATGCGTGAGCGGCTGACGCTCTCGTTCATCGCGCTCACCGTGGCGGCCGTCACCGGTGCACTGTTCATGAGGTCCTACGCCCTGACCGGCGTGCTGACGGAGCGCGAGAGCCGGGAGGCGGCGCAGCAGGTGCAGACCGTCCGGCTGGCGGTCGAGCAGCACCTTGAGCTGCGCCGCCCGGTGGACGCGAGGTTCCTCTCGGACCTCGTGTGGGACGACTACCGCATCGAGTTCGTCCGGCCCGGGCAGGCGCCGATCAGCGTCGAGGGCGAGTCCTTCTCCGCCACCGAGGACGTGGACGACGATCTGTCGACGCTCGTCCCCGCCGGCGGTGGCTCGCTGACGCTCACCCAGTCCGGTGACGTCGTGAACGACCTGATCGACGACGACCGCCGCTCGATCCTGGTGCTGCTGCTGCTGGTCGGCGTCATCGCGGGCCTGGTGGGGTACGTCGTCGCGCGGATGCTGGCCTCGCCCTTCCGCAAGCTCGCTGTCGCCGGAGAGCTGCTCGGCCGGGGCCGCTTCGACCTGGAACTGCCCCGCAGCCGGATGGTGGAGGTGCAGGCGGTCAGCACCGCCCTGCTCGGCAGCGCCGGCCGCTTGCAGGAGCGGTTGTCGCGAGAGCAGGACTTCGCCCAGCACGCCTCCCACGTGCTGCGCACCCCGCTGACCGGCCTGCGCCTGGAGCTGGAGGAGCTGAGCCTGCGCGACGACCTGCCCGGGGATGCCCAGGAGACCGTGGTCCGCTCCCTGGACCGGATCGACTCCATGAACGTGGTGGCCGGCGAGCTGGTCGAGCTCTCCCGCCGAGGCGCCTTGGTGGCCGGCTCCGAGCTGCCGCTGCGTGAGCTGGCGACCCTGTGCGCCCAGCGGTGGGCCGACACGCTGGCCGAGCACGACCGCCCGCTGACCGCTGCGGTCGAGGGCCACCCCGAGACGACGTACACGCCCGGACCGGTGGAGCACATCCTCGACCTGCTGCTCACCGACGTGCTGCGCCGCGGCCAGGGGCCCGTGCGGATGGTGTTCGACTCCGACGGCGACGGCGCCCTGAAGATCCGGATCACCTGCACCGGTGAGCTCAAGCAGGGCCGCGGCGCGGGCGTCGAGGAGCCGGTCAACCAGGCCCGCACGGTGGTCACCGCCCTCGGCGGTCGGTTGACGGGCGAGAACCCCGCCGACGGTCTCGAGATCCTGCTGCCGCGGCGCTGACCCGCGATGCTTGTTGACGTCAGTTCAACAACGGGCGAGGCTGTCCGGACCCACGTCTGACAACGTGATCGGTGGCAGGCATGCAGAACGACTGGGCCGGGCAGCTTCTCCCGCACGCCGGGCACCGGCGTGCGGTGATCGGCGACGTCCGGGGGCTGCACCCGCGACGGGCGTTGCAGACGATCATGGCGCGAGGTCGTGGACTGGGCCCGATCTTCGAGACCCAGGTGTTCCGGCAGAAGTTCGTCTTCGCCTCCTCGGCCGCGCTGTGCGCGGAGCTGTGCGACGAGAAGCGGTTCGTCAAGGCGCTGCCACCGGCGCTGGTCGCGCTGCGCGAGTTCGCCGGGGACGGTCTGTTCACCGCCTACAACGACGAGACCAACTGGAGGATCGCGCACGACCTGCTGCTGCCGGCGTTCGCCAAGCCGGCCATGCAGCGCTACCACGCGATCATGCTGGAGGCGGTCAACGAGCTGTTCGCGGTGCTGCCCGAGGACCGCCCGGTCGACGTGGCGTCGTACATGACGAAGCTGACGATGGAGACCATCGCGCGGGCCGCGTTCAGCCACGACTTCGGGTCCTTCACCCAGGCCGAGACGCACCCGTTCGTGCCGGCCATGGTGACGGCCCTGGAGTCCGGTCGCCGGCTGGGCTCGCTGAGCGGGATGCCCGGGGCGGGGCTGCCGCGGCGGCGGATCCGGCGCCGCAACGCCGACCAGCTGACCTACATCGACACCATGCTCGACGACCTGATCGGGGCCCGTCGTGCGGCCCTGGCCGCCGGGGATCCCGGCCCGTCCGACCTGCTGCGGATCATGCTGGAGCAGGCCCATCCCGAGACCGGCGAGCAGCTCGACGACACCGCCATCCGGCACCAGATCTTGACCTTCCTGGTGGCCGGGCACGAGACCACGTCGGGGGCCCTGTCGCTGGCGCTGTACTTCCTCTCCGCCCACCCCGAGGTGCTCGCCGCGGCCCAGGCCGAGACCGACGAGCTGCTCGGCACCGATCCCGACGCCCAGCCGACGTACGACCAGGTGCCCCGCTTCCGCTACCTGCGCCGGGTGCTCGACGAGACGCTGAGGCTGTGGCCCACCGCGCCGGCCTTCGCCCGCAGCCCGCGGCAGGCCACCACCCTCGCCGGCTACCCGATGCGGCCGCAGGACTGGGTGATCGTGCTGATCCCGGCGGTGCACCGCGACCCCGAGGCCTGGGGCGAGGACGCCGAGGAGTTCGACCCCGACCGCTTCCTGCCCGAGCGCAGCCGGGGTCGGCCGGCGCACTCCTACAAGCCGTTCGGGACCGGGGAGCGGGCTTGCATCGGGCGTCAGTTCGCGTTGCACGAGGCGGTGCTGGTGCTGGCCCGGCTGCTGCACCGCTACGACCTGGTCGGCGACCCGGCGTACACGCTGCGGGTGACCGAGCGGCTCACGCTGATGCCCGAGGGCTTCGAGCTGCAGCTGCGCCCCCGGGTCCGGGTGCCCGCCGCTGGACCGCACTAGCCGGCACCCGCAGCCGGCCCTGACCAGCTCGCTGTGCTCACCCTGACCGGTCTTGCGGCCGGCCTGGCCGGGGTGGTCACCGCGACCCGCCTGGCCAGCGGTTCGTCCAACTCCGGGACGCTCTTCGAGCTCGAAGTGATCACCGCAGTCGTCCTCGGCGGCACCTCCCTGATGGGCGGCAAGGGCTCCATCATCGGCTCCGCGATCGGCGCCGTCACCCTCGGCGTGATCAGCAACGGGCTGGTTCTGCTTCGTGTGGACGTCTATTGGGTGCCGATCACCCAGGGACTGATCCTGATTGTGGCGATCCTGCTGAACGCCAAGCTCTTCGGCCGTATCTCCGGGCAGCGGGGCTGAGGCCGGTGACCACCACCGCCCTGCAGGCCGCCCCCACCGTCCAGACCGTCCGGGGTCCCGTCGGTGTCGACGACCTCGGGATCACCCTGACCCACGAGCACCTGCTCCACGACGTCTCGTCCTGGTGGACCCGCAGCACGTCCACCGGCATCGAACCCGATGAGTTCGCCGCGGCACCGCTCAGCGAGGAACTGCTGTGGGACCTACGCCAGGATCTTTTCGGCAACCGCGCCAACCTCGCCCTCGACGACGTCGCGGTGGCCAGCGAGGAGCTCGCCCGCTTCGCCGTCCTGGGCGGACGCACCGTCCTCGAGACGACCGGCTGGGGGATCGGCCGCGACCTCTCCGGACTCAAGCAGATCTCCGAGCGCACCGGCGTGCACGTCGTGGCCGGCACCGGTTTCTACCTCGAGAGCTCCCACCCGGTGGACGTCGTGGCCCTTGGGGCCGACGGCGTCACCGAGCGCATCCTGGCCGACGTGCGCGACGGGGAGAACGGGGTGCGTCCCGGGATCATCGGCGAGATCGGCGTCAGCGCCGACTTCACCCTCGCTGAGCAGGTCAGCCTGCGCGGCGCCCTGGCCGCCCAGGCCCAGACCGGGCTGCCGGTGCAGGTCCACCTGCCCGCGTGGTTGCCTCTGGCCGGCACGGTGCTGGACCTCGTCGAGTCCGTGGGCGCCGACGCCGCCAAGGTCGTGCTGTGCCACATGGGCCCCTCGGGCGAGGACCCGGACTACCAGAGGGCCGTGATGGACCGCGGCGCCTGGGTCCAGTACGACATGCTCGGTATGGAGGTCTACTACGCCGACCAGGGCGTGCAGTGCCCGTCCGACGACCAGAACGCGGCCCACCTGGCTCGGCTGGTCCAGCGGGGCTACGGCCACCAGCTGCTGCTGAGCCAGGACGTCTTCGTCAAGTCCCTCCTGCGCCGCCACGGCGGCCCGGGCTACGCCCACCTTCTGCAGTACTTCGCCCCCCGCCTGCTCCGCCACGGCCTGGACGAGGCGCAGGTGCTGTCCTTGATGAGCGACAACCCGCGCTGCCTGTTCGGCGGTCGTGACCACCACTCCAACCCATCCTCTGAGGAGACACCGTGACGCGCGTCCTGCTGGCCGGCGAGAGCTGGATCTCGACCGCCACCCACGTCAAGGGCTTTGACGAGTTCTCGAGCACCAGCTTCCACACCGGGGCGGACGCGTTCATCGCGGCCGCCGCGGCGGAGGGTCTCCAGATCGAGCAGATGTACGCCCACGACGTGCCCGGATCCTTCCCGCGCAGTGTCGAGGCGCTCTCCGCCTACGACATCATCATCCTCTCCGACATCGGCGCCAACAGTTTCGTGCTTCCGCCCGAGGTCTTCCTCGAGGGGCGCCGTGTCGACAACCCGCTGATCGCGTTGGCCGAGTGGACCCGCAACGGCGGTGGGTTGATGATGGCCGGCGGCTATCTCAGCTTCACCGGGTTCCAGGCTCGGGCCAACTTCGCCCGCACCGCCGTCGCGGACGTACTGCCGGTGACGATGCTGGAGTCCGACGACCGGGTCGAGGCGCTCCAGGGCGCGCCCGTCGCCATCGTGGCGCCCGGCCACCCCGCCGCCGCGGGATGGGGGGAGTTGGTCGGCTCCGCGCCGACGCTGCTGGGCTACAACCTGGTCAGGCCACACGACGACGCCACCGTCGTGGCCACCGTCGGCGACGACGTGCTCGTAGCCACCCGCGAGGTCGGCAAGGGCCGGTCCCTGGTGTGGACCTCCGACATCGGGCCCCACTGGTGCCCCGAGGACTTCCTGGCCTGGGACGGCTTCGCCCCCCTGGTCGGCGGGATGCTGCGCTGGCTGGCCGCTCGATGAGCGGAGACGCTCCCACTCCGGTCCTGTTCGACTGCGACCCCGGCCACGACGACGCCGTCGCCATCCTGCTCGCGCTTGGTTCGCCGGACGTACGCCTGCTCGGCATCACCACGTGCTTCGGCAACTGCGCCGTCGAGGACGCCACCCGCAATGCCCAGCGAGTGCTGGCGCTCGTGGGCCGCGAGGACGTGCCGGTCGCCGTCGGCGCGGCCGGACCGATGCGCGGCGAGCTGGCGCTGGGCAACTACGTGCACGGGGTCAGCGGCCTCGACGGACCCGACCTTCCCGAGCCAACCGTCGCACCCGTCGACGAGACGGCCACCGACTTCCTGGCCCGCTGCCTCACCGAGTCGCCGGAACCGGTCACCGTCGTGGTGACCGGGCCGATGACCAACCTCGGCGAGCTGCTCGCCGAGCGGCCCGAGCTCACGGGGCGTATCCGCGAGATCATCTTCATGGGCGGCTCCACCGAGCGCGGCAACCACACGCCGACCGCAGAGTTCAACACGTTCGCCGACCCCGAAGCGCTTGACGTGGTGCTCCGCTCGGGCGTGCCGCTGCGGATGGTCGGGCTCAACTTGACCCACCAGGCCTTGGCCACCCCCGAGGTCGTCGAGCGGATGTCGGCGATGCCCCACGACGTCGGGCGCACCTGCGCGGCCTGGATGGGCTTCTTCGGCGACTCCTATGAGCGGATCTGGGAGTTCGCGGCCCCCCCGGTGCACGACCCGTGCACGATCGTGCCGCTGCTGGACCCCGACGTGATCGGCTGGCGCAACTGCTTCGTGGCCGTCGAGCTCGACGGGACGTGGACCCGCGGGACCACGGTGGTAGATCTCTTCGACCGCCTACCCGACCACGAGCCCAACGTCGCGGTAGCCCTGGAGCTGGACGCCGAGCGCTACTGGGACCTCGTCCTGGCCGCGCTCGATCGCCTGGGCTCGGCATGACCGGCTCCACCGGACTGGTCTGCGTGGTCGGGTCCCTCAACGAGGACACCACCCTGACCGTCGCCACGCTCCCGGGCCCGGGGGAGACGACCCTGACCGAGGGCGAGCGACTCACGTCGCCGGGCGGCAAGGGGGCCAACCAGGCCGCGGCCGCCGCGGTCCTCGGGGCCCGGGTCGCCATGGTCGGCGCCGTGGGTGACGATGAGCCGGGCGAGAGGTCGCTCGCCGCGCTGCGCGACCTCGACGTCGACCTGGCGGGGGTCGCGCGCCGGGCCGGGGCAGGCACTGGCATCGCGGTCATCACCGTCGACGCCGACGGGGAGAACACCATCGTCGTGGACGCGGGCGCCAACGCCTCCCTTACCGCCCAGGAGGCCGCGGAGGCCGTGTCCGAAGCACAGCCAGCGGTGCTGCTCCTCCAGCTCGAGGTGCCCCTGGACGCCGTGAACGCGGCCGCCCGAGCCGCCACGGGGGCCCTGGTGGTGCTGAACCCGGCGCCCATGCCGGCCGACCCCGGGCCGGTCCGCGACCTGCTCCCCCTGGTGGATGTGCTGGTGCCCAACCGCAGCGAGCTTGGGCGCCTGGCCGGGCGCCACGAGCCGACCGACGTCAGCGAGGTCAGCGCCTGCGTCGCCGCGCTCGATCACGCCGGTAGCGTCGTGATCACCCTCGGCGCCGACGGCGCGCTGTGCTTCGAGAAGGGCGCGGCGCCGGTCGCCGTGCCCGGGATCCCCACCGCGACTCGGGACGCCAGCGGAGCCGGGGACGTCTTCTGCGGCTGCCTGGCGCAGCAGCTGGCTGGTGGGGCCGGGCTGCTCGAGGCGGTACGCCGCGCCAACGCCCTGGCCGCGGCCAGCACTGCCCACCCCGGTGCGCGCGTGCGTGCCGCCCTTGCCGACCTGACCGGGCCATCCTCCCCCTGACACCCGGCGGGCGAGGACGCCTGCCGGCGGCCCGCTCAGGCCGTCGGCGGCGAGGAGGTGCAGGGCCGCGCCTGTCTGCAGGACCGCTTCTCGGAGACGGCGTCCGCGGCGTGGTTGAACGCGTCGTGCCCCGGGACCTGCGCGCCGAGGTAGACCATCGCCCCGAGCCACCGGTGCAGGAAGTAGGCGAAGTCCTCGATCACCATCGACGGAGCGGTCATCTCCACGATCTCGGCGCGACCCCCTACCGCGGCCCGGACCCGGTCGACGTACCCCGCGTCGTTGACCACGGCCGGGTAGCCCTCGGTGATCGACATCCGCGCCTCGACACCGACCTCCGCGGCGGTGGCGATCGCCAGGCGCTCCAGCTCGGCGTGCAAGGCGCTGCGCCGGTCCTGCGAGAGCGATCGCATCGTGCCGCGCAGCCGGCCGTCGGTGGGGATCACGTTGACGGTGTTGCCGATCAGCGACTCCGTGACGGTCGCGACCAGGTGCTCCTCGCGAGCCAGCTCGGCAACGGCGACGCGCAACCGGCCGACCAGCTCGCTGGCCGCCACCACAGGGTTGCCGGCCAGGTGCGGCTGACTGGCGTGGGCGCCAGGTCCGCGGTAGTCGACGCGGAACCAGTCGCCGGAGGCCATGAAGGTGCCGAGACGCAGGTGAACGGTGCGGGCCGGCCAGGTCGCGTGCACGTGGATCGCGAACGCCTCGGCCTCGACCAGAGCAAGGGACACATGCTGTGTCAGCGTCGGCACCGCGCCACGGTCGGTCTCCTCGCCGGGCTGGAAGACCCGCGCGGTACGCCGGGCCGGCGGCGCCTCGACCAGGCAGGCGGCGGCCCCGAGCAGCATCGCCATGTGCAGGTCATGGCCGCAGGCGTGCATCGCGCCCTCGCGTCGTGAGGCATGCTCCGCCCGGCTGCGCTCGGTGACGGGCAGCGCATCCATGTCGGCGCGCAGCACCACCGGCCGCCCCGCGGTGGCACCGGGCACGTCGATGGTGACCCCAGCGCCGGGGTGGACCTCCGGCGCCAGGCCGAGCTCCCGCAGCGCCCCGACGAGGTACGCGTGGGTGTCCGGAAGGTCGAGGCCGACCTCGGGCTCCTGGTGCAGGGCACGCCGGTGCGCGGCCATCCAGTCCTGGAGTGCCGCCGCCTGCTCCCACCGGTCCGCCACGGGGCCGACGCCATCGCCACCGGTCGGCGGAGCGGTATGCGGTCGGACACCCGCCGCGGATCGGCGATGACGAGTGGGACGATCTCGAGCACCGGCGCGACCCCTCACGGTGTCCTGGTCAGACGTCTGGTGGCAGAGGTCGACGACCGACGGCTCAGGAGCCGTCGAGCACCCGCACATCCACGAGGGCGGCGTTCCCGCGTGAGTCGATCTTGACCTCGGCCACGGCGCGCCCGTCGCGGACCTCCTGCTCCATCGCGAGTGCCTCGTCCTGCGGCAGGAACCAGCTGTCGATGCCGCAGCGGAGCCGCCAGCTGTCGCCCTTGCACCGTAGGAACGGACCGGACTCGGGCTGCACGCTCACGGCGCTCTCCCCGGTCCAGACCTCGCCCGAGCGGACAAGCGGTACGTAGACGGTGTCGGCGTCCCTGTCGCCCGACACCGTTGACTCGTCCGGCAGCCCCGGGTAGTCCAGGGCAACGTACGCCCCACGGAACGGGTCGATCGGGTCCAGCGGCGCGACCTCGAGGAGGTACTCCTCTCCCGTGACGCGGGCGGACAGCGGCCCCGCGACTGCGATCGGGACAAGCGCGAGCTGGACAAGCGTGGCTGCGGCGACGCGGCGGGGCCGGGTTCCGAAGAGGTTCATGCCGAGGCTCCTTCCAGGTTGGCGACCAGATGGCGACGGCCCCGGTCGAAGAGGTAGCCGCTGCCGAGGAAGATCACGCCAAGCACCAGGAACAGCGCGGCACCGGTGACGATCGGCGCGAAGACCGCGAAGCTCTGCACGGTCGTGAAGAGGGCCAGGGCGGCCATGGCCGTGAAGGTCAACCGGCCCGAGTCGCGCATCACGCCCAGTGCGGCGTACCAGCCGGCAGCGGCGACGTAGACCGCGACGCTGACCAGGGCGTGGGCATATCCCTCGGCCGAGACCGATCCCGACCCAGGCTCGGGCGACTCCCAGACCACGAGCAGCACCCCGGCGATCAGTGCGGCCAGCGGCGCAAGCACCTCGAGCCGGTTGCGGCCTCGCGACAGGAGGACGGCCGCCACGACCGCGGCCACCGCGACAGCGACACCCAGGACGATCTGGGTCGACCAGGCGAATCCGTCGACGTCGACGTAGGGGAAGGCGGCCACGAACAGGGCCAGCAGGACCAGCACCGCCGACGCCTCCCGCCACGACGGCGCAAAGCTCCGCAGCCGGCTGCCCTCGTGGACCGCCGCCACGGCTCCCGCGACGACGGCGGCCAGGAGCACCGGCAGCACGAAACCCATGCCGTCCTGCGAGTCCTCGAGCAGCTCCCAGACGTACCACCCGGTGCCCGCGGTGATGGCAACCAGCAGGGGCGTCACACCCCCGGTCGCGTAGGCGTAGAAGAGTGCCCCGGCACCCCAGAGGCCGAGCAGGCTCGGCTCGTAGGCCGGGACCTGCATGCTCTGGGCCGCCTGGAACACCACGGCCCCGAAGGCCAGCGCGGCTGCCAGCCGGAACGCTCCGACGACCGGGCTCGAGGAGGTCGTGCCGTCGACGACCCGATGGGCCCGCCGCGTGGCGAGCACCTCCGCGGCGACGACGAAGCCGAGCCACACCAGGGCAACGACGACGAACCGCAGCAGCGACGTCATGGCGTCGAGGTTGGAGGACACCAGCCAGATCAGTCCGACGCCCACGAACCCACCGCCCAGGGAGAGCAGGAGCGTGCCGAGGGAGAACGCGCGCACCGCGACGTAGCGAACACGGATGGCGGACACCTGGGCGTCGTCGACGATCCCCGCAGCGCGCCAGTCGGCGACCTCCGTCTCCAGCCAGGCAAGCTGTGCCGGCGAGACCGGTCGTCCGACGGAGGCGGGCCGGACAGTGTCGTGTGTCATGTCACCAGGATTGCGCCTTCGGGGGCCGTTTCGCATGAGCCGACGTACTCAGTCACCCCGAGTCCTTCTACCTTCCTCGGCTCGCTACCCGTGCCGCATCGACGTCGGAGCGTGTCGAGACACCAGTGGCCGCCCCGCGGTGGACGGCGCTGGGCGCGTACCCCGGTAGATGCCGACGCCGTGGCTCGTAGCCGAACGTACCTATCGGTGCGGATCGGTCTCGCGCCACGCGGTGCCCCGCGGTGCGACGGGTGCCCCGACCCCGATCGGTACGTCTGACGACGGAGCGCGCGATAACCGCCTCATGCTGGCGCCACCGCGACCGCGTCGGGGGTCGACGGCGTTGCGGGTCCGCGGAGGCTCACCGGTCAGGATCTCCCCAGAAGTCGATGTCGCGGCCACCGTCCACGGCTTCCTGCGTCGTCGTCACATCGACGCGCGGGTCATGCGCGATCTCGAACATCTCCGCGACGCTGACCGGCAGGTCGAGGTCGCGCGGGTCGCCGGTGATGTCGGGGCCCGAGCCGAACAACAGGACGGCACTGTCGCCCTTCGGTACGACGACATAAACGACCCCGGGATCTTCCTCGGGTACGAGGTCCTCCCACATCAGCACGCCGTCCTCGGTCTCCTCGCAGCCGTCCATGCGCTCGGTGTCGGCGCCGTCACAGTCGTAGAGCGGCTCCCGCAGATCGCTCCCGACCGCCAGCACCACCTGCTGTCCGTAGCCGAGATCGGTGCCGATCCCGTCGCTGCCGAACTCCTCCGCCGCGTCGCGCTCCGAGACGGCCCTGGACGGATCGCCGAGGTGGTCGGCGGCCAGCCAGGCCAGCGCTCGGGGGGTCGTCGGCACGTCACCAGCCTCCTCGCCCTGACATCCGGTGAGGAGGACAGCCACCAGCCCGATCCCGAGTACGGTCCGCATCTGAGCCATCCTTCCCGACGGGCAGGTCCGGCGACCAGCACCTGCCGGCAGTCTCGCTCACGGGCAACGTCCTCGCCCGCAGCGCGCGTCCTTGCGCACCCACGCCATGTCGATGGCGCAGCTGCCCCAGGGCCAGCCGCTCAGCCCGGTCGGCGGTGGTACGACGTGGGCGTCCAATCTGCCCCGGCAATGCACTGACGTCACTACGTCCCCAGGTTGTCCACAGATTCGGGATCGCCCCTTTCGCCGCTGCCGCGCGGCGTTTACCTTGCTGAGAACTCACGGGACCTGACTGCAGGAACCCGACTCGGGAATCGGGGGCCGCACAGGTGATCGCATGGCGGTGACACAGGCAGAGTTTCTCGGCGGCCGCCAGGGCGATCGTGAAGGCTCCAGCGCGAGCAGCGGAGACCTGCTGGAGCAGCTCGACGAGCAGGTGCGTGAGGTGGTGCGTCGTGAGGGCGTGGACCCGCAGCGCGACGCCGACGTCGTACGCCGGATCGCGGAGTCGGTGGTCCGTGACCACGACGAGCACAGCCTCACCGGTGCGGTGCTGCCGGTGCGCGACGTGGACGCGGTGGTGAGTGAGCTGGTGGCGCGGGTTGCGGGCTTCGGGCCGCTGCAGCCCTTCCTCGACGATCCCGCGGTGGAGGAGGTGTGGATCAACGATCCCTCCCGGGTCTTCATCGCCCGGCACGGCCGGCACGAGCTGACCAACCTGGTGCTCACCGCGGCGCAGGTGCAGGAGCTGGTTGAGCGGATGCTGAAGAGCTCGGGGCGACGCATCGACCTGAGCCAGCCGTTCGTGGACGCCATGCTGCCCGAGGGGCACCGGCTGCACGTGGTGCTGGAGGGCATCAGCCGCGGGTTTAGCGCCGTCAACATCCGCAAGTTCGTGCTCCGGGCGGCACGGCTGCGCGACCTGGTCGAGCTGGGCTCGATCAGCCCCCGGGCGGCGGCGTTCCTGGAGGCCTCGGTGCGTGCTGGCCTGAACATCATGGTCGCCGGCGGCACGCAGGCGGGCAAGACCACGATGCTGAACTGCCTGGCGGCCGCGATCCCTGGCGGGGACCGCGTGGTCAGCGCCGAGGAGGTGTTCGAGCTGCGCTTCCCGCACCCCGACTGGGTACCGATGCAGACCCGGCAGTCGGGCCTCGAGGGCACCGGGGAGATCCGGTTGCGCGACCTGGTCAAGGAGAGCCTGCGGATGCGTCCCTCTCGGATCATCGTCGGCGAGGTCCGGTCCGAGGAGTGTCTCGACCTGCTGCTAGCCCTGAACTCCGGGCTGCCCGGCATGTGCACGCTGCACGCCAACAGCGCGCGCGAGGCCCTCGTCAAGATGTGCACGTTGCCGCTGCTGGCGGGCGAGAACATCTCGGCCAAGTTCGTGGTCCCGACGGTGGCCTCGTCGGTGGACCTCGTGGTGCACCTCGGCGTGGACGAGCACGGCGTGCGCCGGGTCAACGAGATCGTCGGTGTCCCGGGCCGGGTGGAGAACGACGTCATCGAGACCGAGTCGATCTTCATCCGCACCGGCGCCGCGCTGCGACGCACCGGGGGGACCGCGCCTCGACCGGAGCTGTTCGAGCGGATCGGTGTCGACGTGCACCGGATCCTGAGCGACCCGCAGGCGGGCCTGCGCTGATGGGCGCTCTGGTCGGGCTGGGTCTCGGGGTCGGGATGCTGCTGGTGTGGTCGGCGTTCTTCCTGCCGCGCGGCATTCGTGCCGGCATCGCCACCGGACGCGGTGAGGGTCGGGTGGCCCGGCTGCTGGCCCGCGCCGGACTTGTCGAGGTGTCCGCCACCGGCTTCCTGGCCCTCTGCGCCGGGATCGGTGTCGTCACCGCCTTCCTGATCCAGGTCGTCTCCGCGACACCCCCGGTCGCCGTGGTGTTCGGCGCGATGGGCGCCTACCTGCCGGTCGCGATCCTGTCCGGGCGGGCGCGACGACGCCAGCGCGAGTTCGCCGAGGTCTGGCCCGAAGCCGTGGACAACCTCGCGTCAGCGGTCCGGGCCGGCATGTCACTGCCTGACGCCCTGGGTGCGCTCGGCACGCGCGGCCCGGAGGCGCTGCGCTCCGACTTCGACCGGTTCGCACTCGACTACCAGGTCAGCGGCCGGTTCGGTGACAGCCTCGACCGGCTCAAGGTCCGGCTCGCCGACCCGGTCGGCGACCGGGTGATCGAGGGCCTGCGGGTCGCCCGTGAGGTCGGTGGTGGTGAGCTCGGGCGCCTGCTGCGCAACCTCTCGGGCTATCTGCGCGACGACCTGCGCACCCGTTCCGAACTGGAGTCGCGTCAGGCCTGGACGGTCAACGGGGCCCGGCTCGCGGTGGCGGCGCCGTGGCTGGTCCTGCTGTTGATGTCGTTCCAGTCCGAGGTGATCCGCCGCTACGCCTCGCCTGGGGGAGTGGTCGTCCTGGTCGTCGGCGCGATGCTCTGCGTGGTCGCCTACCGGCTGATGATGCGGATCGGTCGACTGCCCGACGAGCGGCGGATCCTGTCGTGACGCCCACGACCTGGGGCGCCTTCCTGGGGGCTGCGAGCGCCGCGGGGTTCCTGCTGGTCCTGGCCCGGGTGGCGGCGGTTCGTCGCCCGCGCCTCGACCTGCGGGTGCTGCCCTACCTCCGCGACCTGCCGCGGGCCGGCCAGCGGTCGGGGTCGAGGTCCTTTCCGCCGGCACCGCCCTCGGCCGCCTCGGGTGTCTTCGGTCCGGTGCTGCGCTCGGCGGCCGAGCTGGTCGAACGCGTGCTCGGCGGTGCCACCTCGGTCGGCCGCCGTCTCGAGCGGGCCGGCATCAACAAGACCGTGCACGACTTCCGCATCGACCAGGTCGTGTGGGGCCTGGTCGCCTTCGCGGCGGCGGCGGCGTACTCCTTGGCCAAGGCCCTCGCCAGCCCCGGTGGTGTGGTGCCCGCGGTGCTGGTCTGCCTGGTCGCGTTCGTCGCCGGGGTGCTGGCCCGCGACCACCACCTCAGCAGCCAGGTCACGGCTCGGGAGCGGCGCATCCTGGCCGAGTTCCCGACGATCGCCGAGCTGCTGGCGCTCGCGGTCGCCGCCGGGGAGAGCCCGGTGGCGGCGCTCGACCGGGTCGTCCGACGCAGCGGCGGCGAGCTCTCGGCGGACCTGGCGCGGGTGCTCGCCGACGTCCGCACCGGCGAGCCCGTCGGCACCGCCTTCGACCGGCTGGCCTCCACGACCGGGCTGCCCCTGGTCGCGAGGTTCGCGCAGGGCATCGCCGTCGCGGTCGAGCGCGGCACCCCGCTCTCCGACGTGCTGCACGCCCAGGCCGCCGACGTCCGCGAGGCCGGCCGCCGCGAGCTGATCGAGGTCGCGGCCCGCAAGGAGGTCCTGATGATGGTGCCGGTCGTATTCCTGGTCCTGCCCATCACCGTCGTGTTCGCGTTCTGGCCGGGTGTCGTCGGTCTCTCGCTCACCGCTCCCTGATCCCACCACCTTTCGGAAAGGCCACACCATGGAACACCTCGTCCTCACCGTCATCCGCCTGCACGCCGCGCTCCTCGCGCCACCACCCCGCGACGAGCGCGGCGACGTGCCCGGCTGGGTGCTCGTCACCGTCATGACCGCCGGGCTGGTGATGGTGATCTGGGGCGTGGCCGAGGACCAGCTCCGCTCGATGCTCACCACCGCGCTGGGCTCGGTGCGCTGACCCGTGCGCCGGCCGGCCCGGCGTGACCAGGACGGCTCGGCCGTCGTCGACTTCGTGCTCGTGCTGGTCGTCCTGGTCCCGCTCTTCCTGGGCATCTTGCAGGTCTCGCTCGTGCTCTTCGTGCGCAACACCCTGGCCGCGGCCGCCTCCGAGGGCGCCCGGTACGCCGCCACGGCCGACCGGGGTCCCGGCGACGGTGAGGCGCTGACCCGCGCCCAGCTGTCCGGGGTGGTCTCCGGGCGGTTCGCCCAGGGCATCCGGGTGCAGGAGGTCCTGGTCGGCGGGGCGCCGGGGGTCGCGGTGACCGTGCGGGCCAGCGTCCCGGCGCTCGGCCTGGGCGGGCCCTCGGTCGACCTGGAGGTGGTCGGCCGCGCGGTCGAGGAGACGGTCCCATGAGGTGCCCGCGCCGCCGCGGCGAGGACGGGAGCGCCCTGGTCGAGCTGGTGTGGCTCGGGCTGCTGCTCCTGGTGCCGGTGCTGTGGATCCTGATGAGCGTCTTCGAGGTGCAGCGCGGCGCCTACGCCGTCAGCGCGGCCGCCCGGGCCGCCG
>JAJAYJ010000004.1 GCA_026786275.1 Nocardioides sp. | reverse complement strand
GATAAAGATTATGTAGCGGTAAGTAAACATTTTAAAAAAATTCCGGTAATACTTACTTTTGATAATCCTTGGAGGGCAACCTTTAAACAATACATTGCTTCTATAATTGGACCTTTATATTTACCTAAAATATTTCGAAATAATTGTACTCCTTCAGGAGAGGTTTTTAATATTTCACCCCAAATTCCATTTTGTCCAAGTATAAGAGAAGCGATATTGATCAACTGAGAATTAGGCGATCCATCTGGTTGATAATGGGTAAGAAATAAAATAGAAGGAATCCATTTATCATTTACCAAAACTGCTCTGGTAAACCAACCGCGTGCCGGGCCGGGCTAGGGTGTCCGGCCCCGTGCGGAGGGCCGCCACCCACGACGACCTGACGGTCTGGCTGGAGCGGGAGGCCCCGCGCCAGCCCAACGACACCATCATCGTGGAGCGACTCTCCCTGGCCGTGCGGACCCGGCACGGCCGGGGTCGCCGCGAGCTCGACAACCGCCGGGACCTCGGGCTGCTCGTCGACGAGAGCACCGGGCCCGAGGAGCAGGGGGTAGCCGCGGCCGCGCTGGGCCTGGGCCCCGACGCCCGCTACCGGGTCGTCGTCGCACCGCTGTTCGCGGTCTGGGACGAGCACCCGAGCGGACCGGAGGACGTCGTACCGACCGCGTTCGGGCCGCTGCACGCCCTCGTGCTGCCGGGGCAGATGAGCACGGTCGGTGCGACGCCGTGCGGCATCGGGGTCGCGGCCGGGATCGGAGGCCTGCACCACTCGTTTCGCACCGCAGTGGTCGCGCTGCGGTTGTGCGACCTGCCGGCCACAGGTCAGGTGAGCGCCGACGAGTTCGGCGGCCTGGCCTCCCTGCTGGCCGACTCCCACGGCACCACCCCCCAGCCCGACGTGGAGCACCTGGCCGAGGTGCTGGGCCACCCGTGGGGCCCGACGACCGTGGACGCGATCGTGCGGTCAGGGTCGGTGCGGCAGGCGGCGCGGGCCGCCGGGGTGCACCACAGCACGATGCGGACCCGGGTCGACACCCTCACCGAGGCACTGGGCTTCGACCCCCTCGACGGCTTCGGTCGCACCCGGCTCGGCACCGCCCACCTGGTCTGGCGGTTGCGGACCTCGCGGGTGCTCGACCTGCCGCCACCGGTCTAGACCTCTGACCGGACACGGCCCGGTGCGACCGCCCGAGCCAGGACCCGAACAGGTGAAACGTGAGCCGGCACGAAACAGAGCGGACCGCGGCGGACATGAGGTGAGCAGCGGTGCCACCGGGGCACCCGGCGACCGGAGTCGGCCATGATCGGTCCTGCGACACACGAAGCCCGACTCGAGGTCGAGGCCCACACCTGGCGGTTGCGCGACGTGGAATTCGAAGACTCCGCCACGACCCGGTGCTTCGAGTGCGTCGAGTGCGGCACCGTGCGCTACGAGTAAGACGGCCTACGGGGTGGGCGTGGTGCTGGCCGGGGCGGCGGACGCCGGGCTGGGCTCGGAACTGGGCTGCTGGGGGCCGGGTTGCAGGGGGGTGGGCTCCACCGCCGGCGTCGGGGCCGGGGGCGGGTCCGCCGGGACCTCAGGCTCCCGGGGCCCTCGCGTGGGCTCCAGGGTTGGTGACGGCCTGGGGGGGTCGCTGGGCGTCGCCGGAGACGGACCAGGCCGGGGCGCCGGCGGGTCCTGATCGGACGGCGACGGTGCGGGTGGGTCGGTGGGCGCGTCGGACGGTGCGTCACCGGTGACCCGGACCGGTGTCGACCGGCCCCGGAGGTTGCCGTCGGTCGCGGCGACGCCGACCACGTAGCGGCCGGCCTCCACGTCGTCGAGCGACAGGTCGAAGACACCGCCCGGGCCGGTGGTGGCCCGCACGAGGGGACCGGATCCGTCGGCGCTGCGCAGCGTGACGGCGAGCCCGGCCCGGCCGGGCGCGACCGAGCCCACGACGCTGCCGCCGTCGTTGCTGACCCGGGCCTGCACCGCAGAGGCCACGTCGACCACGAAGACGGACGAGGTGCTGGCCTCGGCGAGCGGGCGGTCGACGAAGCGCCAGCGGTACTCGGTGCGCGACGGCGGCTCCACGACGACAGCGAGGCCCTCGTCGACGCCGGCGACGCGCACGGTCTCCCACTCGTCGCTGGCGGTGGTGCGGCGCTCCAGGATCGCGGTCGCCCGCGGCAGCACGGCGCCACCGGTGGCGCTCAGGGTGCCGTCGATGCGCACGGACTCGCCGGCGACGACCCGGGTGGTGCGGCCCAGGATGGAGAGCGCGGTGCTCAGGCCCTCCAGGTCGTACGTCGTGGCGCCGGCGGCGTCGTCGAAGCGCAGCGCGTCGACGTTGAAGGGTTGACCGTCGCAGCCGAACGCCAGGGCCCACAGTCCGGCACCGGTCCCGCCGTGGTCGGCCGCGAAGTCGGGCACGGCCTGCTGCGGGCCGACCGTGACGACCTCGCCCGTGGACGTGTCGTACTCGGACCAGGAGTAGGTCAGATCCGAGACCTCGACCGAGGTCCAACCGCCCGCGGGCAGGCTCAGCGGCGCGCGACCGAACCACACCCGGTCGGTGCCCTCCTGGCCGGGTTCCCGGTAACCCGCCCAGGCCACGCCGGTCGTGCCCTGCGCGGCGTACCCGGACAGGGAGGCCGTGGTCGTGGACGTCATCGAGGCGGTGTAGTGGACCACGCCGGCGGCGTCACCACCGGGCAGGTCGAAGCCGAGGCTGCGGGCTCCGCTGGGCGCGGCGCCCGGACCCTGCGCGATGTATGGCTGGATCGGTGCGGTGCCGGTGTCGTAGATCTGCGAGCAACCGACTTGGGCCAGAGAGGTGCCGAGCGGGAAGTCCGTCCCCCGCACGACCGCGTCATCGGCGTGCGCGGGCGCCACGAGGGCCACGGACCCCAGCACTCCGAGGCTCGTCCCTGCTGCGACTCGTGCCCAGCGCTGCACCCTGCCACCCTCCGGTTCGACCGTGAGGTCGATCGCTGCCGTGTCCGTCCTGATCTACGAGCGCCCGGAACCAAACGACCCGACCGCACAAGGCGTGAGCCTACGGTCTCACCCCTTGTGGTTTTCAAGCCGTTCCAGGTGAACAGTGGAACTCGCCGGCCCGGCCACGTACGTCGGGCGGCTCAGCGGGCCCAGAGCGCGCGCACCTCGTCGGCGACCGCGGCCGCCTGCGCGAAGCCGGCCCGGGCCGAGGCGGGTCGGGCGGAGACGGCCAGGACGTTGTTGCCGATCGCGGTGCGGGACGCGGCGTCCGGCGTCAGCACGACGTGGCGGGTGTCGCCGAGCTGCTGGGTCGCGCTGCGCATCGGACCGCGCGACCGGTCGATGGGGGCCAGCACCAGCACCGCGTCGCAGTGCGCGGCCAGGTCGGCGTTGGTGCCCGAGCGGGCGCCGCCGTCGACGTAGGTCTGGGCGCCGATCGGCACCGGAGGGTAGACCCCGGGCACCGCGCAGCTAGCGGCGACGGCGTCGAGCAGCGACGTGCCGTCGGTACCGTCGAAGACCCGCAGCTCGCCCAGGCCGGCCTCGACCGCGGTGACCAGCAGGCTGCGCTCGGGCCACTCCAGCGAGGTCAGCCGGGCCCGGATCGCGTCGAGCCGGGCCGCCAGCGTGGGCGTCCGGCCCGCCGCGGCCCGCTTCACCGCCCAGGCACCCAGCCGTCGGCCCATCCGTTCAGGGTCCCCGCGTGAGAGCAGGGCCGCCGACGCGAAGCCGAGCAGCACCGACAGCCCGAACGACGGCGTGGGCGCGGGCACCGGGGTGCTGATCTGGCGGGCGTACAGCTCGGTCACCGGGGTGCCGCTGCGCAGCTGCGCACCGACCACCGACCCGGCCGACGTGCCGACCACGAGGTCGGCGTCGCCCAGGTCGACGCCGAGCTCGAGCAGGCCCGCGGCCAGGCCGGTCTCCCAGGCGATCCCGGTGATGCCGCCGCCGCCGAGGACCAGTCCGCGTGTGCTCATGCCCGGAGCCTAGGGATCGACGCCCCGTCCCGGGGCGTGACCCCTCCGCGCACGCCCCGCGCGGACCTCAGCGGTGCCCGGCGAAGAACGCCAGCAGCAGGGCCGAGGACTCCTCGGCGAGCACCCCGGTGACGACCTCGGGCCGGTGGTTGAGCCGGCGGTCGCGCACGACGTCCCAGAGGCTGCCGACGGCACCGGCCTTGTCGTCGTACGCCGCGAAGACGACGCGCGCCACGCGGGCCAGCACGGCGGCGCCCGCGCACATGGTGCAGGGCTCCAGGGTCACGACCAGGGTGCAGCCGTCGAGGCGCCACCCGCCGCGGGTCCGGGCGGCGGCTCGCAGCGCGACCACCTCGGCGTGCCCGGTCGGGTCCGCCTCGGCCTCCCGCACGTTGTGGCCGGTCGACAGCACCGTGCCGTCGGCGTCGAGGACCACCGCACCGATCGGCACGTCACCGGTGGCGAGGGCGGCGCGGGCCTCAGCGAGGGCAGCCCGCATCGGCTCGTGCCAGGGCTCGGACACGGTGCTCAGGCGTTGGTCAGGCCGACGGCGTCGTCGAACAGCTCGCCGAAACCGAGCCGGTCGGCGATGTCGGAGAGGATCTCGTCGGGGTAGAGCTCGTCGTCGTCGAGCAGCTCGCCGAGCTCCCCGGCCGGCATCCCGAGATCGGCGAGCAGGGCGAGGTCGCCCGCGGGCACCTGAGCGCCGTCGTCCTCGGGCATCGCCACGCCGAGGAAGTCGACGGCCGAGCCGGCCAGCTCCCAGTCGTCGGCCGCGGTCACGTCGGAGAGCAGCACCCGGGTGGACTCCCCGGCCACCCGCACCAGCACGAAGAAGTCCTCGTCGATCGCGACCATGCCGACGGCCCCGAAGTCACCGGGGAGGCGTCGCAGCGCGCCGGAGAGCGTCTCGACGTCCACCAGGTGGTGATGGGTGAGCTCCTGCACCTGCCAGGAGCCCCCCTCGTGGTAGACCGCGAGGGCGAAGTCGACGTCATCGTCGTGGGTCACGTCGCACCTCCTGGTTCGCGGGTGGGCACAGCGGACGCTGCGTCGCCCAGCGTCGCAGGTCCGGGCGTCGCGGGAAACCCCTGTCCGGTGAAGGAGGGTGAACGCCGGGTGGCCGACCACGGCGAGAGTGAGACCCTAGGCTGGCGCGCATGCGAACCCAGGTCGTGGACCACCCCCTCGTCGCCCACAAGCTCACGACGCTGCGAGACCTCCGCACCGACTCACCCACGTTCCGCTCGTTGGCCGACGAGCTGGTGACGCTGCTGGCCTACGAGGCCACCCGCGACGTGCGGGTGGAGCCGATCCAGATCGTCACCCCGGTCGCCCCGATGACCGGCACCCGGCTGGCCTCGCCCAAGCCCCTCGTCGTACCCATCCTGCGCGCCGGTCTCGGCATGCTGGACGGGATGATGCGGCTGCTGCCGACCGCCGAGGTCGGGTTCCTCGGGATGGTGCGCAACGAGGAGACCCTGGAGGCCTCGACGTACGCCGAGCGGCTGCCCGACGACCTCTCGGGGCGCCAGTGCTACGTACTCGACCCGATGCTGGCCACCGGCGGCACCCTGGCGGCGGCGATCCGGTTCCTGACCGACCGCGGCGCCGACCACATCACCGCGATCTGCCTGCTGGCGGCCCCGGAGGGCTGCGCGAACCTCGAGGCGGCGCTGGCCGACCTGGACGTCCCGGTCACCGTCGTGACCGCCGCGATGGACGAGAGGCTGAACGATAGGGGCTACATCGTGCCCGGCCTGGGCGATGCCGGTGACCGGCTCTACGGCATCGCGGGCTGAGACCCCCTCCCTTGTTCCACGGCCGTCCCCGCAGCGGGTCACGGCCTGCCCACCCGTCCGGACCGCGTGGCTCGAGACAGGCACGGGGATCGCGCCTAACCTCGCGACCATGTTGGAAGCACAGTCCTTGACCAGGGTTTTCGGTGACCAGACCGCCGTGGACCACGTCTCCTTCGTGGTCCGCCCGGGCCGGATCACCGGCTTCGTGGGCGCCAACGGCGCCGGCAAGACCACCACCATGCAGATGCTGATGGGCGTGCTGGCACCCAGCTCCGGAGAGGTCCGCTGGCAGGGTGCCGCCGTCGGTGCGGTCGACCGGCGCAGCTTCGGCTACATGCCCGAGGAACGCGGCCTCTACCCACGCATGAAGGTCGCCGAACAGCTGGCCTTCTTCGCCCGGCTGCACGGCTTCTCGGCCGGCGACGCCCGCAACCGGGCCACGGAGCTGCTGGAGTTCTTCGACCTCGGCGAGCGCAGCGAGGACCTGCTCGACCAGCTGTCGCTGGGCAACCAGCAGCGGGTGCAGATCGCGGCCGCCCTGGTGCACCGACCCTCGGCGCTGGTGCTCGACGAGCCGTTCAGCGGGCTGGACCCGCTGGCCGTGGACGTCATGGTCGAGCTGCTGCACACCGAGGCCGCCGACGTGCCGGTGCTGTTCTCCAGCCACCAGCTGGACCTGGTCGAGCGGCTCTGCGACGACCTGATCGTGCTGGCGCACGGCCGGGTGGTCGCTGCCGGCCCGGTGCACGAGCTGCGCGAGGGGGGCACGGAGCAGTACCGCGTCGAGCTGGACGGCGAGGACGCCAGCTGGCTGCGCGACGTCCGCGGCCTGGTGGTCGAGGCCGTCGACGGCAGCGTCGCGCTGCTCGCCCTCGACGGCCTGACGCCGGCTGACCTGGCCCGCACCCTCACCGCCCACGGACCCGTCGTCGAGATGGCCCGGGTCCGCCAACCCCTGTCCCAGATCTTCCGGGAGATCACCCGATGAGCAGCCCCACCCCGCTCTGGCGGATCGTCGCGGCCCGCGAGGTGTCGACGACGCTGCGCAGCAAGGGCTTCCAGTTCTCCGTCGCCAGCCTCCTGCTGAGCCTGGTCGCCCTCGTGGTGATCTCCAGCCTGCTCGGCGGGCGGGCCCAGACCCAGGACGTCGCGGTCGTCGACGACGTCGCCGTCACCGCCGTCGAGGACGGCTCGTGGATCGCCGAGGACCTCACGGGCAACCTCACCCTGGAGTTGACGCGGTACGCCGACGTGGCCGCCGCCGAGCAGGCCGTCACCGACGGCGAGGTGGACGCAGCGCTGCTGCCGGTCGCCGGCGGCTACGAGGTGGTGGGCGACGACGCTGTAGACGACCCGGTCGGCCAGGCGCTGACCACGGCGATGAGCGGCCTGGTGACCACGCGCAACGCCGCCGAGCAGGGCGTCGACCTGGCCGCCCTGGCCGCCGGCACCCAGGTGCAGCAACGGCTGCTGGACCCGGACGCCGAGGACGCCGGCCTGCGCCAGGTCGCGTCGTTCGTCTTCGTGCTGCTGTTCTACGTCACGGCCCTGACCTTCGGGATGATCATCGCCGGCAGCGTGACCCAGGAGAAGGAGAGCCGGGTGGTAGAGATCCTGGCGGCGGCGGTCCCGATCCGGGCGCTGCTGTGGGGCAAGATCGCCGGCGCCACCCTGCTCGCGGTCGGCCAGACCCTGCTGCTCGCGACGGTGGGGGTGGCGGCCCTGCTGGTCACCGCCAACGCGGACGCGCTGGGGGTGATCGGCCCTGCGATCGCCTGGTACGTCGTGTTCTTCGTGATCGGGTTCGTGGCCCTGGCCAGCCTGTGGTCGGTCGCCGGGTCGCTGGCCAGCCGGCAGCAGGACCTGCAGGCCACGACCGCCCCGCTGCAGCTGATCCTGTTCGCGCCGTACATCATCACGCTCACCGCGGGCGAGGGCGTCAAGGAGGTGGTCTCGATGCTGCCGATCGTCTCCACGATGCTGATGCCCTCGCGGCTGGCCGAGGGCGACGTACCCCTGTGGCAGCTGCTGGTCGCCATCGTGGCCACCGTGCTCGCCGCCGTGGTGCTGGTCCGGGTCGGGGCCCGGGTCTACGAGCGGACCCTGCTGCAGACCGGACGCAAGATCGGCTTCCGTGAGGCGCTGTCGTCCACCCGTGGCCAGCGCGCCGAGCCGATGTCGACGCGCTGACCCCGGGGTGGGCTCAGGCGCCCTTGCCGACGACCGTGACGGGCACGTTGCCGCGGGTCGCCTTGGAGTACGGGCACACCTGGTGGGCGGCCTCGACCAGCTCCTGGGCCGTGGCGTCGTCGACGCCGGGGATGGTGGCGGTGATGTCGGCGGTGATCGCGAAGGAGTCGCCCTCGGGGCCGAAGCCGACCGCGATGTCGACGACCGACTTCGAGGCGTCGACGCCGTGCGCCTTGGCGACGAGGCCCAGCGCCCCTTGGAAACAGGCGCCGTACCCGACGGCGAAGAGCTGCTCGGGGTTGGTGCCGGTGCCGGGGCCGCCGGTCTCCTTCGGGGCGGTCAGCGAGAGGTCGAGGATGCCGTCCTCGCTCTTCGCGTGGCCTTGACGGCCACCGGTGACGCTGGCGCGGGCGGTGTAGACGATCGTGTCCGGAGTGTTGGTCATGGGAGCCCAACCGGTCCCGGGACGGGGCTATTCCGAGGAGATGTCCTCAGGAGCTGGAGGTGGCGAGGGTCGCGCCGAGGCCGACCATCATCACGCCGCCCACGACTCCGAGGTGGTCCAGTCGCTTCGGCTCCCGGGCAAACCAGGTCCGCGCCCGGCTCGCCGCGTGGTCGGCGTCCACGAACTGCGGCAGGAACGCCGCGAAGAAGACGGTCGTCTTCGGGTTGGTGACCCCCACCGCCATCGCGGTGCGCACCGACGCCCACGCCGTCGCCGGCCGGTCGTGCACGGGCAGGTCCAGCGCGGCCCGGGCGCCGCCGCGGTGTCGGATGGCCTGGATCCCGAGATAGACGACGTACGCCGCACCGACCAGCTTGAGCGCCGTGAAGGCCGTGGCCGACGCCGCGACCAGGGCGTCGCGCCGACCGACCGTCAGCGCCCGGCCGATGGTGGTGCCGGTCCCCGGGGTGGCGTCGGTGTGACCAGCAGGTTGGGGCCCAGCACCTGGATGAACAGGATCGAGGCCACGACGAAGGCGACGACCTGGCTCATGGGACGTGGCGCTAGGGCAGGCGTGCTCCCGGTCGCAACGCCGTTGACCCTCGGAGTCAGAGCGTCTTGACCGCGGCCAGCAGCTTGCCCAGCGAGTCCTTGGCGTCCCCGAACAACATCGTGGTCCGCGGGTCGAAGAGCAGCTCGTTCTCGATGCCGGCGAAACCGGGCCGCATCGAGCGCTTCATGAACACGACCTGCTGGGCCTCGTCGGCGTTGAGGATCGGCATGCCGTAGATGGGGGCCGAGGGTGTCGTGCGTGCGGCCGGGTTCACCACGTCGTTGGCCCCGACGACCAGGACGACGTCGGTCTGCTTGAAGTCGCCGTTGATGTCGTCCATCTCGATCAGCTGCTCGTAGGGCACCTGGGCCTCGGCGAGGAGCACGTTCATGTGGCCAGGCATCCGGCCGGCGACGGGGTGGATCGCGTAGTCGACCTGCGTGCCGCGGGCGCCGAGCACCTCGACGAGCTCGCGCAGCGTGTGCTGGGCCTGGGCCACGGCCAGGCCGTACCCGGGCACCACGATCACGCGGTCGGCGTAGCCCAGCAGGATCGCGACGTCCTCGGGGCTCGCGCTGCGCACCGGTCGGTCGGAGGCCTCGCCCGCGCCCAGGGTGGACCCACCCTTGAACGCGCCGAAGAGGATGTTGAGCACCGAACGGCCCATCGCACCGGCCATCAGCAGGGTCAGGAAGGTGCCGGAGGCACCGACCAGGGTGCCGGCGACGAGCAGCACCACGTTGCCGAGCACGTAGCCACCCGCGGCCACGGTCAGGCCGGTGAAGGCGTTGAGCAGCGAGATCACGATGGGCACGTCGGCGCCACCGACCGGGAGCACCAGCAGCGCACCGATGACCAGGCCGATCAACCCCAGCAGCACGCCGAAGAGCGTGGACGGCTCGTTGACCACGACCACGGCGAGCACCAGCGTGACCAGCAGGGCGCCGCCGAAGACGAGGGGCAGCCCCGGGAACAGGACCGGCCGCGAGGTCATCAGCTCCTGCAGCTTGGCGAAGGTGACGATCGAGCCGGAGAACGACACCGAGCCGACCACGATCGTGAAGACGGTCGCGACCACGTCGAAGGTCGGGACCAGGTCAGCAGTGCCCTGGCCGGCGACCAGGTCGGCGAAGTCGGCCAGCTCGAGCAGCGCGACCAGGGCCGCGGCGCCACCACCAACGCCGTTGAAGAGCGCGACCATCTGCGGCATCTGGGTCATCTGCACCCGTTGGGCGCCCAGGAACCCGGCGGCCGAGCCGACCGCGACGGCCAGCAGGATCAGCACCACGTGGTCGAGGTCGAGGTAGAAGAACGGGACCAGCACGGCGACGCCCGCGGCGCCGGCACCGATCAGGTTGCCGACGCGGGCCGTCTTGGGTCCGGAGAGGCCCTTGAGGGCCAGGATGAAGCTGACGGCGCAGGCCAGGTAGACCAGCTGCACCCAGATCGGGGTGCCGGTGATCACCGACCCACCTCGTCACGCTTCATCGGCTTGCGGCGCGTGAACATCACCAGCATCCGGTCGGTCACCACGAAGCCGCCGACCATGTTGACCGCGGCCAGCACGATCGCGACCAGGCCGACGGCGGTCGCGACCGCGTTGTCGGTGGAGCCGGTCACGATGACGGCACCAAGCAGGATGATCCCGTGGATGGCGTTGGCGCCCGACATCAGCGGCGTGTGCAGCGTGGAGGAGACCTTGGCGATCACCTCGATCCCGACGAAGACGCTGAGCACGAAGATCGTCAGCCAGACGATGGGCTCACTCATGGGTCGTCCCCTCGATCGCGGTGCGGGTGGGCTCGTGGTGGATGACGCCGGCGTGGGTGACGCAGGCACCGGTGACGATCTCGTCGTCGAAGTCCGGCGCCAGGATGGCCTGGTCACCGGCCTCCCCGGTGCGGGTCATCAGGGTGAGCAGGTTGACGACGTTCTGGGCGTAGAGCCGCGAGGCCGGCCCCGGCATCTGGGCCGGCACGTTGCGCCCGCCCCAGACCTGCGCGTGCCCGATCCGGGTGACGGCGCCGGCCTGCACGCCCTCGACGTTGCCGCCGCTGTCGGCGGCGAGGTCGACCACCACCGCGCCCGGACCCATCTGCTCCACCATGTGGCGGCTGACCAGCACCGGCGCGGTCCGTCCGGGCACGGCCGCGGTGGTGATCAGGGCGTCGGCCTTCGCGATGTACGGCGTGAGCAGCTCGCGCTGCCGGGCAGCCCGCTCGTCGGTCATCTCGCGGGCGTAGCCACCGGACCCCTCGAGCGTCTCGAGGTCGAGCTCGATCGCCTGCGCGCCCACGGAGCGGATCTCCTCGGCGGCGGCCGCGCGGACGTCGTAGGCCTTGACCACCGCCCCGAGCCGCTTGGCGGTGGCGATCGCCTGAAGCCCCGCCACCCCGGCGCCCAGCACCACGACCTGGGCCGGCGGCACCGTGCCGGCGGCGGTCATGTTGAGCGGGAAGAAGCTGCGCAGCATCCCGGCGGCCACGATCCCGCAGCGGTAGCCCGAGACCAGGGACTGCGACGACAGCGCGTCCATCGACTGCGCCCGGCTGATCCGCGGCACCAGCTCCATCGCGAAGCTGGTGATCCGGGCGTCGCGCAACGCGGTGATCAGCGCCTGCTCCTGGCCCACGGGCAGGAAGGAGATGGTCACGGCACCGGCCCGCAGCCGGGCGACGTGGTCCGCGCTGGGCGGTTGCACCGAGATCAGGGCGTCGGCCCCGTCCACGGCCCCGGCGTCGACCCGGGCGCCGGCGGCGGCGTACTGCTCGTCGGTGATCAGGGCGGAGCGACCGGCGTCCGGCTCGACGCTCACGTCGTAGCCCTGCGCGGTCAGCTTCCCGACCAGCTCGGGCACCAGCGCGACGCGGGTCTCGCCCTCGCGGCTCTCCTTGGCTACTGCGATCCTCACCCCGCGAACCTAGTCCACCGGGGGTGGTCCGTGACGTAGGGCACGGCCTGATCTCGCCTCGGGACAGGATGAGGCCGTGCCGTCCTACCTGTTGCTGCCCAGCCCCCTGCTCACCCCCGCCTCCTGGGCGCCCACGGCCGCTTGGCTGGCCGACACCGGCCACCGGGTCGAGGTGGTCGGCTATCCCGGCGACGCGCCCACCCCGCAGGCGGTCCTCGACACCGTGCTCGCCGCCGCCGACGGTCTCCGCGACCTGGTGCTGGTGCCGCACAGCAACGCCGGGCTGTACGCCGGGCACCTGGCCGACCTGGTCGGCGCACGGGCCACCGTGTACGTCGATGCCGCGCTGCCGCTGGTGCCCGGTGACGACACGGCCCTGGCCGCGCCGGAGCTGCTGGCCTTCCTGCGCGGGCTGGCCGACGACGACGGACGCCTGCCTCCGTGGACGCAGTGGTGGGACGACCTGGAGGGCCTGTTCCCCGACGCCGAGACCCGGGCCGCGGTCGAGGCCGGCCAGCCGAGGGTGCCGCTGCGCTACTTCACCGAGCGGGTGCCGGTGCAGGAGGGCTGGGCCGACCGGGCGTGCGGGTACCTCGCGTTCGGGCCCACCTACGCCACCGAGATCGTTTTCGCGCGCGGGCACGACTGGCCGGTGACGACCCTGGACGGCGGGCACCTGCACCAGCTGCACGACCCGGCCGAGGTGGGCGCCGCGATCCTCGGGCTCGTCGAGCGGCTGTGAGCCACAGGTGGCCCACCGCCGCCCGCCGTACGCTGCTGGCGTGAACAGGACCGCGCCGGTCGACCCACCCGCCCAGCCCGACGAGCGGATGCGGCGGTTCATGCTGGAGCACAAGTTCGGCATGAACGAGATCGTCACCAAGCTGACGATCCTGCAGGACGAGTTCACGCACCTGCACGACTACAACCCGATCGAGCACGTCTCGTCGCGGCTGAAGTCACGGGAGAGCATGGTCGAGAAGATGGGCCTCAAGGGCCTAGCGATCGCCGAGCAGCCGTCGTTCGACCAGATCCGCTCACGGGTCACCGACATCGCCGGCGTGCGCGTCACCTGCAGCTTCGTCTCCGACGTCTACCGCGTCTGCGGGCTGCTGACCGAACAGGCCGACGTCCGGATCGTCGAGGTCCGCGACTACATCGACACGCCGAAGCCCAACGGCTATCGCAGCCTGCACGCGCTCGTCGAGGTGCCGGTGTTCCTCTCGGGCGGCACCGTGCCGGTGCTGGTCGAGGTGCAGTTCCGCACCGTCGCGATGGACTTCTGGGCCAGCCTGGAACACAAGATCTACTACAAGTACCGCCGCGAGGTGCCCCAGGAACTGCTCGACGGCCTGCGGGACGCCGCCGACACCGCGTTCGCCCTCGACTCGACGATGGAACGGCTGCACCAGGAGGTCCGCGGCATCGACGCCCTGGCCGAGCCGATGCTCGAGCAGCTGCGCCACGGCGCCGCCACCCTGCCCCCCGAGGAGCTGGTCGCCGCGCTGCACGACCTGGGTTCGGGTCAGGCCGGGGGCCCGCCGACCGGGAGCTCGGCCAGCACCTCGTAGCGCGGCCCACGGGCCGGGCCCTCACCCAGGTGCGAGACCAGCACCGTCACCTGCGTCGCCGCCCAGACCGGGCCCTGGTAGTTCTCCAGCAGCTGCACCCAGTCACCGACCTGCTGGGGCCGCCCGGTCCGCGCCACCGTGAGGTGCGGCCGGAACCGCTGGCCGTCGACCTCCACCCCGGCCCGGGCCGCCGCGGTCCGGCAGCCCTGCGCGAGCCGCTCCAGCTCGGTGCCGCCCGGCCCGTCCAGGTCCTGCCCGGCCCCCAGCACGGTGGCCGCGACCG
>JAJAYJ010000003.1 GCA_026786275.1 Nocardioides sp. | reverse complement strand
CGCGGCGGGCCGCCCGGGGGGGGGGCGCCGCGGGGGGGGCCCCACCCCGCTCCCCCCCCCGGGCCCCGGGGGGGCGGCGGCGCGCTCCCCCCCCCCCCGGGACAGCGTCGCCAGGCTCGCGCCCGGCTCGAGCGGCTCGGCGTACACGAACGCCGGCAGTGGCAGGTCGTCGGCGCCCTCCGGCGGTCTGTCGAGGTAGTGCGAGAGCCACGTGGTCACCGACGTCGCGTCGTCCTCAGCCGTGGTGCTCAGCGCATCGTGTCCGCCGTCCATCCACCGCACCGCGACCGGCGTGCCCTGGGCCAGCAGCGTGCGGGCGGTCGCGTCGGCCTGCTCGACGCCGAAGAGGGTGTCGGCCATGCCCTGCACCAGGTAGGTCGGGGCGCTCAGGCCGTCGAGCAGCGGGGCGGGGCTGTGGGCGGCGAGCAGGTCGAGCAGCGCCTCGCTCGGCGCGCCGGTCTCGGCGGCCCGCAGGAACAGCCGGCACACCTGGGGGTCGAAGCGGCCGCAGACCGGGTCCTCGGCGCCACCGGTCCCGGCGGTGGCCAAGAAGAACCGGGACGACCACAGCTGCTTGAACGGGCCCGGCTGACCGGCCCGGGGCACGTCGGCGGGGGAGTCGGTGTCGGGCGGGCTGGTCGACAGGGCGTACTGGGGGAAGAACGCGTCCCCCAGGTCGTTCCACGTGATCGCGGCGACCACGGTGTCGACGCGCGGGTCGGTGGCCCCGGCCATCAGGGCCAGCGCGCCGCCGTACGACGCGCCGACCACCGCGATCCTCGGATCGCCGGCACCGTCGAGCAGCACCTCGTCCAGCCCGGCCAGCCGGTCGGTCAGCACCCGCTGGTCGGCGCCCTCGTAGGCCGGGTCGGCCAGGTGGATCCGTCCGTCGGAGTCACCGAAGCCGCGGGCGGTGTAGGTCAGGACCACGAAGCCCCGGGCGACGAACTCCAGCGCCTGGCCCACCACGTCGGCCTTGCTGCCACCGAAGCCGTGGGTGAGCAGCACGGCAGGACGCGGCACCCCCTCGTCAGACCCGTCAGCCGCCTCCTCGTCAGGGAAGAACGTGGTGGTGTCGAGGGCAACCGGGGTGCCGTCGGGCTCGGGGCCGACGCCCACCCGCTCGTCGAGAGTGCGAGCGGCGTCCGGCGCGGTCGTCTCCGCGCCCGGCGGGGTCGCCGCACCGGAGGCCGCACCGGGCGTGGTGGCGGTGGATGCGACCGCAGCCGGCAGCCACAGCAGGCCGGCCGTCAGCGCGAGCACCGCGGCCGCCACGAGGCGGTGGGGCAGGCCCCGGGGCAGGCCGACACGGAGCATGAGCAACGCTAACCCGCTGAGCCTGAGCGACCTCCTGGCGGGGTGCGGCACCCGATAGCCTCTCGCGCATGACACGTGCCGACGCTCGCGCCGACGACCAGCTCCGCCCCATCACCATCACCCGCCACTGGCTCGACCACGCGGCGGGCTCGGTCCTCGTGGAGTTCGGCCGCACCAAGGTGCTGTGCGCGGCGTCCGCCTCACCGGGGGTGCCGCGCTGGCGCAAGGGCTCGGGTCTGGGCTGGGTGACCGCCGAGTACGCGATGCTGCCCGCCGCCACCAACACCCGCTCCGAGCGGGAGTCGGTCAAGGGCCGGATCGGTGGCCGGACCCACGAGATCAGCCGGTTGATCGGACGCTCGCTGCGCGCCGTCGTGGACTACCAGGCGCTCGGGGAGAACACCATCCAGCTCGACTGCGACGTGCTGCAGGCAGACGGGGGCACCCGGACCGCGGCCATCACCGGGGCCTACGTCGCTCTGGTCGACGCCGTGGCCCACCTGCGGTCCACCGGGGCGCTGAGCGGTGAGCCGCTGACCGGTTCGGTCGCCGCGGTCTCGGTCGGCATCATCGACGGCACCCCGCGCCTGGACCTGCCCTACGAGGAGGACGTGCGGGCCGAGACGGACATGAACATCGTGATGACCGGCACCGGCTCCTTCATCGAGGTGCAGGGCACCGCCGAGGGTGCGGCCTTCTCGCGCAGCGAGCTCGACGCCCTGCTCGCGCTCGGCGAGAAGGGCTGCGCCGACCTGACCCGGCTCCAGCAGGAGTCGCTCGCGTGAGCCCAGCCACGTCGGGACCGTCGCCGCAGGTCTTCCTGGCCTCGCGCAACGCCAAGAAGATCGAGGAGATGGACCGGATCCTGCGCGCGGCCATGGCCGACGTCGGGGGCGAGGTGAGCGTGCTCGGTCTGGACGACGTCGCGACGTACGACGAGCCGGTGGAGGACGAGCCGACCTTCGAGGCCAACGCGCTGCTCAAGGCCCGGGCCGGTTTCCGGGTCACCGGGCTGCCGGCGATCGCCGACGACTCCGGGCTGTGCGTGGACGCGCTCAACGGCATGCCGGGGGTGCTCTCAGCCCGCTGGTCGGGCCCGCCCAAGGACGACGCCCGCAACAACACCCTGCTGCTGCACCAGCTCGCCGACGTGCCCGACGAGCGTCGCGCCGCCCACTTCACCTGCGCCGTCGCGTTCGTGCACGAGGCCGGTGAGGTCGTCGTGCACGGTCGGATGGACGGCACCGTGCTGCGCGAGACCCACGGCGAGGGCGGCTTCGGGTACGACGTCCTCTTCGTCGCCGATGACCTCCCGGGCCGCACCACCGCCGAGCTGTCCCGCGCGGAGAAGGACGCCGTCTCGCACCGAGGCCGGGCGCTGCGCGAGCTCGCGCCGCACGTCGCCGGGCTGCTGGCCGGGAGCCGGGCCCGGTGAGCCGCCACTTCCTGCTGCGTCGGAGCTTCGCCCGGCTGGCCCTGCGGGCCGCCCGTTGGCGCACCGCCGGCACCGTGCCCCGTTCGGCCATCCTGGTCGGGGCCCCGCACACCTCGAACTGGGACTGGGTGCTGACGATCCTGCTCGCGTGGGACAGCAACGTGCAGATCCGGCTGCTGGTCAAGGAGTCGTTCTTCCGGGGTCCGCTCGCGCCCATCATGCGGGCCACCGGGGCCGTCGCCCTGGACCGGGAGAACCCCGGTGCCACCATCAAGGCGCTGCTGGCCGACGCCGCGACCGACGAGTCGTTCCTGCTCGGCCTGGCCGCCGAGGGTACCCGCAGCAGGGGTGAGTACTGGAAGTCCGGCTTCTATCGGATCGCCCGGCAGACTCAGCTGCCCGTCACGCTGGCCTACGTCGACGGTCCGTCGCGGACCGTCGGGTGGGGACCCACGTTCGCCCTGTCCGGCGACGTCGGCGCCGACATGGACCGGGTGCGCGCGTTCTACGCCGACAAGACCGGCATCCGGCCCGAGAACTTCACCGCGCCCCGGCTGCGCGAGGAGGACCGGGGGACGGGCCCCCAGGCCTGATCGCGAGACGGGTGCCGGAGGGGGGACTCGAACCCCCACGCCCGAAGGCACAGGTTCCTAAGACCTGCGTGTCTGCCGTTCCACCACTCCGGCGGGCGCTCGCATCCTAGGCTCCGCCACGACCCGGGCGTCCTAGGCTGGTGCGGTGAGCGAGCGCACGGTGCGGGTCTCGGGCGGCGACCTGGTGCTGCGCGAGTTCGGGCCCGAGGACGAGACCGACCTGTTGGCGGCCTTCACCGACCCTGAGATCGCCCGCTGGAACCCGCAGGCCACGGACGCGGCGAGCGTGAGCGTGTGGGCGTCCGCACGCAACGACTGGACGATCGGCGAACACACGTCCTGGGCCGTGGGCGACGCGGGCGGCCGGCTGGTGGGGTCGGTGTCACTGCACAAGATCGACCTCGAGCAGGGGGACGCCGAGCTCGGGTACTGGGTGGCGCCCTGGGCGCGCCGCCGCGGGGTGGCGGTCCGGGCGGCGACGGCGGCGACGGCGTACGGCTTCAACGCGCTCGGCCTGCACCGGGTCCACCTCTTCCACGCCACGGAGAACCGCGCCTCCTGCGCCGTCGCGGGCTTGGCGGGGTTCCTGCTGGAGGGCAGGCTGCGGCAGTCCTACCGGTACGCCGACGGCGTGCACCACGACGAGCACCTGCACGCCCGCCTGGTCACCGACTGAGCGGCGGGCTCAGCCCGCGAGGCCCAGGTCGCGGCGCAGCTTGGCGACGTGTCCGGTCGCCTTGACGTTGTACTGCGCCAGCGTGACGGTGCCGTCCGCGTCGATCACGAAGGTGGAGCGGATGACGCCCTGCACGACCTTGCCGTAGAGCAACTTCTCGCCGAACGCGGCGTAGGCCGCCATCACCTGCCGGTCGGGGTCCGAGAGCAGCGTGATCGTCAGGGAGTCCCGCTCACGGAAGGTCGCGAGCGTGGCGGGCCGGTCCGGTGAGATGCCGACCACCTCGTGGCCGGCGGCTCTCAGCGACTCCAGGGACTCGGTGAAGTCGCAGGCCTGCGTCGTGCAGCCCGGCGTCATCGCCGCCGGGTAGAAGTAGAGGATCACCGGGTGGCCTCGCAGCGACGAGAGGGTGAACTCTGCGCCCGTATCGTTGCTGAGCGTGAAGTCGGGGGCGGTGTCACCGGGGGAGAGGCGGACGGCGTCGGACATCGGGAGAGCTCCTCAGTGCTTGTTGCGAACAATATGCAGTAACGTGCGAGACGCCGTGGACACACCATCTCGACGCCGGACCTGGGAGAGATCATGCACGTACCGGACGGGTTCCTGGACGCCCCCACCTCGATCGGCACCGGCGTCGTGGCGGCGCTCGCCGTCGGGGTCGCGCTCCGTGCGGCACGCCGGGAGCTGGACGACCGGACGGCCCCGCTCGCGGGCCTGGTCGCCGCCTTCGTGTTCGCGACCCAGATGATCACCTTCCCCGTCGGGGCGGGCACCAGCGGGCACCTGCTGGGCGGTGCACTGACCGCCGTCCTGGTCGGGCCGTTCACCGGCGTGCTCTGCCTGAGCGTGGTCTTCCTGGTGCAGTCCCTGCTGTTCGCCGACGGGGGCATCACCGCGCTCGGCACCAACATCGACCTGATGGGGGTGGTGACCGTGAGCGTCGGATGGCTGGTCTTCCGTGGCCTGCAGGCCGTGCTGCCCCGGCGCCTGTCGGTGGTCGCGCCGGCGGCAGCCGTCGCGGCGCTGGTCTCCGTGCCGGCCGCTGCGGCGGTCTTCGTGGTGCTCTACGCCGTCGGCGGCACCGCCGACATCCCGCTGGACACCCTGACCGGCGCGATGGTCGGCGTGCACGTCCTGATCGGGATCGGTGAGGCCGTGATCACGTTCCTCGCGGTCGCCAGCATCGTGGCTGTGCGGCCCGACCTGGTGCACGGCGCCCGGCGGGTGCTGGCCCGCCGCGAGCTCGAGATCAGGCCCACCTCGGCCGGGGTGAGCGCGTGAGCGGCACCCGGCGCCCGAGCAACCGGGCCGTGGCGCTCGTCGTCCTCGCGGTGGCGCTGCTGCTGGCCGGCGTGGTCAGCTTCTACGCCGCCGGCAGTCCCGACGGTCTCAACCGGGTGGCCCTCGACCAGGGCTTCGCCGACACCCAGGAGGCGCACGCCGCCGGCAACGGCCCGTTCGCCGGCTACGCCACCCGTGACGTCGAGGACGAACGGCTCTCCGGTGGGCTCGCCGGCGTCGTGGGCGTGCTCGTCGTCCTCGCCCTGGCCGGCGGCCTGACCTTCGCCGTGCGCCGCCGCGACACCTCGGACGGCTGAGCGGTGGGCGGACCGCACGGTCACCGACTGCACTTCCACGCCCACTCGCCGGTGCACCGGGCCCCGGCCCACCTCAAGATCCTGGGCCTGCTGGGGTTCATGCTCCTGGTCGTCGCGACGCCGCGCGGGTGGTGGCCGGCGTACGCGGCGTTCCTGGCCGTGATCGGCGTGGTCGTCGCGCTCTCGCACGTGCCGCCCACCTACCTGCTGAAGCGGATGGTGGTGGAGGTGCCGTTCGTGCTGTTCGCGGTGCTGCTGCCCTTCGTGTCCCGGGGACCCGAGGTCGAGGTGCTCGGGCTCGGCGTGAGCGAGCCCGGGCTGCAGGCCGGGGCGACGCTGCTCGCCAAGGGCACCATCGGGGTGCTCGCGAGCCTCACGCTCGCCGCCACCACCGAGCCCCAGAGCCTGCTGGCCGGTCTGGAGCGGCTGCGGCTGCCCCAGCAGCTGGTGCAGATCATGGCGTTCATGGTGCGCTACCTCGACGTGGTGACCGCCGAGATGCACCGGATGCGGATCGCCCGCGAGTCCCGCGGGTTCACCGCCCGCAACCCACGGCACTGGCCCGTGCTGGCCCGTTCGCTGGGGGCGTTGTTCATCCGCAGCTACGAGCGCGGCGAGCGGGTGCACCTGGCGATGCTCTCGCGGGGTTACACCGGACGGATGCCCCGGTGAGCACCCCGGTCCTCGACGTCCGTGGCCTGGCCTACGCCTACCCCGACGGCCACCAGGCGCTGTTCGGGGTCGACCTGCACGTGCACCGGGGTGAGCGGGTCGCGATGCTCGGACCCAACGGTGCCGGCAAGACCACGCTGGTGCTGCACCTCAACGGCATCCTGGCGGCCGGGGCCGGCACCGTGACGGTCAGCGGCCTGCCGGTGACCAAGCAGCACCTGCCCGAGATCCGGCGGCGGGTCGGCGTGGTGTTCCAGGACCCCGACGACCAGCTGTTCATGGGCACCGTCCGCGCGGACGTGGCCTTCGGCCCGGCCAATCTCGGGCTCGGCGGGTCGGCGCTGGAGCAGCGGGTGATGCACGCCCTCGACCTGGTCGGGATGGCCGACTTCGCGGACCGGCCGCCCCACCACCTGTCCTTCGGCCAGCGCCGTCGGGTCGCGGGCGCGACCGTGCTGGCCATGCAGCCCGAGGTCCTGGTGCTCGACGAGCCGTCCTCCAACCTCGACCCGGCATCACGGCGGGAGCTGGCCGACATCCTGCGCTCGCTGGACGTCACCGTGCTGATGGTGACCCACGACCTGCCCTACGCCCTCGAGCTCTGCCCGCGCTCGGTGGTGCTCAGCGGCGGCACCATCGTGGCCGACGGGCCGACGTACGACGTGCTGACCGACGCCGACCTGATGGCCGCCCACCGCCTCGAGCTGCCCTTCGGGTTCGACCCCGCATCGACTCGCCGTCAGGGCTGAGTCTGGGTGTTGGTAGCGTTCGCCGCACCGACGGACAACAGGAGTGGTGCGCGTGAGCAAGGGGAATGACACGTCCTCTCTCGAGCAGGAGATCGAGGCGACCCGTGAGCGCCTGGCCGGCACCATCGACCAGCTGATCTACCGCTCCAACCCCAAGACGATCGCCGGCCGGGAGGTCGCGACCCTGAAGGCTCACTTCGTCGACGTCGAGGGCCAGCCCCGCACCGACAACATCCTCAAGGTCCTCGGCGGTGTGGTCGGCGTGGTCGTCCTCTTCGTCGTGATCCGCAAGGTCGCGGGCTGACCTACCTCGCCAGGGCGCCGTACGCCCGGGTCGGCGTCAGCCGCACCACGAGCCGCGCGTCGCGGACCATGGCCGCGCGGTAGTCGTCCCAGTCGTCGTGCTCTCCCTGCAGCGCGCGGTACAGCTCGACCAGCTCCTGGGTCGCCCCGTCCTGCGGGTCGGTGGCGACGGCGGACAGCTCGACGTCGCCCTCGAGCACGGCGTAGGACCAGAAATCCGGACCGTTCACGTGCAGCGCCGCCCAGGGTGTGCGCCGCAGGTTGGCGGCCTTGGCCCGGTCCGAGGTGGTCGAGATCCGGATGACGCCGTCCGCACCGACGGCGTGGACCACGTTCGACAGCTGGGGCCGGCCGTCCTTGCGCAGCGTCGTCAGGACCGACTGGTGGTTGTCGCGGGCGGCCTGCAGGGCCTGAGAGGTGTCCATGCGGGTGCAGCGGTCGCCCGGGCGCCGGTATTCCACGCACGACGACACAGCCCCTCCGGACCGGGGTCGGGAGGGGCTGTGTGCTGAGTGGTACGCCACCGCGGACTCGAACCGCGAACCCGCTGATTAAGAGTCAGCTGCTCTGCCAATTGAGCTAGTGGCGCAGGCCCTTGAGCGCTGTGAACAGTACCAGCGTCGGCCGCTGACGATAAATCGGCCGGGGGTCAGCGGGACGCGAGGACCGCCTGCGCGGCGTGATGGCCGCCCAGGCCGGAGACGGCGCCGCCGCGGCGTGAGCCCGAGCCGCACAGGAACACCGAGGGCAGACCGGTCTGCACCCCCCACTGCTGGTCGGGGGAGTCCAGGAGGGCGTGCTCGGTGGCCCAGGGCCACTCCAGGTCGCCGTGGAAGATGTGGCCGCCGGGCATCGCGAGGTCCGCCTCGATGTCCTGCGGGATCTTGGCCTCCATGCACGGCTCGCCACCGGGGCCCCGCGCCACCACCGAGGCCATCGGGTCCACCAGGTGCTCGTCGAGCGAGGCGATCGCCCGCTGCAGCGCGGCGGCCCGCTGCTCGTCGGGCGAGGCCGCGAACAGGTCGGCCGGCGTGTGCAGGCCGAAGTAGGTCAGGGTGTGGGTGCCGGCCGGCACGTCACCCAGGATCGAGGGGTCGGTCAGGGAGTGGCAGTAGACCTCACCGGGCAGGCGCGAGGGCAGGGTGCCGCCGGCGGCCTCGGCGTACGCCGTCTCGAGCCGGGAGTACTCCTCGCCGAGGTGCAGGGTGCCCGCGAACGCGACGGCCGGGTCGATCCCGGACCGCAGTCGCGGCAGCCGCTCGAGCAGGAAGTTGACCTTGAGCTGGGAACCGACCGGCTTGGTGTCGGGGTCCGGGTCCAGGTCGAGCAGCCGCTGCAGGAGCCAGGGCGCGACCCCGGACAGCACGTGCCGGGCCGTCACGGTGCCACCGGCCCAGGACACCTCGGCGCCGCCGTCGTGCGCGGTGATCCGCTGCACCTCGGCGCCGGTGAGGAGCTCTGCCCCGGCCTCGACGGCCGCGTGAGCCAAAGCGTCGGTGACCGCGCCCATGCCGCCGATCGGCACCCGCCACTCGCCGGTGCCGTTGCCGATCAGGTGGTAGAGGAAGCAGCGGTTCTGGATCAGCGAGGGGTCGTTCAGCGACGCGAACGTGCCGATCAGGGCGTCGGTGGCCACCACGCCGCGCACGGTGTCGTCGGTGAAGCGGCGTTCGACGGCCTCGCCCAGGGGCCGGGCCACCACGTCGTGCCAGACCCCGGCGTCGACGAGGTCACGGAGCTCGTGCTCGCGGGGCAGCGGCGCCATCAACGTCGGGGCCACCACCTCGGCGAGCCCGGAGACCTCGGCGTAGAACGCCCGCCACGCGTCGTGCTCGTCGTCGCTGCCGGTCAAGGACCGGAACGACTCCCGGGTGGCGGCGCCCTCGGGTCGCTCCACGAGCAGCCCGCTCGCGTGGCCGTCGCGGAGCACCGGGGTGTACGACGACACGGTGCGCGAGGCCAGGCGCACGTCGAGGTCGAGGTCGCGCACCAGCTGCTCCGGCATCAGCGAGACCAGGTAGGAGTAGCGCGAGAGCCGGGGCGGCAACCCCGGGAACGCGGGCGCCGACACGGCCGCGCCGCCGACGTGGCCCAGGCGCTCGAGCACCAGCACGGACAGCCCGGCCCGGCCCAGGTAGGCGGCCGCGGTCAGGCCGTTGTGGCCGCCCCCCACCACCACGACGTCGTACGACGGGCGGCGCGCTGCTGGGCCGTGGGTGGAGTCAGGGGTAGGGCCGGGTGTGGGGGACGACATCCTGGGACCGTAGAGCATCGTCATCAGTCGTCGGCTCCGGCCCATCGAGGCACACGGTCCGCGCTGGCCGACCGATGAGTGAAGGTCGCCTCATATCGCCCGGATCTACCGCGACGCGTACGGCATGCCCCACGTCCGGGCGGACTCCCTGACCGACCTGGCCTTGGCCCAGGGCGAGGTCACCGCCCGGGACCGGGCCTGGCAGCTGTCGGTCGAGCCCGCCCGGCTGGCGTTCCTGACGCGTGCCGCCTAGAGCTGCTTGTCGAACCAGCACCGCGCGTCGGGGTCGTGGTGACGAACCTGGTGTCGAGCTCGGCGGTCGCCAGCTCCCGGGTCAGCCGGGTGTGCTGCCGCTCGGTCAGCGGGCGACCAGGTCGCAGGCCTTGCTCGCCGAGCGCCGCTCGAGCTCGTCGTACGCCGTGTGCGCGGCGTCGGTGAGGGTGACCAGGCGCCGTCGACCGTCCGCGGGGTCCGGCCGCACCTCAACCAGGTAAGCCTCCTGCAGCCGGCGCAGCAGCCGCGACCGGTAGCCGGAGTCGAGATCCAGCCGCTCGCGCAGGTCGCGGACGAGGCCGAGGAACGACTCGTCGAGGGCGCCGGGTGTAGGTCCGGTTGAAGCGCCGCAACACTGACGTGCACTCGCTCGCCGTCATTCCTGACCTTGAGGCAGCCCGCTCTTCTCGGCCTCGTCGTCCTCTGGGCAATCGACTCGAGACGCATGATCGAGCCGGGGGTTGCCCTCGGCCCTGGATGAAGGTTTCGTCTGTTGTCGCCTCAGTCGCGAGCGATGCCCGGATCGTCTCGTGCCCAGCCACCGGCGCCGCCGCGACCATGCGGATCGGTAGGCCAGTCGCGGGAGCACGTCGAGCTACTGATCGAAGAGGTAGACGTAGTCGAACGCGAACACGTACATCCTTCGGTTCTCACTGCAGACCGGGCGCACGCCCTTCTCGGTCGTACCCACGTGGCGCCGGGCCCGTGAGGTCGGATGGTGCGGCCAGACATCTCGGTACCGCCGGCGGGTCGGCAACCTGGCCGCGCCATCGTCGCGTCGGGCAGGTTGTGGTGGAGCGCAATCACAACGAGCACCCCGTCACTCTCGAGCGCAGGCGCCGCGTGCTCGAGG
>JAJAYJ010000002.1 GCA_026786275.1 Nocardioides sp. | reverse complement strand
GGCGGCTCAGCTCGGTCGAGAGTCGAGTCAGGATGTCCATGGCCCGGCCATGCTCTCACCGAGGCCCGGGTCGCCGGGTCCTCATCCACAGGCTCGGACGATGCTCAGCGCTCGCCGCCCGGCACCCAGAGCACGTCGCCCTGGGCCCGGTTGGCGTGCCGGGCCAGGATGAAGACCAGGTCGGAGAGCCGGTTCAGGTAGGTGATCGCCACGATGTTCATGCTGTCGGCGTGCACCTCGTACGCCGCCCAGGCCGACCGCTCGGCCCGTCGTACGACGGTGCGGCAGACGTGCAGGTGGGCCGCGCCGGCCGTGCCGCCGTTGAGGATGAACGAGCGCAGCGGGGACAGGTCCTCGTTGTAGTGGTCGCACCAGGCCTCGAGTCGGTCGACGTAGTCCTGCTCGACCCTCAACGGTGGGAACTCCGGCGCCGCGATCACGGGCGTGCAGAAGTCGGCGCCCACGTCGAAGAGGTCGTTCTGCACCCGGGTGAGCAGGGCGACCACGTCGTCCTCCAGGTCGCCGCAGGCCAGGGCCAGCCCGATCTGGGCGTTGGCCTCGTCCACGTCGGCGTAGGCGTGCAACCGTGGGTCGTTCTTCGAGGTCAGGCTCATGTCGCCGAGGCGGGTCTGCCCGCCGTCGCCGGTGCGGGTGTAGATGCGGGTGAGGTTGACCATGGCGAAATGTTAGGCCACGTACGGTCGGGGTCATGTCCCGCGGTGTCCCCCAGCCCCTGTTACGTCCCCTGCTCCTCGCCCTGCCGGCCTTCGCGCTCGGGGTGGCCGGGCTCTTCCACCCCCACAGCCTGACCTACGAGAGCTCGGCCCGGTGGTACGGCCTGCACGTGCCGGGTCTGCTGCTCTTCCCCCTGGTCGGGCTGGCCCTGATGGTCCTGGTGCAGGGCCGCCGCGACCCGGCGGCGTGGGTGGTGAGGGTGGCGGCGTACGTCTACGCGACCTTCTACTCCGCCCTCGACGTGATCAGCGGTATTGCCGCGGGCTACGTGACCCGCGAGCTCGGCCCGGACGTGCCACGGCCCGACGCGGTCCGTCTGCTCTTCCGGATCGGTACGCCGCTCGGCGAGGTCGGCTCGATCGCGCTGCTCGTCGCCGTGGTCGTGCTCGTCGCGGACCAGGTCGCCCGGCGGGGCCGCTCCGCACTGACCGGCGTCGTGCTCCTGCCGGGGGCCTACCTGGTGCATGTCGGGCACATCTTCTCCCCGACCGGCGTGGCGGGCATGCTGCTCATCGCCGTGGGCACGGCGGCCCTGGCGTGGCCCCGCGAGCCCGCTCCGGGCACCTCGGGCACCTCGGGCACCGCGGACACGGCAGCGGCCCCGGCCCGGTGACGGCGCGAGGAAAAATTCTGGGCCGCAGGTGCCAGAATCTCGGTGTGGCACAGGTCATAGTGGGAGGAGTGGGGGGAGGAACACCCACCGACCTCGGGGGAGGGGAGCACACGATGGACATCACCAGCGACGGGCCGACCCTCATCCTCGTCGGCGACTTCGACGTGCGCAGCACGGGTCAGGTGCGCCACGCGATCTACGACCACCTCGGCGGTCTCGACCACGACGTGGTGATCGACCTGACCGGGGTCGCCACGATCGACGTGACGGCCCTGCGCGTACTCGCGGTCGCCACCCGCGAGGCCGGCAAGGCCGGCCACCACCTGACCCTGCGGGGCTGTGGCCCGTCTGTGCGTCGGATGCTGCACCTCTCGCGGCTGCGCCGCGCGGTCGAGGTCGAGGCAGACGCCGCCTCCGCCTGACCCGGGGATCCGGGTGTCGTCGATCACACACGAACACACGGTTACCCCGGCGTAGAGATGCGCCTACCCTGCTGAGATGAGCGAGACGGACGCCGCAGCCCCCGCACGCCCCGAGAAGGACCGCCCGTGGGTGATGCGGACCTACGCCGGGCATTCGACGGCCGAGGCCTCCAACGCGCTGTACCGCACCAACCTGTCGAAGGGGCAGACCGGACTGTCGGTCGCCTTCGACCTGCCGACCCAGACCGGTTACGACCCCGACTCGCCGCTGGCGCGTGGGGAGGTCGGCAAGGTCGGCGTACCGGTGCCGCACCTGGGGGAGATGCGCAAGCTCTTCGCCGACATCCCGCTCACCGAGATGAACACCTCGATGACCATCAACGCCACCGCGATGTGGATGCTGGCGATGTACCAGGTGGCCGCCGAGGAGCAGAACCCCGACCTCACGCCCGAGGAGGTCGCCGCGCAGCTGGCCGGGACCACCCAGAACGACATCATCAAGGAGTACCTCTCCCGCGGCACCTACGTGTTCCCGCCCGAGCACTCGCTGCGCCTGATCGGCGACATGATCGCCTACACGGTCCACCAGATCCCGCAGTGGAACCCGATCAACATCTGCAGCTACCACCTGCAGGAAGCCGGCGCGACGCCCACCCAGGAGCTGGCCTACGCGCTGTGCACCGCGATCGCGGTGCTGGACGAGGTCAAGGCCTCGGGCCAGGTCTCCGACGAGGACTTCGGACGCGTCGTCGGCCGGATCTCGTTCTTCGTCAACGCCGGGGTCCGCTTCATCGAGGAGACCTGCAAGATGCGGGCCTTCGTGCAGCTGTGGGACGAGCTGACGCGCGAGCGCTACGGCGTGCAGGACCCCAAGATGCGTCGATTCCGGTACGGCGTGCAGGTCAACTCCCTCGGCCTGACCGAGGCCCAGCCCGAGAACAACGTGCAGCGGATCGTGCTCGAGATGCTCGGCGTCACCCTCTCCAAGAACGCCCGGGCCCGGGCGGTGCAGCTGCCCGCCTGGAACGAGGCCCTCGGCCTGCCCCGCCCGTGGGACCAGCAGTGGTCGCTGCGCCTGCAGCAGGTGCTGGCCTTCGAGTCCGACCTGCTCGAGCACGAGGACATCTTCGAGGGCTCGCACGTCATCGAGGCCAAGGTGGCCGAGCTCGTCGCGAGCGCGCGGGCCGAGATCGACCGGGTCCAGGCCCTCGGTGGCGCGATCTCCGCTGTCGAGTCGGGCTACATGAAGCAGGAGCTGGTCTCGGCGCACGCCGCCCGTCGGGCCCGCATCGAGTCCGGTGAGGAGAAGATCATCGGGGTCAACGCCTTCGAGACGACCGAGCCGTCCCCGCTGACCGCCGACCTCGACGGCGCCATCATGACCGCCGATCCGCAGGCCGAGCAGTCCGCCCTGGACTCCGTGTCGGCCTGGAAGGCCGCCCGGGACGAGACCGCGGTGACCGCGGCGCTCACCGCCCTGGCCGAGGCGGCCAAGACCGACGCCAACCTGATGGCCTCCACCTTGGTCGCGGTGCGCGCCGGGGCGACCACGGGGGAGTGGGCCGGGGCCCTGCGGGAGGTCTTCGGTGAGTTCCGGGCCCCCACCGGCGTCGGTGGCGCGGTCGGCATCGCCGAGGCCGGCGCGGAGCTGACCGCCGTCCGCGAGCAGGTGCGTGCCACCGGTGCGGCCCTCAGTGGTGGACCGGGCGGTCGGCTGCGCCTGCTGGTCGGCAAGCCCGGGCTCGACGGTCACTCCAACGGCGCCGAGCAGGTCGCCGTCCGGGCCCGCGACGCCGGCTTCGAGGTGATCTACCAGGGCATCAGGCTCACGCCCGAGCAGATCGTCGCGGCCGCCGTGGCCGAGGACGTGCACTGCGTCGGCCTGTCGATCCTCTCCGGCTCGCACATGGAGCTGGTGCCCGCGGTGCTCGACGGTCTGCGGGCCGCCGGGCTGGAGGACGTGCCGGTCATTGTCGGCGGGATCATCCCGGAGTCCGACGGCCGCGCGCTGATGCAGGCCGGCGTCGCCGCCGTCTACACGCCCAAGGACTTCGGACTGACCGAGATCGTGGCCGGCATCGTGCAGGTCATCCGGACGGCCCACGACCTGGACGAGGTCCGCCGGAGGTAAGGGTCACCTCCTGAGGTGAGGCAACCCTATCCTCTGCTGGTACGGTGAGGTCATGGCTAAGACCAAGACGTCCGCGAAGGGCAGCAAGATCAAGCTCAAGCTGCCCAAGACGGAGTGCTGCGTGTCCCGGTCCAAGTGCGGTCGCTGCCCGCTGCGGATGCTGAGGGAGGGCACGCTCCCAGACGGGTATACGGTCAAGAAGCGCAAGCTGGTGCGGGTGGACGGACGGACGTTCACCAAGAAGCAGCTCGCCAAGGCCGCCTGACACCGACCCGCCTGGAGCATCTCGTGCCCGCAGCTCGCTTCGCCGACCAGCTCAACGCCCAGATCGGCAACGAGTTCGCCGCCCACCAGCAGTACCTCGCCTGTGCCGTCTACTACGACGCGCTGACGATGCCGCGGATGGCCGCGTTCTTCTACGCCCAGGCGCTCGAGGAGCGCAGCCACGCGATGATGATGGTGCAGTACCTCCTCGACACCGACTCCGAGGTCTGCCTGCCCGGGGTGGCGGCGCCCGTGCCCAGCTTCGACGACGTGGTGGCGCCGGTCGAGCTCGCGCTGGCCCAGGAGCGACGCGTCACCGAGCAGATCAACGCACTGCTGCGGACCGCACGCGAGGAGTCCGACTTCGCCTCCGAGCAGTTCATGCAGTGGTTCATCAAGGAGCAGGTCGAGGAGATGGCCACGATGTCTGACCTGCTCGCTGTCGTGCGCCGCAACGTCGGCGACATCGACGACATCGAGGAGTACGTCGCCCGCGAACCCGGCGGCGAGGGTCTCGACCCCACCGCGCCCCGGATGGCCGGGGCCTGACCCGTCCCCGGGGCCGGGTGCGGGATGATCCGCTCATGAGCAGGATCATCGTGGTCGGCGCGGGCGTGGTCGGGCTCTCGGTCGCCGTCGAGCTGCTGGGCGAGGGCCACCGCGTCGACGTGGTGGCGCGTGACCTGCCTCGCGAGACCACCTCCGCGGTCGCCGCCGCGATCTGGTACCCGCACCTGCTGGACCCCGACCCCCGGGTGCTGGGGTGGGCGGAGATGTCGTACCGCGTGCTGGCCGGCATCGCCGCGAGCGACCCGGAGAGCGGGGTCCGGCTCGTGCACGGCACCGAGGTGCTCTCGGAGCCGACTGCGGTGCCGTGGTGGGTCAGTGCCGTGCCCGACCTGCGGTCGGTGCGCGACGTGCCCGAGCCCTACGACACGGGGTGGCAGTTCACCGCGCCCGTGGTGGAGATGCCGCGCTACCTCGACTGGCTGGGCGCCGAGGTGCACCGCCTCGGCGGAAGCATCACCCGCCTGAACGTCTCCGCCCTGCCCGAGGGCGCCGACGCGGTCGTGAACTGCAGCGGCCTCGGGGCCCGCCATCTGGGCGCTGACCCCAGCGTGCGACCGGTGCGGGGCCAGGTCGTGCTCGTGGAGCAGGTCGGTCTCGACACGTGGTGGCTCGACGGCGCCGGGCCGACGTACGTGGTGCCGCGCGAGCACGACATCGTCGTCGGCGGCACCCACGAGGACGGCGAGTGGAGCCGCACCCCGTCGCCGGCGTCGACCAGCGCCATCCTGGCCCGCGCGATGCGACTGGTGCCCGACCTGGTCGGGGGCACCGTGCTCGGCACCCGGGTCGGCCTGCGGCCGTGGCGACCCGTGGTGCGCCTGGACAGGGACCGCGACGTGGTGCACTGCTACGGCCACGGGGGCGCCGGGGTGACCCTGAGCTGGGGCTGTGCCCGCGAGGTCGCCGCCCTGCTGTCCTGATGGGGAGGCAGACGCCGCCGCGGGTATCGTCCGCGTGTGCCCCCGCCCTTCACCCGCCCGCCCGTTCATGGGCAGCAGGGGGCGGCCCGGGCGCTGGTGCTGGTGGGCGTCGCGCTGTCGCTGGCGCTGGTCGTGCTCTCGCTGGGTGCGATGACCACGTCGTTGAGCCGGCCCGCGGAGCCGCGGGTCGAGAAGCGGCCGAACCTGGTGCTCATCGTCGCCGACGACCTCGACTCCACCCTGATGCCCTTCATGCCCCACGTGCGGCGGCTGATCGGTGACCAGGGCGCCACCCTGGACCGGTTCTACGTCGAGCAGGGCACGTGCTGCACCTCGCGGGCCACCATCCTCAGCGGGCAGTACGCCCACAACCACCACGTCGAGGCCAACGCCTGGCCGCTCGGCGGCTTCGAGCGCTGGCACGCCGACCGGGAGCAGGACGCGCTGCCCGTCTGGCTGAACCGGGCCGGCTACCGGACCGCGCTGATGGGCAAGTACTTCAACGAGTACCCGGCGCCGGCCAGCTTCGACCCGGAGCTGCGGCAGTCGCGGATGAGCTTCGTGCCGCCCGGCTGGGACGACTGGATGGTCCCGGTCCAGGGCAACGCCTACGCCCAGAGGCGCTACCGGCTCAACGTCAACGGCGCCGTCGACCCGCAGTACCGCGAGACCTTCCTCGACGACGTGCTGGGCGACCACCTGACCTCGCTGGTGGGTGGCTCGTCGGGCTTCGACCTCGGGGCGGGAGGCAGCTTCCTGTACTACGCGTCGTACTCGCCGCACACGCCGTACGCCCACCCGGCGCAGTACGACGAGGCGTTCGGTGACGTCACCTACCCACGCACCGCGGCCTTCGACGAGGCGGACACCACCGACAAGCTGGGCATGACGGCGACCAAGCGGCCACTGACCCCGGCCTACGAGGCCGAGATCGACGAGGCTTTCCGGGAGCGGGTCCGCTCGGTGCAGACCCTCGACCGCAACGTGCGCGACCTGGTGGAGGCGCTGCGTGACGAGGGATCGTTGGAGGACACCTACGTCATGTTCGTCTCCGACAACGGCTACACGATGGGCGAGCACCGTCGTGAAATCGGCAAGTACAATCAGTTCGAGGAGACCGTGCGGGTGCCGATGATGATCCGGGGGCCGGGCATCACGCCCGGCACCGTCGTCGACGACGTCACCGGCAACGTCGACCTCGCCCCCACGATCGCCGCGATCACGGGTGCGCAGGCGCCGTACGCCGTGGACGGGGTCGATCTGCTGCCCCGCTTGACGGGCCAGGTAGCGACCCTCGACCGGGACGGGCTGCTGCTCGGGCGGGCGTTGCTGCCGCAGTACCGGACCGCACCGTCGCCCATCGACGAGGTGCCCGAGGACTTCGTGGCCGACGACGAGATCAGCCGGCTGAACGACTTCACCGGGGTGGTGACCCGGCGCTGGAAGCTGGTCCGCTACTCGCACCTGCCGTTCGAGGAGCTCTACGACCTCGCCGCCGACCCCGACGAGCTCACCAACCTGCTGCCCGACGGCGCTGCGTCGTACGCCGCGATGACGCCCCAGCAGCAGCAGGTCGTGACCGGGCTGCGCTCGGCGCTGGACCGGCTGCAGGGTTGTCGGGGGTCGGCCTGCCGCTGACCCGACCACCGCAGCGCCGCGGGTCGCGTCAGGTCAGCGGTGTGACCGCGAGGACCGCGGCGGGCGGCAGGGGTCCGTAGACGTGGGGGAAGGTCTCGGTGGTCCCGGGGGCGGCGACCTCCTCGACCACGGGGCAGCCGAGCTGGGCGGGCTCGATCTCGAGCAGCACCAGGGGCTCGGTGCAGCCGGCGTAGATCCGGTCCCGCACGTCGGGCCACTGCTCGGCCCGACTGGCGTGGATGAAGCCCTGTTGCTCGAGGCTCACCCCGAGCGTCGAGGTGGTGTAGCTGCCGTCGGCCCGGGCCCGCTCCCAGTCGGCGGCCGTGGCGATGTGGAAGATGGTCACGACTCGGCGGGCAGGCGGCGCAGCAGCGCGGCCACCGAGCCCTCCAGGTCCTCGAGCCGGCCGGTCAGCCGCTCCTCGATCTCGTCGAGGCGGGCGCTCACGCCGACGAGGCGACCATCGGCCAGGTCGAGCCGGGCCACGACCCGCTCGAGGCCGGCGACCACCTGCTGCTCGAAGGCTCCGATGATCGCCTCCAACCTCGCATCCACCTCGTCGACACGACGCTGCTCACGCCGGCGCTGCCCGGCGAGCAGCGAGTAGGCCGGCGGTGCGTCGTGCGGTGCTGACTCGTGCTCGGCGTCCTGTGAATCCCCCATGACCGTCGACCGTAGAGCGGCTGGCGGCCGTGCGCTACCTCACAGGCCACTCAGGTAAAGTAATTGCGTGACGTGGCTCCGGACGGCTCAGAAGAGCCGGTGGGTCGGGTCGTCGAGGCCCCGCAGCGCGTCGTAGTCGACGACCGCGCACCCGATGCCGCGATCGGTGGCCAGCACCCGGGCCTGCGGCTTGATCTCCTGGGCGGCGAAGATGCCGCGCACCGGGGCGAGCAGGGGGTCGCGGTTGAGCAGCTCCAGGTAGCGGGTGAGCTGCTCGACGCCGTCGATGTCACCGCGGCGCTTGATCTCGACGGCGACGCTCTTGCCGGCGGCGTCGCGGCACATCAGGTCGACGGGCCCGATCGCGGTGGGGTACTCCCGGCGTACGAGCGTGAGGCCGTCGACCAGCGTGGCCGGGTGCTCGGCGAGCAGCTCCTGCAGGTGCTTCTCGACGCCGTCCTTCTGCAGGCCCGGATCGACTCCCAGGTCGTGGGAGTGGTCGCTGAGGACCTCCTCGATCAGGATCCGCAGCGTGTCCTCGGGCCCCTTCGAGGTGGCCCGCGACGTGACCGTCCACTCGACCTGGCCGTCGTCGGTGCTGCCGACCCGCAGCGTGCACGGCGGCGACATCCAGTTCAACGGCTTGTAGGACCCGCCGTCGGAGTGCACCAGCACGGATCCGTCGGCCTTGATCATCAGCACCCGGGTCGCCATCGGCAGGTGCGCGGTCAGCCGACCGGCGTAGTCGATCTGGCAGCGCGCCACGACGAGTCTCACGGGGGTGGAACCTACCGTGGCCCGGGACCTGCCCGTTCTCCGGTCACCGCCCGCGCCGGAGCCTAAGGTCGGGGGGTGAGTGATCTCGTCGAGCATCCGGTGCGGTTCGCGCGGGCCGGTGACCTGCGCAAGCTAGCCGGCATCCAGCAGGCGGCCGATCCGATGTACGCGGCACACCTGGGCGAGGACCGGATGATCGACGCCCTACGGTTCCCGGCACCGACCGGCGCGCAGCGGCAGGCGGTGCCGGGATTCCTCCTGGTCGCGGGCTCTGCGGTGGCGGGCTTCGCTCATGTGATCGTCCTCGACGGCTCCGCCCACCTGGAGCAGGTGTCGGTGCGGCCCGAGCAGATGCGCCGCGGCATCGGCGGTGCCCTGGTGCGGGCAACGATGAGGCAGGCCGAGGTCCAGGGGTTCGAGGCCATGTCGCTGTGCACCTATCGCGACGTGCCGTGGAACGCGCCGTTCTACGCAGCGTTCGGGTTCGTCGAGGTCACCGACCTGCTGCCCTTCCAGCGCCGGCTGCGCGAGGTCGAGCAGGACCTCGGTCTCGACGCCGCCGGCACGCGCGTGGTGATGTCGGTGCCGCTGGCGCCGACCCGGCCGCGGCCCCGACCGGTCGTGGTCGAGACCGTGCCGGTCAACCCGTTCGCCGTGCTCCCGATCGAGCCGGGACCCGACGATCAGCCGGGACGGGACCCCGCCCACGGGGACCCCCTGGCGGACCCGGGAGTGACCCGGGAGTGACCCGGGTCACGATGTCGGCCCGGGTGCCGTCGTGACACGATGCCCGGCATGACCAGCACCCAGCCCGAGCCGACCGGTCGCACCTTCTCCACGATCGGGGTCGTCGGTCTCGGCACCATGGGGGCGGGCATCGCTGAGATCTTCGCGCGTACCGGGTACTCGGTCATCGGTGTCGAGGTCAACGACGAGGGCGTGGCCCGGGGCCGGCAGCACCTCGAGCACTCCACCGACCGGGCGGTCAAGCGCGGTAAGCTGAGTGAGGCCGACCAGGCCGAACTGCTCGGCCGGATCACCCTGACCACCGACCTGACCGATCTGGCCGACGCCGACCTGGTCGTCGAGGCCGTGGTGGAGTCGTTGGCGATCAAGAAGGGCATCTTCGCCACCCTGGACTCGATCGTCTCGCCCGACGCCGTGCTGGCCACCAACACCTCGTCGCTGTCGGTCACCGAGATCGCCACGGCCAACACCCGACCCGGCCGGGTCGTGGGGGTGCACTTCTTCAACCCGGCCCCGGTCCAGAACCTGGTCGAGGTGATCCGCACCGTGGTGACCGAGCCGTCCGTGCTGACCGACGTGACCGACCTGGTCGCGGCGCTGGGCAAGAACCCCGTGGTGTGCGGTGACAAGGCCGGCTTCATCGCCAACACGCTGCTCTTCGGCTACCTCAACCACGCGGCGTCGATGTTCGAGAGTCGCTACGCCACCCGCGAGGACATCGACGCGGCGATGCGCTTCGGCTGCGGCTACCCGATGGGCCCGCTCGCCCTGCTCGACCTGATCGGCCTGGACACGGCGTACGAGATCCTGGACACGATGTACCGCCAGGGCCGCGACCGCCTGCACGCGCCCACCCCGATCCTCAAGCAGATGGTGAGCGCGGGGCTGCTGGGACGCAAGACCGGCCGGGGCTTCTACACCTACGAGGGTCCGGACACCCCCCTGATGGTGCACGACGCGAACACACCGTCCCCGGAGGATCGGCCCACCCTGCAGCACCGGATCACGCGGGTCGGCGTGGTCGGCACCGGCACCATGGCGTGTGGCATCGTCGAGGTCTTCGCCAGGAGCGGGTACGACGTGCTCTACGTCGGCCGCTCCGCCGACAAGGTCGAGGGGGTGCGGGCCGCCCTCACGAGGAGCTTCGACAAGCAGATCCAGCGGGGCCGGGCGAGCGAGGAGACCAAGGCCGAGGTGTTGGGGCGGATCACCGGCTCCGCCAGCCTCGACGACCTCGCCCAGGTCGACATCGTGGTCGAGGCCATCGCCGAGGACCTCTCCATCAAGACCACGCTCTTCGAGAACCTCGACGAGATCTGCAAGCCCGGTGCGATCCTGGCCACCACCACCTCCAGCCTGCCGATCATCTCGATGGCCACGGCGACCAAGCGGCCCCAGGACGTCATTGGGATGCACTTCTTCAACCCGGCCACGATCATGAAGCTGGTCGAGGTCGTCTCGACGGTGGCCACCGCCGACGAGGTCACCGAGACCACCCGGGCGCTGTGCGCCGAGATCGACAAGGTGGCGGTCAGCTGTGGGGACCGGGCGGGGTTCATCGTCAACGCGCTCCTGTTTCCCTACCTCAACGACGCCGTGAAGATGCTCGAGGCGCACTACGCGACCGCCGACGACATCGACCTGGCCATGAAGCAGGGCTGCGCGCTGCCGATGGGCCCGTTCGAGCTGCTCGACGTGGTCGGCAACGACGTGTCCCTGGCCATCCAGCGCGAGCTCTACCTGGAGTTCCGCGAGCCCGGCTTCGCTCCCGCGCCGCTGCTCGAGCACCTGGTGACCGCCGGGTACCTCGGCCGCAAGACCAAGCGCGGGTTCCGGGACTACTCGCAGCGCTGAGGGCCGCCCCCCGCGCTCAGGGCCGCGCGTCGAGCCTCAGCAGCAGGAGGCGACCTGCGGGTCGTCGGCGTCGACGCACCACGAACTGGTCGCACAGCACGGCGACGATGTCGGCGGGAGACGCAGCCACGAGCCGCGAGGTCTCGATCCGGGTCTGGTGCACCGCCCGATCGTGGCCCGGCGTCGCTCACCGTGACTCCGTACAGTGAAGTCATGACGGGCTATGTCCTCCTCCTCGTGCTGGTGCTGATCGTTGTCGTCGTCCTGGTGAGCAACCGCCGGAGCAAGGCGAGAGAGGGCGAGCGCGCGCAGGCCGAGCTGGAGCCGGTCAAGAAGCTGGCGGCCGAGGACGCCACCGCCCTCGGGGTCGATCTGCAGGACCTCGACCTCGAGCTCGTCGGTGAGACGCTGGACGCGGGGGCCAACGCCGACTACCAGCGAGCGCTCGACGCCTACGAGTCAGCGAAGGCCGCCGCCGACCGGCTGGAGCGGCCCGAGGACGTGCGCCACGTCACCGAGATCGTCGAGGACGGCCGCTACGCCATCGCCTGCGTCCGGGCCCGGGCGGCTTCCGAGCCACTGCCCGCCCGTCGTCCGCCGTGCTTCTTCGACCCCCGCCACGGCCTCTCGGTCCGGGACGTGGACTGGACCCCGCCCGGCGGCGAGCCGCGCGACGTGCCCGCGTGCGCGCTGGACGCGCAGCGCATCGAGGCGGGCGCCGAGCCCGACACCCGCAAGGTGATGATCGGCTCCCAGCGGGTGCCCTACTACGAGGGCGGTCGGGCCTACGAGCCGTACGCCGCGGGCTACTTCGGGGCCTTCAACGCGATGAGCTGGATGTTCGTTGGCAGCATGATGTTCGGCGGGATGAACGACGTCGGCGGCGGTGGTGACGGCGGTGGTGACGGCGGTGGTGACGGCGGTGGTGACGGCGGTGGTGGTGACTACGGTGGCGGTGACTACGGAGGCGGCGGCTCCGACTTCGGGTTCTGACGACCGGTACGCACTGCGCTCGTGGGCCTGCTGCTGAGCCTGCTGTCGGCCGTGCCGACGGTCGCCGCGGGGGTGACGACCGTGCCCGCTGGCACCGATGTCGACGACCAGCTCGGTGGCCCGGGGCCGACCCCGGCCAACGTCGGGATCGTCGTCCGGGACCGCACGGAGGCGCCGCAGCCCGGCGCCTACAACGTCTGCTACGTCAACGCCTTCCAGACCCAGCCTGACGCACGCTCGTTCTGGAAGAAGCGTCCCGGCCTCCTCCTGCGCCAGGACGGTCGGCCAGTGCTCGACGAGGTCTGGGGCGAGTTCCTGCTCGACCTGCGTACCCTCCCTGAGCGGGCTGCGCTGGCCCGGATCGTGGGCCGTTGGACCGCCGGGTGCGCGGCGGTCGGCTTCGATGCCGTCGAGCTCGACAAGCTCGACTCCTTCACCCGCAGCGACGGGTTGCTGCGCCGCCGCGACGCCTTGGCCTACGCCCGGCTCCTGGTCGGCGGGGCGCACGCGCAGGGCTTGGCGGTGGCCCAGAAGAACCTCGCGGGCCTCGACGGCACCCGGCTCGGCTTCGACTTCGCCGTCGCCGAGGAGTGCGGCCGCTACGACGAGTGCGGCTCCTACGTGGAGCACTACGGCGAGCAGGTGCTGGCGGTCGAGTACCGTCCACGGGACTTCGCCGTCACCTGTGCCGGCTGGGGGGCGACGCTGCCGGTGGTGCTCCGCGACCGTGAGGTGACCCCCGACGGCGTGCACCGCTGGTGCTGAGGACCGCTGACGCCCGCCGGGACCGGCTCGATAGCCTGACCCGGTGACGGCCCACAAGATCCGCGCCAACTCGGTGCTGCCTGCGACCCGGACCCCGCTGACCCTCACCACCGCCGACGGGTTGTCCCTGGTCGCCGAGCTCGCGGTGCCGGTGGACCGGGAGCCGGTCGCCACCCTGATCTGCCTGCACCCGCTGCCCACGCACGGCGGCATGATGGACAGCCACGTCTACCGCAAGGCGGCGTTCCGGCTTCCCGCCCTCGCGGGCATCGCGGTGCTGCGGTTCAACACCCGCGGCACCTGGAGCGAGCAGGGCACCAGCGAGGGTGCGTTCGACGGCGGGGTGGGGGAGCGCTACGACGTGGCCGCCGCGATCGAGTACGCCGAGTTCGCCGACCTGCCCGACATCTGGCTGCTGGGCTGGTCCTTCGGCACCGACCTGGCCCTCATGCACGGGCTGGACCCGGTCGTCGCGGGTGCGGTGCTGCTCAGCCCGCCGCTGCGGTTCTCGGCTCCCGAGCACCTCGCGGCCTGGGCGGCCTCGGGCAAGCCGGTGCACGCCTTCGTGCCCGAGCACGATGACTACCTGCAGCCCCCGCAGGCGGTGGCCCGGTTCGCCGCCGTCCCGCAGGCCGAGGTGGTGCCGTTCGCGGGCGCCAAGCACCTGTGGGTGGGTGATGCCGAGCGCGTCCTCGACGAGATCGTGCGCCGGGTCGCGCCGGGGGTCGCGCTGCCCCTGCCGACCGAGTGGGACGGCCCGGTCCAGCACGCCGACACCAGCGCCTACAGCGCGCACAACCTCGCGGCCTACCGCGACGTCCCGGTGCCGGGTCCCGCCCAGACCTCGGGCTAGCGACGGGGCAGTGCTCTCAGGCCTGCGCCTGGCGGGCCCGGTAGGCCGCGACTGCGTTGCGGTTGCCGCAGGTGGTGGAGCAGAACCGCCGGGACCGGTTGCGGGACAGGTCCACGACGACTCCACCGCACTCCTGGTCGGCGCACACCCCGAGGCGGCTCATCTCGTCGGCCCGGATCACGTCGATCATCGCCATCGCGGTCTCCACCGCGATCCGGGTGGCCAGCGGGGCGTCGGGGGACACGGCGTGCACGTGCCAGTCGAAGCGGTCGTGGCGCACCAGGTGCGGCACGGCGCCGGCGTCGGCCAGCAGCTCGTTGACTGCGCCGACGGCCTCGTCGCGCCCGCTCAGGAGCAGCGCGCGCAACCGTGGCCGCAGGTCTCGCACGGCGTCGAGCTCGCGCTGGTCGCCGGCGTGCGCGCCGGTGTACTCGTGGTCGGCGTAGAACGCGTCGAGGGCCTTGACGTCTCCCAGGGTGTCGGGGGAATCGGCGGTGTTCACCAGGGTCGCGGCGGCCTGGAGGGACACCTCGGTGTCATGGGCGAAAACCATGTTGACATGTTACTACGATGATCCGTAGTGTCATGGATCATGAGCACCTTGACTCGTGACAAGGCCTTCGGGGCCCCGCGGTTCGCCGGACGCCGCTCGGCAGCCGGACTCGCGTTCGCGGTGGTCAGCGCGCTCAGCTTCGGCATCTCCGGCTCGCTGGCCCGCGGCCTGCTCGACACCGGCTGGACACCCGGCGCGGTGGTGCTGGTCCGGATCGCCGTCGCCGCCGTGGTCGTCGCGCCGCTGGCCGTGGTGTCCCTGCGCGGCAGGTGGGGTTCGCTGCGTCGTCACGCCGGCACCGTGGTGCTCTACGGCGCCCTCGGCGTAGTCGGCGCGCAGTTCTGCTACTTCTCCGCGGTGGCCCACATGCAGGTCGCCCCGGCGCTGATGATCGAGTACACCGCGCCCGCGGCCGTGGTCGTGTGGCTCTGGGTGCGCCACGGGGAGCGGCCCGGCCGCATCACCCTGCTCGGCGCCGGTGTCGCCGCGGCCGGCCTGGTGCTCGTGCTGGACCTGATCTCCGGGGCCGACCTGAGCGTCCCGGGCGTGCTGTGGTCGCTGGGCGCGATGGTCGGCGCGGCGTCGTACTTCGTGATCTCGGCCGACGAGCGCAACGGCCTGCCCCCGCTCGCGCTGGCCGGCGGCGGACTCGTGGTCGGCGCTCTCGCGCTCGGCCTGGCGGCCCTGGTCGGCCTGCTGCCGATGGCCGCTTCCCGGGCTCCTGCCACCTACGCCGGCACGGAGGTGGCGTGGTGGGTGCCGCTGGTGCTGCTGGGCGTGGTGAGCGCAGCGCTCGCCTACGTCGCAGGCATCGCGGCCGGCCGGCGGCTGGGGTCGCGGCTGGCGTCGTTCGTGGCTCTTCTGGAGGTCGTCGCGGCGGTCGGCTTCGCCTGGCTGCTCCTGGACCAGCTGCCGTCGACGGTTCAGCTGCTCGGGGGCGCCCTGGTGATGCTGGGCGTGATCGGGGTGAAGCTCGGCGAGCGCGACGTCACCCGCGTGGCCTGAGCCGATGGCTCAGCGCCGGTCCTGGCGCCGGATGAAGACCTCGCGGGTGATCATCAAGAGGGCCGCCGCGGTCGGGATGGCCAGCAGCGCCCCGACCACGCCGAGCAGGGCCGCACCCACCAGCGCGGCGATCACCGTCACGGCCCCCGGCACGTCGACCGACTTCGACATCACCCGCGGGTAGAGCACGTAGTTCTCGACCTGCTGGTAGATCAGGTAGAAGATCACACACGCGACGCCGACGCGAACGTCGGTGGCGAACCCGATCGCGCTCACCAGGACGGCCCCGATGGTGGCCCCGATCATCGGGATCACGTCGAGCAGGGCCACGGTGAAGGCCAGCGCCACGGCGTACTCGCCCAGACCGACGACGAACAGGAAGACCAACGAGCTCACGCCCGCGATGGTGGCCACGATGAAGGCACCCGAGACGTAGCCGCCCACGCTGCGGACCACCCGGTCGCCCAGCTTGCTGACGCGGTCTCGGCGCGAGGCCGGGGCCAGGCGGTAGAGCGCCTCGGTGGTGGGCTTGAGGCCGGAAAGGAAGTAGAGCGTCAGCACGATGACGACGAAGGCGTTGCCGAGCAGGGAGAGCACCGCGAGTCCGAAGCCGAGCACGCCGCCGAAGAGGCCCCTGACGTAGTCGCCTCCGGCGACGTAGTCACGGATCCGGTCGATGATCTGGTACTGGTCGTCGACGTCGCGGATCGCCTGATTGTTTTGCAGGCTGTCGAGCCAGCCCGGGGCATTGGCGCTCAGCGCGGCCACCTGGTCGCTGATCACGGGCACGATGGCGACGAAGAACAGTGCGAGCGCGGCGATGACGGCGAGGATCACCGTGAGCACGGCGTACGAGCGCCGGAACCGGTGTCCCTCGAGGAACTCCACCGCGGGGTTCAGCCCGGCGGCGAGGAACAGCGAGACCACGATCAGGACCAGCACCGAGCCGATGTCCATCACCCGCATACCGAGCCACAGGGCCATCAGGACCCCGAGCCCGCCGAAGAAGCCGACGTAGAACGGCGAGTGCCGCTCGAGGGGAGCGCCCTGCACCCCCAGGTCGTCGTCCGCCGGGGTCACCGGGTCGGCGTGCTCGGCGGACCCCACCTCGCCTCCGGTGGCGGGTTCCGCGTCGATCCCGTCGGAGGAGGAGCGGCTCACGCGGTCTCGTCGTGCCCGGAGTCGTCCGGGGCAGCCCGCTCGGCGCGGGTGCGCCGCACCCGGGTCCTGGTGGTCGGCGCCGCGGGGCTGACGTCGGGGGCGCCAGCGGGCGTGACATCCGGGGTCTCGTCCGGAGTCTCGGCCGAGTCGACGTCCCCGGCGGTGTGGTCGGCCGCGGTCTCGTCCGGGTCGTCGTCTCCGGCGGTGTGCTCGGCCGTGGCCTTGACCGGGTCGTCATCGTCCGTGCTGAAGCCGGCCACCACGTCGCGCAGCGTGGCCAGCTGCGCGGTGATCGCGTCCCGACGCCTGACCATCCGGTCCAGCTCGGCCCGCAGGCCGGCCAACTCCCGCTCGACCCCCGCGTTGGCGTTGGCGGTGAGGGTCTCCGACTGCAGGCCGGCGGCGAGCACGATCTGCTCGGCCTCGCGGCGGGCCCGTCCCACCACAGCCTCGGCCTCGGCCTGCGACTGGGCGCGGTGCTCGGTCGCCCTGGTCGTGGTCTCCCGGGCCCGCTCCTCGGCGGCCGCAGCGCGGGACTCGGCGTCACCCACCAGCTTCCTGGTCTCGCTCATCGCGGTGCTGTGGTGCTCGGCGGCCTCACGGGCCAGCCGCTCCTTCTCCACCGCCAGCAGGCGGCGTGCCTCCTGCACCTCGCGGTCGACCGCGGCCCGGGCCTGCTCGACCTCGCGCTGCGTGCCGGTCCGCAGCTCCACGGACTCCTGCTCGGCGGCGACCCTGCGTTGCCCGGCGTCCCGCTCGGCGCCCGCGAGCAGGTCCTGGGCCTCGGCCTGGGCGTGCGTGCGCTCCTGCTCGGCATCGCCGAGGACCCGGCTGCGGTGGTCGTCGAGCTCCTTGACCTGCAGCACCCGGAGCTCCTCGAGCTCGCGGGAGGCGTCGGACCTCATCGCGGTCGCGTCGCGCTGGGCCTGCTCGCGGATGTCGGCGGCGTCGCGGCGGGCGGACTCACGGACCTCGGAGGCCTCCTCCTCGGCCAGGCGCAGCATCGCGCTGGCACGCCCGCCCAGGCCGGCGTACGACGGGTTCTGCCGCTCCGCGAGCTCGGTGCGGGTGGTCTCCAGCTCCCCCTCGAGCGCGCGCACCCGGGTCTCGGCCTGGCTCAGGCTGCTGCCGAGCCCGGTCGTCTCGCTCACGAGCTGGCGCAGGCGAGCGTCGACCGCGTCACGGTCGTAGCCGCCCCTGCGGACCACCGGCAGCGGACCCGAGGCGGCGACCGGGTGTCCGGCCGCCGAGGGCACGGGGATGGCCCGGGTCGGCTGCTCGTCGGGGTCGGGCGTCGGTCCGGGCTTGGGGTCGAAGATGGACACACCGTGGTCGGTCACGTCAGCGTTTCCTGCTTCCGGGGCGGGGGCGGGGACACACCATCCTCGCCGATCCCGGCGGATTCGCCCACCCGGCCTGCGACGACCCGGTGCGCAGCCGTGCTCAGACCCCGCGGAAGCGGTTGATCGCGGTCTCGTGGGTGGCGCGCAGCGCGTGGTCGCGAACCCCGAGTCCCTCCTCGGGGGCCAGGCAGAGCACCCCGACCTTGCCCTGGTGCTTGTTCTGGTGCACGTCGAGGGCGGCCTGCCCGACGTCGTCGAGGCGGTAGACCCGCGACAGGGTGGGGTGGATCATCGCCTTGGCGACGAGCCGGTTGGCCTCGTAGGACTCGCGGTAGTTGGCGAAGTGCGAGCCGACGATCGTCTTGAGGTTCATCCACAGGTAGCGGTTGTCGTAGGAGTGCATGTACCCGCTGGTCGAGGCGCAGGTCACGATGGTGCCGCCCTTGCGTGCGGCGTACACGGACGCGCCGAAGGTCTCGCGTCCCGGGTGCTCGAAGACGATGTCGACGTCCTCGCCCCCGGTGAGCTCGCGGATCATGGCCCCGAGCCGGCGCCACTCCTTGGGGTCCTGGGTGTGCTCGTCCTTCCAGAACCGGAAGTCGGCCTCGGAGCGGTTGATGATCAGCTCCGCACCCATGGCGCGGCAGATGCCGGCCTTCTCCTCGTTGGACACCACGCAGACCGGGGTGGCGCCACCGTTGAGCGCGTACTGCGTCGCGAAGCCACCCAGGCCGCCCGAGGCACCCCAGACCAGGACGTTGTCGCCCTGCTTCATGCCGGCGCCGTTGCGGCTGACCAGCTGGCGGTAGGCGGTCGAGTTCACCAGGCCGGGCGAGGCGGCCTCCTCCCACGTCAGGTGGGCCGGCTTGGGCATCAGCTGGTTGGACTTCACCAGGGCGATGTGGGCCAGGCCGCCGAAGTTGGTCTCGAAGCCCCAGATCCGCTGCTCGGGGTCCAGCATCGTGTCGTTGTGGCCGTCGGGCTGCTCCAGCTCGACCGACAGGCAGTGCGCCACGACCTCCTGGCCGGGCTTCCAGGAGTGCACGCCCGCACCGGTGGCCAGCACCACGCCGGACAGGTCGGAGCCGACCACGTGGTAGGGCAGGTCGTGGCGCGCCGACAGCGGGGAGAGGCGGCCGTAGCGCTCCAGGAACCCGAACGTCGAGACCGGCTCGAAGATGCTGGTCCACACGGTGTTGTAGTTGATGGCGCTGGCCATCACGACCACCAGGGCCTCGCCGGGACCGAGCTCGGGCAGGGCGACGTCCTCGACGTGCAGCGACCGGCGGGGGTCCTTCTCGCGGGAGGCCAGGCCATCGAACATGTCGACCTCGTCCCGGTGCACCGTCACGGCGCGGTAGGAGTCGGGCAGGTCCAGGGCGGCGAAGTCCTCCGAGGAGGTGTCTCCGGCCAGGATGGCGTCGAGGATGTGCTGCACGGCGACGTACTCCTAGGGATCGGTGCTGCGATGGGTGGCGCGCGGATCGCCGGTGAAGATACCGGTCGGTAACCAGTGCACGGTCATGATGTGCGCGACGTCTCAGGGTGCGGTGGGGTGCGCGGGCACCGCCGCGGCCGGCTGCACGAGCTCGACGAGCACCCCTCCGGCGTCCTTGGGGTGCACGAAGTTGATCCGTGAGTCCGACGTTCCACGCCTGGGGGCGTCGTAGAGCAGCCGGACGCCGCGTCCGCGCAGGATGGCCGAGACCTGCTCGACGTCGGTGACCCGGTAGGCGATCTGCTGGCAGCCGGGACCGGAGCGGCCGAGGTACGTTGCGATCGTGGACTGCTCGCTGAGCGGGGCGAGCAGCTGCACGCAGGAGCCGGAGTCGCCGACGCTCATCATGGCCTCGCGCACGCCCTGCTCCTCGTTGACCTCCTCGTGGGCCAGCGTCATGCCGAAGGTGTCGCGGTAGAACGCGATCGCCTCGTCGAGGTCGGGCACGGCCATCCCGACGTGGTCGATCGCGGTGAAGAGGTGGGCGGGGATCTCGAGGTCGGCCGGGCTCGGCTGGTCGCTCATGGCGCTATAGTCGTATGTCGCGCGTTCGGCGGCAACGCGCGCACGGCGAATGTGACGAGGGCCTCACGAGGCCGGTGCCTGAGGGCCCTCGCCCTCATGGAGAGGGGTCGCTAGTGTCGACGGGTCGGTCGCCGACCCCGAGCTCCTGGAGGAAATCATGTCCGGATCTGTCATCGTCGCCGGGGCCCGCACCCCGATCGGTCGCCTGCTGGGCGGTTTCAAGGGCCTGAGCGCGGCCGAGCTCGGAGGGGTCGCGATCAAGGGCGCCCTGGAGAAGTCGGGCGTCGCCCCCGACCAGGTCGACTACGTGATCATGGGCCAGGTCATCCTCGCCGGCGCCGGTCAGAACCCCGCCCGCACCGCCGCCGTCGCCGGCGGCATCGGCATGCACGTGCCCTCCATCACCGTCAACAAGGTCTGCCTCTCGGGCCTGAGCGCCATCGCGATGGCCGACCAGCTGATCCGCGCCGGTGAGTGTGAGGTCGTCGTGGCCGGGGGCATGGAGTCGATGACCAACGCGCCGCACCTGCTGCGGGGCTCGCGAGAGGGCACCAAGTTCGGCGACACCTCGCTCGTCGACTCGATGGTCTACGACGCGTTGTACGACCAGGTCACCAGTCAGGCGATGGGCCTGCTGACCGAGGAGGTCAACGCCGCCGGCGCCCACCTGACCCGCGAGGAGCAGGATGAGTTCTCCGCCCGTTCCCACCAGCGGGCCGCGGCGGCCTGGAAGAACGGTGTGTTCGACGACGAGGTCGTGCCGGTCTCGATCCCGCAGCGCAAGGGCGACCCCGTCGTGATCAGCACCGACGAGGGCGTGCGCGGCGACACCACTGCCGAGTCGCTGGGCAGGCTCCGTCCGGCGTTCAGCAAGACCGGCACCGTGACCGCGGGCTCCGCCTCACAGATCTCCGACGGCGCGGCCGCGGTGGTCGTGATGAGCAGGGCCAAGGCCGAGGAGCTCGGTCTGGAGTGGCTGGCCGAGATCGGTGCCCACGGCATGGTCGCCGGCCCCGACTCCTCGCTGCAGCTGCAGCCCGCGAACGCCACCGCGCTGGCCTGCAGCAAGGAGGGCATCTCGCCCACCGACCTCGACCTGGTCGAGTTCAACGAGGCCTTCGCCGCCGTCGGCATCTCCTCGGCCCGCGAGCTCGGGCTGCCTGAGGAGAAGGTGAACGTCAACGGCGGCGCGATCGCCCTGGGCCACCCGGTCGGCATGTCCGGGGCTCGCCTGGTGCTGCACCTCGCCCTCGAGCTCAAGCGCCGCGGTGGCGGCACCGGTGCTGCGGCCCTGTGTGGCGGGGGCGGTCAGGGCGACGCACTGATCGTCAAGGTTCCCTCTGCCTAGGCAACCTCCGCCGCAGGACGGTCGGGGTGGACGTCGCTCGGCGGCGTCCGTCCCGGACCTGGTCGCCCGGGCCCGCGCCGGTGAGGCCCGAGCCGTGGCCCGGCTGGTCTCGCTGGTCGAGGACGAGTCGCCGCTGCTGCGCGAGGTGATGACGGCGCTGGCGCCGTATGTCGGTCGCGCCCACGTGGTCGGCCTGACCGGAGCCCCCGGCGTCGGCAAGTCCACCTCGACCAACGCGCTGATCGGGCACCTGCGGGCGGCCGGTCGCCGCGTGGGGGTGCTGGCGGTCGACCCGTCGTCACCGTTCTCCGGCGGGGCCCTGCTCGGCGACCGGGTGCGGATGGGCGACCACGCCCTCGACGAGGACGTCTTCATCCGCTCGATGGCCTCGCGCGGCCACCTCGGGGGCCTGGCCTGGAGCACCCCGCAGGCCCTGCGCGTGCTCGATGCGGCCGGCTTCGACGTGGTGCTGATCGAGACCGTCGGAGTGGGCCAGAGCGAGATCGAGGTGGCGGGCCTGGCCGACACGACCGTGGTGCTGCTCGCGCCGGGCATGGGCGACGGCATCCAGGCCGCCAAGGCGGGCATCCTGGAGATCGGCGACGTCTACGTCGTCAACAAGGCCGACCGCGAGGGCGCCGACCAGGTGCGCCGGGACCTGCGCTCGATGATCGCCCTGGGGGAGCGGGCCGGCGACGCGTGGACGCCCCCGATCATCCCCACGGTGGCCCGGGCCGGCGAGGGCATCGCCGAGGTGGTGGCCGCGCTCGACGAGCACCGGGAGTGGTCACGCGCCACCGGTGCGCTCGACCGTCGCCGGGCGCGGCGGGCTCGCGACGAGATCGAGGCCGTCGCGGTGGCTGCGCTGCGGGCCCGGTGGGGCGACGTGCACGGCCACGGCGACCTGGACGATCTCGCGGTCGCGGTCGCCGCGGGCCACAGCGACCCCTACACCGCCGCCGACCGGTTGCTCGCGTCGATCGCCTCGGTCGCGTCCGTCACCGACAGCGTCGAGCGGCCCTGAACGGGCGTCGCGCCGGCGCCCGGGCCCGGGCGCGCCTGCGACGCCTGGGCCGCGCCGACTGGTAGCAATGTGGTCAGAGGTGCTGATGGTAGGTCAGCACCGCATCCACCACGGGACGGAGACACGCGATGAGCAAGGTGGTCGTCGTCCTGGTCGTCGTCTTCCTCGGGTTCTGGATGTTCACCGACCCCTCGGGGATGGCCGACGTGGCGCAGTCGTCGGGCAGCGCGGTCTGGGGTGGCACCACCCGGCTCTTCGGAGCGCTGATCGACTTCATCGGCGCCCTGTGAGCCCGGGTCCCCGGTGACCCACCAGCGGCTGCCGCAGGCGCGCCGCCCGCGGTCCCGCACGTCCCCCCGGCGTGCCCCGGGTCGCACGCCGGGTCGCGGTCGGCCGCTGCGGCACCGTGCCGGCCTCCTGCACACCCTGACCGACCCCAAGATCGCGCGGCACCTGCTGCGCGAGGAGGGCGAGGTGATCGTCGACGAGGTGCGCCGGCACTGGGTGGCTTTCGTGGGCCCCAGTCTGGAGGCGGCCGTCGCGCTGGCCCTGCTGATCGCGACGCCGTTCGTGGACCTCGACCTGGCCGGGGTGGTGCTGATCCTGGTCGGCGCCCTCCTGCTGCACGCCGGCTGGGTGTCGCTGCGCGAGCACCGGGACCGGTTCGTCATCACCAACATGCGCGTCTTCCGGGTGCACGGAGTGCTCTCCAGCCACCTGGCCACCATGCCGTTGAGCCGGATCCTGGACATCACGGTGGTCAAGCCGCTGCACGGTCGGGTGCTGGGCTTCGGTCACTTCTGCTTCGAGTCCGCCGCCCAGGAGCAGGGCCTGCGCGAGATCCGCTACGTGCCTCGTCCCGACGAGCGGGACCGCTCGATCCAGCGGGTCGTGCAGCGCTCCGGCCTGCGTGGCCCGCGGGTCGGCTGACACCTCGGCACTCCCTAGGATGGGTGACATGACGCAGCAGCCCTTCTCCCGTCCCGGCGCCATCGACCTCTCCGCCCTGCGCCGGCCCGCGCCTCCCGCCCCCGGCACCGGCGCCCCGGCCGCGGGCGGTGCTGCGG
>JAJAYJ010000001.1 GCA_026786275.1 Nocardioides sp. | reverse complement strand
GGCCCCCGGGCGGGGGGGCCCCCCCCCCCCCCCCCCCCCCCCCCCCCCCCCCCCGCCGCCCCGCGCCCGCGCCCCCCCCCCGCAGGTCGGCGACCATCCGGTCGGGGTCGTCGGCGGAGTAGACGGCCGAGCCCGCGACGAACACGTCGGCCCCGGCCTCGACGCAGCGCTCGATGGTCTGCAGTGACACCCCGCCGTCGACCTGCAGCCACGTCTGGAGGCCGTGCTTGTCCAGCAGCGCGCGGGCCCGGCGGATCTTGGGCAGGCACAGGTCGAGGAAGCCCTGGCCGCCGAACCCGGGCTCGACCGTCATGACCAGCAGCATGTCGAGCTCGCCCAGCAGGTCCTCGTAGGGCTCGATCGGCGTGCCCGGTCGCAGGGCCATGCTCGCCCGGGCGCCGTGCGACCGGATCTCCCGGGCCAGCCGCACCGGGGCCCGGGCCGCCTCGACGTGGAACGTGACCGAGCCGCAGCCGGCCTCGACGTACTCGACCGCGGCCCGGTCCGGGTCCTCGATCATCAGGTGGGCGTCCAGGGGCAGGTCGGTGCTGCGGGCCAGCGCCTCGACCATGGTCGGCCCGAAGCTCAGGTTGGGCACGAAGTGGTTGTCCATGACGTCGACGTGCACCCAGTCCGCGCTCGGGATGCGGGCCACCTCGGCCCCGAGGGCGGCGAAGTCGGCGTTGAGGATGCTCGGCGTGATCTGGATTCCCACGGCCACAGGCTAGGGCCAGGCGCACACCGACCAGGAGCGTCCCGGGCAATTCCGATTGCCCGGCGCCCCGTGCGAGACTGCTTGTGCCCATGAACCTCAGACTCGCCCGTGGCACCCCGTGGTGGATCGGACTCAGCTGGATCCCGACCCTGCTCGTGCGCGGCACCCCCGCCCGCCTCGCCTGCGCCGGCCTCGCTGCCGGCGCGACGGCGTTCTTCCGCGATCCCTCGCGGCGGGCCCGGACCGCGGGCCTGGTCGCCCCGGCCGACGGACGGATCCGGGAGGTCACCCGGCGCCCGGACGGCCGCTGGTTCGTCTCAATCTACCTGGCGCTCTACAACGTGCACGTCACCCGGATGCCGTGCGACGGGGTCGTGACCCGCCAGGACCACGTCGAGGGCGAGCACCGTCTCGCCTTCGCCGACACCGCGAGCACCAACGAGCGGATGGAGTGGGTCGTGAACACCGAGTGGGGTCCGCTGGAGATGACGCAGTACTCCGGTGCCGCCGCCCGGCGGATCGTCCCGTACGTCGGCGTGGGCGCCCGCTCGCGCCGGGGTGAGCGGATCGGGCTGATCCGCTTCGGTTCCCGCGTCGACCTGCTGCTGCCCCTCGGCCTGCTGCCCACCGTCGTCGTGGGCCAGCGCCCGCGCGCCGGCGAGGACATCGTGGCCATCACCGACGGGAGCCTCTCGTGAAGGTGCTCGGCATCCAACGGCCCGGCCCGGCCGACCTGATGACCATCGGCAACGCCGCCTGCGGCGCGGTCGCGGTCCTGGTCGTCGTGGCCTACGGCACCCGACCGGCCGCCGACCTCAGCACCAGCGGCATCCGTGCCGTCACCATCCTGCTGCTCGTCGGCACCATCTTCGACACCCTCGACGGCGCCTTCGCCCGGGGCGGGCGCGGCACCCCGCTCGGCCCGATGCTGGACTCGCTGGCCGACGCGTTGAGCTTCGGGGTGGCCCCCGCGATGCTGCTGGCCTCGATCGGCATGCGGGGCGCGAGCACGCCCGAGCAGGTCGCGGTCGGGCTCGGGATGGTCGCCTACGTCGCGGCCGCGCTGCTGCGGCTCGCGGACTTCTCCTCCACCCGCCACGAGGACGCCGCCTTCACCGGGCTGCCGTCTCCGCTGGCCGCGGGGCTCGCGGTCGCGATCGCGTTCCTCAGCGACTCGCCGTACGTCATCGCCGTCGGTCTCGGCCTGGTCGGCTACATGATGGTCAGCCGCCTCGGCTACCCCAAGCAGCGCGGTCCGGTGCTGGGCGCCGCCCTGCTCGCGTGGACCTTCGGCATCGCCGGCTCGCTGGGCCTCTACGACGTGCGGATCGGTGCGGTCGTGATCATCGTCGTGATCGGGGTGCTGCTCCCGGTCCTGCCCGCGATCATCAGCCGCGACCGCCAACCTGCGCTCTAGCCCAGTACATCAGCCCAGCGCACCGGTGAGCGGGGCGGACGCCGTCGGCCGCTCACGCCTCGTCGGGCTCGACGGGTGGCTCGGCACCGTCCCGCTCGTCACGCTCGGCCCAGTCCAGCAGCGGGGCGAGGTCGAAGACCTGCTCGTCGATGCTGGCGTGCAGGTCGCCGAGGTCGGCGAACCGGGCCGGCATCGTGGCGATCGTGAAGTCGGCCGGCTCGGCGGCGTCGACCTCGTCCCACCGCAGGGGCGCCGAGACCCGGGCGTCGGGCACGCCGCGCACCGAGTAGGCCGCGGCGATGGTGTGGTCGCGGGCGTTCTGGTTGTAGTCGACGAAGACCTTCGCGGGGTCCCGGTCCTTGCGCCACCAGGTCGTGGTCACGTCGTCCGGAGCCCGGCGCTCCACCTCGCGGGCGAACCCCAGCGCGGCCCGGCGTACGTCCTGGAAGCCCTGGTCGGCGCGCACCCGGACGTAGACGTGCAGGCCGGAGCCGCCGCTGGTCTTGGGGAAGCCGGTCGCGCCGAGGTCGTCGAGCACCTCGTGCACCACGTGCGCCACCCGGCGCACCGTGTCGTAGTCGCACTCCTGGCCCGGGTCCAGGTCGATGCGCCACTCGTCGGGCCGCTCGGTCTCGGCACGGCGACTGTTCCAGGGGTGGAACTCCACCGTCGACATCTGCACGGCCCAGATCACGCTGGCCAGCTCGGTGACGCAGAGCTCGTCGGCGGTGCGGTCCCAGCGCGGGAAGTGCAGCCGTACGGTCTCGACCCAGTCGGGGGCGCCCGCGGGCAGCCGTTTCTGGTGCACCTTGGCGCCGTCGAGACCCTTCGGGAACCGGTGCAGCATGCACGGTCGCTCGAGGAGGGCGTTCACGATGCCGGGCCCGACCGCCAGGTAGTACTGCACCAGGTCGAGCTTGGTGGCGCCGGTCTGTGGGAAATAGACCCGGTCCGGGTTGCTGACGCGCACCACGCGACCGTCGACGTCGATCTCCACGGCGGGCGGTCTGCTGGGCACGAGGCCACGTTAGTGCTCACTAGGCTGCCGCCGTGGACGTCGACCAGCCGCCGGTGGTACGGGTCTCCCGGGATCCCGAGCGGGACCTCGCGTCGGACCGGTGGCCGGCCACGGTGCCCGCCGTCGCGCAGCTGCTGCACGAGGGCCTCGACCTGCCCCCGGGCATCACCTTCCTGGTCGGCGAGAACGGCTCCGGCAAGTCCACCCTGGTCGAGGCGGTGGCCATGGCCTACGGCTTGTCCCCCGAGGGCGGGTCCCAGGGCACGCACCGTACGCACCCCACCGAGTCGCCGCTGTCGACGCACCTGCACCTGCAGCGTGGGATCGGCGCCCCCCGGTGGGGGTTCTTCCTGCGGGCCGAGACGATGCACGGCTGGTACATCTCCACCCAGAGCGTCGACGGGCCGGACTACCACCCCATGAGCCACGGCGAGTCCTTCCTCGACGTGCTGCGCACGCGTGCGGACACCCCGGGCTTCTCCTGCCTCGACGAGCCGGAGGTCGCGTTGTCCTTCTCCTCCACGCTGGGGCTGATGTCGCGCCTGCACGAGCTCGCCGCCGAGGGCGGTCAGGTGCTGTGCGCCACGCACTCGCAGGTCCTGGCCTCCCTGCCGGGCGCCACGATCCTGGAGCTCGGCGAGTGGGGTCATTGTCGTGCGGAGTGGGAGGGCCTCGAGCTGGTGCAGCACTGGAAGGCCTACCTGGACTCCCCCGGGCGCTACCTGCGGCACGTGCTGTAGTGAGTCAACCCGTCCGGCGGAACAGCGCCAGGAACATGGCGTCGGTCCCGTGCCGGTGCGGCCAGAGCTGGGCGGTGCCGGGTCGCGGACCGGCACAGTCGGACACGCCGGGCAGCAGTCCGGTCACGTCCTCCAGCCGGGCCCCGGGCACCTCCTGCTCGATGGCCCGGACGATCTCCGAGGTCTCGGCCAGCACCGGCGAGCAGGTCGCGTAGAGCACGACCCCGCCGGGGCGCACCAGGCCGAGCGCGGAGGAGACCAGGGAGCGCTGCAGCATCACCAGGCCGAGCAGGTCCTCGGGCCGGCGTACCCACCGGGCCTCGGGACGGCGTCTCAGCGCGCCGAGCCCGGTGCAGGGCGCGTCGACCAGCACCCGGTCGAAGGAACCGGGCCGAAACGGCGGCCGGGTGCCGTCCGCGGTGACCACGCCGGCGGCACCGGCGGTGAGAGCGTCCCCGTCACCGAGCGTGCGGCGCACCAGGCCGGCGCGATGCAGCTGGCTCTCACCGGCGACCAGCAGGGCGCCCCGCTCGGCGCCCAGAGCGGCGGCCAGGGCCGCCTTCCCACCGGGCCCGGCGCACAGGTCCAGCCAGCGTTCGTCGCGCCCCGGCACCGGGGCGTTCGCGAAGGCCATCGCGACCAGCTGGGAGCCCTCGTCCTGCACCCCGGCCCGACCCTGGGCCACGGCCGGCACCTGGCCGGGAGCACCGCCCGGCATCACCACACCGTACGGCGAGTACGGCGTGGGCTCTCCCGGCAGCTCGGAGCGCTCGGAGCGGCCGGGCCGCGCCACCAGGGTGACCCGGGGCGGCTGGTTGTCGGCGGCGAGGAGCTGGTGCAGCTCAGACGGCTCGCTCAGCGCAGCCTTCAGCTCGGCCACCACCCAGACCGGGTGGCTGAAGGCGACGGCCGCGTGCTCGAGCGGTTGGCGGTGGGGGTCGGGCGCGACCTGGTCGATCCACGCCTGCAGGTCGTGCTGCGAGACCTTGCGCAGCACCGCATTGGTGAAGTTGCCGGCGCCGGCGCCCACCAGGGCCCGGACCAGGTCGACGGTGGTGCTGATCGCGGCATGGTCGGGCACCCGCATCGAGAGCAGCTGGTGGGTGCCCAGCCGGAGCGCGTCGAGGACCTTGGCCTCCACCTTGCGCAGCGGCCGGTCGACGCAGGCCGCCAGGATCGGGTCGTAGCTGCCCCGCATCCGGATCGCGCCCGACGCGAGCTCGGTGGTGAACGCGGCGTCGCGGCCGGACAGCCCGAGATGGGCGGTCACGGCGGGCAGCACGAGGTTGGCGTAGGCCTTGTCGACCCGCACCGCCTTCATCACCTCGAAGGCACCGAGGCGTGCCGGATCGACGCGGGCACGCACGCCGCGCCCTGCTCCCTGCTGCGTTCCCCGAGATCGGGGCTCAGCCATCGGCGCCGGGCTCGGCTGGGTTCGCGCACCGCTCGGTCACGGGAGCGACGGTAGCCGAACCGGGTGCCGTCATCTGCCGAATCTGGCTCCGGAGACGAGCCGGGCGCCACGCGCCCAGTCCGCTGCGGCCATCTGCTTCTTCCCGACGGCCTTGAGCTCCCCCAGCAGGACCGCGGTGCTGCCGGTGCCGACCAGCACGGCGTTCTTGGCGACGTCGAGCTCGCCGGGCGCCAGACCCGTCCGATCGGTGACCTGCACCGGGGCGAGCTTGATCCGCTCGCCCTCGTGGGTGGACCACGCACCCGGGTGGGGGGTGCACGCCCGGATCCGACGGTCCACCGCCACGGCCGGCTCCTCCCACGCGACCCGGGCGTCGGCGACCGAGATCTTGGGCGCGAGGCTCACGCCCTCCTCCTGCTGCGCCCGGGCCTGCAGACCGCCCTGGGCGATGCCGTCCATGGTCGCCACCAGCAGCTGGGAGCCACCCTCGGCCAACCGCTCCAGCAGGTCGCCCGCGGTGTCGTCGGGTCGGATCCGCTCGGTCATCACGCCGTACGTCGGGCCGGCGTCGAGCTCCCTGACGATCCGGAACGTGGTCGCCCCGGTGACCTCGTCGCCGGCCCACAGCGAGTGCTGCACCGGGGCCGCACCCCGCCATGCGGGCAGGCAGGAGAAGTGCAGGTTGACCCAGCCGTACGCCGGGATGTCGAGCGCCGACTGCGGCAGCATCGCCCCGTAGGCGACGACGGGGCAGCAGTCCGGCTCCAGGGCCCGCAGCTGGTCCTGGAACTCCGGCTCGCGCGGGTGGGCCGGCTTGAGGACCGGGAGACCGAGCTGCTCAGCGCGCCGGCCGACCGGGCTGGCCACCATGCTCCGGCCGCGGCCGGCCGGGGCGTCGGGACGCGTCACCACGCCGACCACTTCGTGCGTGGAGGCGAGCAAGGCCTCGAGGGCAGGCAGGGCGGGCTCGGGCGTGCCGGCGAAGACCAGGCGCATCCCGCTCACCGACCCGAGCCGAAGGTGGCGTGCGGGCTGACCTTGACCGTCGGCTGCTCGAGGCCGAACCACTCGGACTCCCGGATCGCCTTCATCGCGGCCTTGCGGGCCACCGGATCCAACCGGTCCACGAACAGCACGCCGTCCAGGTGGTCGGTCTCGTGCTGGATCGCGCGCGCCAGCAGGTCGGAGCCCTCGATGAGCACCGGCTTGCCGTGCAGGTCGAAACCGTGGGCCACCACGCCCAGGGCGCGCTCGCAGTCGAAGGTCAGGTCCGGGATGGACAGGCAGCCCTCGGCGTCGAGGTGACGCTCCTCGGAGAGCACCAGGCGCGGGTTGATGAGGTGGCCGAGCTCGCCGTCGACGTGCCAGGTGAAGACCCGCAGGCCGACCCCGATCTGGGGCGCCGCGAGCCCGGCGCCGGGCGCCTCCAGCATGGTGTCGGTCAGGTCCGAGACCAGGGTGCGCAGCTCCTTGTCGAAGTCGACGACCTCGATCGCGGGCCTGCGCAGCACCGGGTCACCAAAGAGCCGGATCGGCTGGATGGCCACGGATCTCCTCAAGCGCACGACGACAGGTCAGCGGCGCCGAGGCCTCTCAGGCCCGTCGTGCCGGTCGACGTCCATCCTAGGAGGCGACCCGCGGTGCCCACGCCGCTCCCCCCAGACGGGTCGGCTCCGGCTCGCCCGAGACTCGGGTGGCGCCAGAGGCGGACGGCACGGCACCATCGGCAGCCCCACCACCACGAGCGGGGCCCAGCCGCCGCGGCGCCCCGGGGCCGTCGCTGCACGTCGGCCGAGGACGACACCCCCGCCGTCGGGGTCGTCGATCGGGGGCGTCGACAGGCGGGGCCGCTCAGAGCGAGGGCGGGTCCACCTGGACGCGTACGGCGTCGAGCTTGCGGGCCGCGCGGACCCGCTGCATCTCCACCAGCGCGCCGGACAGCTCGGCGGCCCGGGCTCGGGGCACCCGGAGCACCACCCGGCTCTCCTGCCGCGACGGGTCGCCGACCGCGACGGGCCCGAGCACCTCCAGCGCCTCGGGCGCGGCCAGGAGGGTGACCGCGTCGTCCACGGCACCCGGGGACCCGGTGATCGTGGCCAGCCGGCTCGCCGGGGGCAGGTGCGCCTGCTGACGTTCCCGGGTCTCCCGCTCGGCGAAGCCCGGCTGGTCTGAGCGGACCAGGGCCTGCAAGGCGGGTTGTGTGGGGTCACCCACCGCGATGGCCCGGCCCCCGGGACGCACGAGCCCGACGGCGTTGCTCCACCGTCGCAGCGCCTCCTCCTCTGCCCGCAGGTCGACGCGGCTCAGCAGCAACCAGGTGTCCAACAGGACCACCGCGGCGTAACCGGTCTCGGCCACCGGCTCGGCCCCGGGTGTGGCGACGACCAGGGCGTGCTCGGCACCGACGCTCGCGAGCACGCCGTCGCCGGAGCTGCTGTGGACCCGGACCCCGGGGAAGGCCCGCCCCAGCTCCTCCGCGGTGCGCAGGTTCCCCAGCACCGGGGCTCGTAGGCCGTGGCCGCCGCACTCAGCGCAGGACCAGCCCGGGGTCTCGGTGCCGCACCAGCGGCAGGCCGGTGGGCTGGTGGCCCGGGCTAGGGCCAGCGGCCCGGTGCACACCCCGCCCCGGGCCGGCGGCCGGCATCGGTCGGAGGCCAACGACGTGACGTAGCCGTGCCGCGGCGTCTGCACCAGCACGGGGCCCGAGGCCAGGGCCTCGCGCACCCGACGGTGCGCCTGCTGCGGGAAGCGGCTGGTCATGGCGTGCAGGTCGCGGTCCAGGTCCTGCTCACCGCCCACGACCTCGACGGTGACCCGCTCCCGCAGCACCGACCGGGTCGGCGCGATCTCGCGGGCCCAGCCGGTGCGCAGCAGGTACGTCGCCTCGACGCTGCGGGCGAACCCGGCCAGCAGCACGGCCGCGCCCTCCTGCTCGGCGCGGAGCAGCAGCACCTCACGGGTGTGGGGGTACGGCGCGCGCGGCTCGGCGTGCAGGTCGTCGCCGTCGTCCCAGATCACCAGCAGGCCCAGATGGTGTACCGGCGCGAACGCCGCCGAGCGGGTGCCCACGACGATGCGGCGGGTGCCGCGGGAGACGGCCAGGAACTCCCGGTAGCGACGGGCCGGACCGGCCCCGGCCCCCAGGCTGACGTGGTGGCCGGGGCCGAGCAGTGCGGTGAGCGCGGCGTCGAGGCGGGTCACGTCCTTGCTGTCGGGCAGGCACACGATCACCCCCCGGCCCGCGGCGTGGCCGGCGGCGACCACCTCCGCCAGCATCGCGGGCCAGTCGTCACCGGGCGGCACCGAGCAGACCGCCCGGGGGCTGGCGCCCGCGCGCAGGCGGGCGACGTACGCCGAGCCGTG